>CAXUOA010000022.1:8832-11087 GCA_964252625.1 uncultured Acetobacteraceae bacterium | reverse complement strand
GGCTTGGGCAAGGTGCTGGAAGCCGGCATGCTGCGGCTGGGCAGCGTGTTCGGCTGGGCAGGCGGCCAGGTGGCGGGCCTGCACACGGCGTTGCTCGCCTGCTACAGGAGGCCGCGTGCGGTGCTGCTGGGCGTGGCCTGGCACATGGTATCCTGGCTGCTGGGCGGCGTGGAGGTCTGTGTGGCGCTGCACTATCTGGGGCACGATGTGGGCGTGGGCGCGGGGTTGGTGATCGAAAGTCTGGGCCAGGCGCTGAAGGCGGCGGGTTTCATCGTGCCGGGCACCCTCGGTGTACAGGAGGGCGGCTACATCGTGCTGTGCAGACTTTTCGGCCTGTCGCCCGAGCTGGGCATCGCGCTCTCCCTGATGAAACGGCTGCGCGAACTGACGCTCGGCCTGCCGGCCCTGGTGCTCTGGCACAGGATGGAACGCCGCGTGCTGCCCGGCCGCCCGCGCGTAGCCGGGGACACCGCCGCGTGACCGGCACCTCGTGGAGCCACGTGATCGCGCGTCCTTTGGTGCGTCCGCTGATCGGCACCGCTGTCCGGCCCAACCACCTGACCACCCTGCGCCTGCTCACCGGGCTGGCAGCCTGCGCCGCCCTGGCGTTGGGGACCCACGCCGGCACCTGGTGGGGTGGCTGGCTGTGGATACTCAGCGCGTTCCTCGACCGTGCGGACGGCGAACTGGCGCGGCTCGGCAAGCTGTCCAGCCCGGGCGGACACCTTTACGACACCTACGCGGACATCGCGGTGAACGCCCTGCTGTTCGCCGCCATCGGCGTGGGCCTGCGCCATTCCTGGCTGGGTCCGTGGGCCATACCGCTCGGGCTGGTCGCCGGCGTCTCGCTGCTGCTCGGCAGCATCTTCTCGCACCGGCTCGAGCAGCGGAGTCCGCCCGGCACCAAGGCTTATTCCGGCCGCTGGGGCTTTGATCTGGAGGACGCCCTGTATCTAATGGCGCCGCTGGCCTGGCTGGGCTGGCTCGGCCCCGTCCTGATCGGCGCCGCCATCGGCGCCACCGCGATCATGCTGCTGACCGCCTGGCGCTTGCAGCGCCTGAGCGGACGCCCATTGTAGCCGGGATGTGTGTGGCGCGCCGTAGCCGCGCCGGCCTATGTCAGCCGCGTACGACCTGGGTTGCCGGAAATGCGCATCCGGCCAAGCCAGATGTTGCCTGTGCAAATGAATGTGGTGCCGTGAGCCATAACACGCTTCTTCATCGCCTCGTCCGTCCCGTCGTGGCACGGGCCGCCAAAACCAACTTCCGGCCGAACCATGTCACCGTGCTGCGCATCACCACGGCGCTCGCGGCGGCGGCGGCTTTTTCGGTGGGTTCGGCGCCTTGGGTATGGGCCGGATCAGGCCTGTTTGTCGTCTCCGCCCTGCTGGATCGTGCGGATGGCGAGTTGGCGCGGCAGACGGGGCGTTTCAGCAGATGGGGGCATGTCCTCGATCTCGCCGCGGATTGCAGTGCGGACGCGGTGACCATGCTGGCGATCGGCGTGGGCGCGAGCCGGTCCTGGCTCGGCTGGGGGGCCCCGGTCCTGGGCCTGTCCGGCGCCGTCAGCACGGCCGCGATCTTCTGGCTGCTGAACAACCCGGCACAGCCGCCCAGGCAAGCCTCCGCCAACAGGCTGTTCGATCCGGACGACGCCGCCCTGGGCATCCCGCTGCTGGCGTGCTGCGCCGGGTTGCCGTTCGTCCTGCTGCTGGCCGGTGGCCTGACGCCTCTGGCCGCCACCTGGCTGATGACGCGCCAGCCGCGGGTTCTTGTGGGGTCCCGCTAGGCCGCGTCCGGCCGCTGCGCTGCTCACCTGCCTCGAAGGCGGCCGTGCCGCTGGCGCCGCCGCCGGCAACCGGGCAGCCTGATGCCTGTTGCTGCCCAGGACCTCAGGCCGAGGCGCGGAGATACAGCGTGGAGATTGATGCCGGAGCGGATGACGGGCTTGCCGAAGGCCAGATGCGCGCCGTGGAGGCCGGCGGCACGAAGCTGCTGCTGACCAAAGTGGCGGGCGCCTGTCACGCGGTGGGCGAGACCTGCCCGCATGCTGGCGGTCCGCTGAGCGAGGGCGTGCTGCGCGGCGACGTCGTCACCTGTCCCTGGCACAAGGCGGCGTTCCGCGTCACCACAGGCGAGCGGCTCGAACCGCCGGCCGTCGACGGCCTGCCGCTCTACGCGGCCCGCGTCGTGGACGGACGCATCCTGGTCGAGACCGGCGGCGGCGGCCGCGATGCCGTGTCGTCGGATCCGGC
>CAXUOA010000022.1:8280-8822 GCA_964252625.1 uncultured Acetobacteraceae bacterium | reverse complement strand
GGGGCGACGGGCGCTGCCTGGCCATCGTCGGTGCGGGTGCCGCGGGGGCGGCCGCCGCCCAGGCGTTGCGCGAAGAAGGCTTCGGCGGCCGGGTGGTGCTGATCGGCCAGGAGGACCGTCTGCCGTACGACCGCACGGTGCTCAGCAAATATGCGCTCTCCGGCAAGAAGGGCGGCGAGAAGACACCCTTGCAGGACGCAGGCTTCTACGAACGCCACGCCATCGAGCGCATGACGCGCACCGTCAAGGCGATCGAGCCGGCCGCACGCACTATCGTCTTCCAGGATGGCGGCACGCTCGCCTACGACGCGGCCCTGCTCGCCACCGGCGGCGTGCCACGCAAGCTGCAGGTGCCGGGCGCGGACCTGCCGGGCGTGTTCACCTTGCGCTCGGCGTCCGACGCGGAGGCCATCGTGGCGGCGGCAGCCTCGGCCAGATCGGTGGTGGTCGCCGGCTCCGGGTTCATCGCGATGGAGGCGGCGGCCAGCCTGCGCGAGCGCGGCCTGGAGGTGACGGTGGTGGCCCCGCCAGCGGTGCCGTTG
>CAXUOA010000022.1:0-8270 GCA_964252625.1 uncultured Acetobacteraceae bacterium | reverse complement strand
TCGCCGCCTTGGAGGGCGGAGACCGCGTCGAGAAGGTGCGCCTGAAGAGCGGCGAATACCTGGCGGCCGACCTCGTCGTCGCCGGCCTGGGCATCTCCCCTGAGTCGGGACTGGTTCGCGGCGTGACGCCGCGCGACGATGGCGGCCTGGTCGTCGACGCGCATCTGCGCCTGGCCGATGCGCTGTTCGCCGCCGGCGACATAGCCGCGTTCCCGCTGCTCGGCACCGGCCGGCCCGTGCGCGTGGAACACTGGCGCGTGGCCGAACAGCACGGCCACGTGGCCGCCCTCAACATGCTGGGCGGCGCGGTCACCGCCAGCGCGGTGCCTTACTTCTGGACCATACATTTCATGAAACGGCTCGATTACGTGGGGCATGCGGAAAAGTGGGACGAGATCGTCATCGACGGCGACCTTCAGGAGCCGGCGTTCCTCGCGTTCTACGTCGAGGAGGGCAGCGTGGCCGCGGTTGCCGGCTGGGGCCGCGACAGGCAGATGGCCGCGGTGATCGGCCTGATGACAGAACGCGAGCAGTGGCCCGTGGCGGCATTGCGCGCGGCGTTGGGGGCTTGGGCTTGAGAAAGAAAGGCCTTCTTTTTTGAAAAAAAGAAGCAAAAAACTTTTGTCCCCCCGCTGTTGTGGATGCCCTGCTTCCGGAACAGGCGCCCGGCTGTTGCGGATGCGGTTCGTGCGCTGCCTGCGGTGGCAGGGGTGGCGGGCGATCATGGCAGGCGCTCTGGTGACAGGCTGTGCGGCCGCCGCTCCCTTGCCACCCACAGACACGCTGATCCTGCGCGGCGGGCTTGTCTATGACGGCTCCGGAGGCGAGCCGTTCGTGGCCGACGTTGCCGTGGCGGGCGACAGGATACGCGCGATCGCACCGCACATCACGGCGCACGCGGCACGCGAAATCGACGCCCGTGGCCAGGCCGTGGCGCCGGGATTCGTGAACATGCTGGCGCACCCGGAGGAGTCGCTGCTGGTCGACGGACGCGCGCAAAGCGATCTGCGGCAGGGCGTGACGCTGGAGGTGATAGGTGAGGACTCCATGGGTCCGCTCTCGGCGCAGATGAAGACGGACATGACCGCCCGGCAGGCAGACCTGCATTACGCAGTGACCTGGACGAGTCTCGGCGACTACCTGGACGTGCTGCAGCGCAAGGGTATTTCCGTCAACGTCGCATCCTATGTGGGCGCAGGAACGGTGCGCACCGCCGTGCTGGGCGAACGCAACGTACAGCCGGACGCCAGCGCGCTGACGCAGATGCGCGCTCTGGTGCGCGCAGCCATGGAACAGGGCGCCGTGGGTGTGACGACGGCCCTGGAATACGTGCCCGACAGCTACGCGCAGACGCCCGAGCTTGTTGCTCTGGCCAGCGAGTCGGCGAAATGCGGCGGGCTCTATGCCGTCCATGTCCGTAGCGAGAGCGACCACCTGGCCGACGCGATCGCCGAGACCATCGCCATCGCAAAACAGAGCGGCGGGCCGGCGGAAATCTACCACCTGAAAGAGGCAGGCAAACGCAACTGGGCCAGATTGCCGGAGGTGATCGCCCAGATCGAGGCGGCCCGTCACCAGGGCATCCGGATCACCGCCGACATGTACCCCTACACGGCTTCGGCCACAGGGCTGGACATCACCATGCCGCCCTGGGTGCAGGAGGGTGGCCTGGAGGCCTGGGTGAAACGGCTGAAGGACCCTGCGGTACGCGAGCGCCTGCACCGGGAGATGACCGACCCCAGGCCGGACTGGGAGAACGGCGTGATCAATGCCGGCGCGGACGGCGTGCTTTTCCTGTCGTTCAAGAATCCGAAGCTCAAACCCTACACGGGCCTGACCCTGGCCGAGGTGGCGCGCGCGCGCGGCACCGACGTGGCGGACACGCTGATGGACCTGGTCTCCGAGGATGATTCCCGCGTCGGCGCCGCCTATTTCGAAATGTCGGAGGAGAACGTCCGCCGCCAGGTCACGCTACCCTGGATCAGCTTCGACTCCGACGAGAGCGCGCCCTCCGTCGAGGGCGTGTTCCTGCAATCGAGCTATCACCCGCGCGCATTCGGGAGCTTCGCGCGCGTGCTGGCGCAGTACGTGCGCGCGGAAAAGGCGCTGACATTGCAGGCGGCGGTGCGAAAGCTGGCGGCGCTGCCGGCCGAAATTCTGTCGCTGAAGGACCGCGGCAGGCTGCGGCCAGGCTATTTCGCCGACATTGTGGTGTTCGACCCTGCCACGATCGCGGATCACGCTAGCTTCAAGCAGCCGATGCAATATGCGACCGGTGTTCAATACGTGCTGGTGAACGGGCAGCTTGCGCTGGACGGTAGCGCGGTGACGCAGGCCCGGCCAGGTGTTGCGGTTCGGGGGCGCGCCTGGACCGGAGCGCCGGGCGGCGGTTGCCGGCCGTCCAGCAAGGACTGGGATTGGGTGCCGTGACACCGCCTCGGGCCATCTCCGGCCACGCGGTATCGACACGGGTGCTTCGAAGGCGGGCACCGTCCGGACGGGCCGGACGTGGCGACCGGGCTGCCTTGCGGCCCGCCTGCCGCCATGACATTGGCTTGGCAGCAGGGAGAGCACGCGCATGGCAGATCAGGGTGGCGGCACGTACCAGGCCCAGGACCGCAATCTGGCCCTCGATCTGGTGCGTGTGACGGAGGCGGCCGCCCTGGCCGCCTCGCGCTGGATGGGCCGCGGCAACAAGATCGAGGCCGACGGGGCGGCGACCGAAGCCATGCGCCGGGCGTTCGACACAGTGGCCATCGACGGCACGGTGGTCATAGGCGAGGGCGAGATGGACGAGGCGCCGATGCTGTTCATCGGCGAGCGCGTGGGCAGCGGCGGGCCGAAGATGGACATTGCCGTGGATCCGCTGGAAGGCACCACGCTGACGGCCAAAGGCGGCCCGAACGCGATGACGGTGATAGCGCTGGCGGAATCCGGGCGGTTCCTGCATGCGCCGGACTGCTACATGGACAAGATCGCGGTGGGTCCCGGGCTGCCCGACAGGGTGGTGAACCTGGGCGCGCCGGTTGCGGAGAACATGCGCGCGCTGGCCCGGGCCAAAGGCTGCGAGATGTCCGACCTGGTGCTGTGCACGCTGGACCGCGACCGCCACGCCGACCTGATCGCGCAATCCCGCGAACTGGGCGTGCGCATCATGCTGATTCCGGACGGCGACGTGGCCGGCGTGATAGCGGCCGGCCTTCCGGATGGTGACATCGACATCTTCTGGGGCATAGGCGGGGCGCCGGAGGGGGTGATAGCGGCGGCGGCGCTGCGCTGCACCGGCGGGCAGATGCAGGGCAAGCTGCTGTTCGAGGACGCGGCCCAGCTGGAACGGTCGCGCGGCATGGGTGTGACGGACCCCGGCCGCGTCTATGCGATCGAGGAGATGGCAGGCGGCGACGTGATGTTCGCCGGAACGGGTGTGACGACCGGGGCGATGCTGCGCGGTGTCCGGCGGTCGGGCGCGTCGGGCGCGTCGACGCATTCCATCGTCATGCGCAGCAAGAGCGGCACGATGCGCTATATCGAGGCGCACCATAATTTTGAGACGAAGACGTGGACGCAGTGGTGAGGAAGGAAGCAAGGCCTTCTTTTTTTCGAAAAAGAAGTGCTTTCTTGCTACCTGAGCGACTCCCAGGCGCACCCCAGAATACCCCGATGTTAGACTCCACACTACCGGTCGGCCCTGTCCTGAACGTCGCCAGCAGCCTCACCGAACGCACCTGGCTCTGGCGCACCGGCTGCGACAGGGCCGCCTTCGCCATCGCGCAACGTCACGAAATCCCCGAGATCGTGGGCCGCATCCTGGCAGCGCGAGACGTGACGCTGGACAGTGCTGCGGACTTTCTGGCGCCCACGCTGCGTGCCCTGCTGCCCGATCCGTCCGTGTTGCGGGACATGGGCCAGGCGGCGGCCAGGCTGGCGCGCGCGGTGAAAGCCGGCGAGACGGTAGCGGTGTTCGGCGACTACGACGTCGATGGTGCCTGCAGCGCCGCGCTGATGACGCTGTTCCTGCGCGGGCTCGGCTGCCGCGTGATCGCCTACGTGCCGGACCGCATGGCGGAGGGCTACGGGCCAAACGCGCCTGCGCTGCTTCGCCTGGCGGAGCAGGGCGCCACGCTGATCGTGTGCGTGGATTGCGGCACGTCCGCCCATGAGGTGCTGGCGGTTCTGCGCGGCCGGGCGGACGTGGTGGTGCTGGACCACCACAAGGCAGAGGGCCTGCCGCCGCCCGTCCTGGCGACGGTGAATCCGAACCGGCTGGATTGCACCAGCGGGCTGCGCCACCTGTGTGCCGCGGCGGTGGCGTTCCTGACCGCGATCGCCACCTTGCGCGTCCTGCGGGCCGCCGGCGCGTTTGCGGCCTCGGCCGAGCCGGACCTGATGGGGTTGCTCGATCTGGTGGCGCTGGCGACGATCTGCGACGTGATGCCGCTCACCGGGCTCAACCGGGCGCTGGTCGCCCAGGGTCTGCGGGTGATGAAAAGGCGGGCGCGGCCAGGTCTGGCGGCGCTGCTCGACGTCTCGCAGGCGGGGGCACAGGCCGGCATCGCGCCCACTGCGATGACGTGCGGCTTCGGGCTTGGGCCGAGGATCAACGCCGGCGGGCGTATCGGCGAGGCCGATCTGGGGTTGCGGCTGCTGTTGTGCGAGGACCCGCTCGACGCGCGGCTCCTGGCGGAGCGCCTGGATGCGGTGAACCGGCAGCGCCGGACGGTGGAAGCCGGCGTGCTGGAGGCGGCTATCGACTCGGCGGACGCGCAGATGCAGGCGGGGCATGGCGTGCTGCTGGTGCATGGCGAAACCTGGCATCCCGGCGTCGTCGGCATCGTGGCCGGGCGGCTGCGGGAGCATTTCAACCGGCCGGCCTGCGTGGGCGGCGCCGCGGGGAGCAGCATCAAGGGATCCGGGCGGTCGGTGGCAGGGCTGGATTTGGGGGCCGCGGTGATCGCGGCCAGGCAGTCCGGCATTCTTGCCACAGGCGGCGGGCATGCGATGGCTGCCGGCTTCTCGCTGGAGCAGGCGCGCGCTGCGGACTTCCACGCTTTCCTGTGCGAGCGTCTGCCGGGCCACCCGGACGCGTCGCGCCGGCCGCACCTGCAAGTGGAAGCCGCCGTTTCGGCCGGAGCCGCGGGGGTGGAACTGGCGGAGCATCTGGCGCGACTGTCGCCGTTCGGCGCGGGCAACGAGGAGCCGGTGCTGGTGGTGCCGGACGTGCGGGTGACGCGCGTGGACCGTCTCGGCAACGACGGCAATACACTCCGCGCCTATGTGCAGTCCGAGGGTGACGGGCGGCGGCTGAAGGCATTGCTGTTCCGTGCCGGCGACGGAAAACTGGGCCAGGCGCTGCAGGACCGCTCGGCGCGGCTGCATCTGGCCGGGCATTTGCGGGCGGAGAGCTGGAACGGAACGGTGAGTGCCAGCTTCTGCCTGGTGGATGCGGCCTTGGTATAGGAGGAGACAAGGCCTGCTTTTCCCGATGGGAAGCAGGGCGCTTCCGGCTCCGCGTATCTACGGCAGCCGCGCAGGCTTCCGGTTATGGTGGCTCTGACTGGCAACGGGAGGCAAATGTCTGTCCTGTCTGCTTTCAAAGAATAAGGCGTCGCTTTCATGAGAGACCCGATCGACGCGCTTGCCAGGCGAGAGGCCGGTCTGAGAAAGGGCCTGACGTCCGGACAGTTGTCGATGATCGCCATTGGCGGCGCGATCGGTACGGGGCTCTTTCTCGGCAGTGGATTTGCAATCAGCCTGGCAGGGCCGAGCGTGTTGCTGAGCTACGCGGTGGGCGCGCTGATCGCGCTGCTGCTGATGGGCGCTTTGGCGGAGATGACGGCCGCGCATCCCGGCGCCGGTTCCTTCGGGGTGCAGGCGGAGCGCTATTTGGGTCCGTTTGCCGGGTTCCTGATACGTTACGCGTATCTGGCAGGCAACATCCTGGCGGTCGGCACCGAAGTGACCGCGGTTGCGATCTACATGCGTATGTGGCTTCCGGGCGTGCCTGGACTGGTCTGGATTGCCGGGTTTTCGGCGGCGCTGATCACCGTCAATGCGCTGAGTGTTACACTGTTCGGCTGGGTGGAATACGCGTTCTCGGCGGTGAAGATCGCGGCGATCGTGCTGTTCATCGTGGTGGGCGCAGCCTGGGTGTTCGGCTCGCCTGGCGCGCGGACGGAAAACGCGGGTTTGCATCTGTATTACGATCACGGCGGGTTCTTTCCGCACGGTCTGTGGGGCATGTGGGTCGCGGTCATCGTCGCCATCTTCAGTTACTTCAGCATCGAGATGATCGCGGTGGCGGCAGGGGAGGCGGCCGACCCCGGGCGTGCGGTGGTGCGGGCCTTCAAGGCCACGCTGGCGCGGCTGGTGACGTTCTACCTGGCGACGCTGGCGGTCATGCTGGCCATCGCCCCCTGGACACAGGCGGGTACGGGCGAGAGCCCGTTCGTGACAGTGGTCAAGGTGCTCCATGTCGGTGGTGCGGCGAGCGCGGTGAACTTCGTCGTGCTGGTGGCGGCACTTTCGGCGATGAACAGTCAGCTTTATGCGGCGTCACGCATGTTGTTCGGGCTTGCCCGTGCGGGCTTCGCGCCGGCGGTTTTCGGCCGGCTGACGGCAAGCGGCGTGCCGGCGAACGCGCTCGGGGTTGCGGCGCTGGGAGTAGGCGTCGCAGCGGTGCTGTACGGGTGGAGTCCGGACACCGCGTTCCCGGTCATGATCTCGATTGCCACGTGCGGCGCGATCGTGACATGGCTGATGATCTTCCTGACGCATCTGGCGTTTCGCCGGCAGGCGACGGGCATGGCTGGCGGCTTCCGGATGTGGGGCGCGCCGTGGACGAGCCTGCTGGGTGCGGGGCTGCTGAGTGCCGTCCTGGTGACGACGCTGTTCACGGCGGCATTTCGCCTGACTTTGATTGCGGGGGTGCCATTTCTGCTTCTGCTTGGAGCCGGCTACGCGTTGCGGCGCAGGACGGTCAGAAAGGAAGGCCTGCTTCTTTGAAAACAGAAAAAAACTTCTATCGCTGCCCAGGTTCTGCGCGAACCGAACCAAGCACAAAGGAGCCTAAAGACGATGTCCGGTGACGATGCCCTGGCAAGCGAAGACAGGCGGCTGGTGCTCGCAGCGCTGACAGGCGTGCTTGCTGTTGGCCTGCCAGGCCTGGCCGAGGCGGGGCAGATCGATGCGGCGCAGACACAGATAACGCTGCCGGGGCAGATACCGTGGATGAAGTGGCAGGGTCTGTCTACGGAGATTGGCGAGACGGCGACCCTGTTCGGTGACAAGGATGCGGCCGGCCCGTATCTGGTGCTGATGAAGTGGCAGCCCGGCTACATGAGTGCACCGCACAGTTACCGGACGGACCGGTTGTCCGTCGTCCTTTCAGGCACCTGGTGGGTGAACAGCGGTGCGGATTTCGATCCCAGCAGCACGGTGCCGGTGCCAGCCGGCGCGTTCGTGCGGCGGGTGGCCCACACGCCGCATTACGACGGTGTGAAGGCGGGCGAGCGTAACCCGGCGGTGATCGCCCTGTTCGGTATTGGTCCGATCGACATCAAGATGGTTGATCCTGCCCGGCCGCCCTATCGGAGACTCGGCTAGAAGCCCAAGCCGGCCCGCCTGCCGTCACACCGGCGGCCAGACCTGTGTCCGATAGGAGATTTGGAGCTGTCTCCTAAGTCAAGCTCAGGTCGGGAAGCCCCGGACCCTGATCTGCGCACGATAACCCTGGATCCTCTGAACATCACGATTAGTTGATAAACTTATTGCGGTTTCGAATACAACCGTGTAACTATCGATTCGCAATGAATTTGAGCGGGTGCCACATCATGAAGACCGTTTTCAGTCGGATTGCTGGCCTGGGCGGGCCTGAAGCCGTTGGTTTGATGATACTGGGTGCAACCGTGGGCGCTGTTGCAGGCGGCGCCGGGGTGGGCGGCGCACTGTATCGGTCAGGCGTTTGTGCGGGTCTTGGAGCGTTGATCCTGCCCGGGCTGGTCTGTGCGCCGTGGTCGCGCCTGGCACGGATGGGCAAACGGATCGCCACACGCGGATCCAGTCTGGCCTGAACGCGCAACAAGCGTCCCAAAGGCCGCCAGGTAGGCGGGCGCCGTTCCTGCGGCACGCCCAGTTTCGCGGCAGCGGTCGGCACGCCGGCGCCACAGGTGCTAGTTGCGGTGCAGGTAATACCGATCCGTTTTGAAGTTGACACTCAGGCAAGCAAGCAAGGCCTTCTTTTTTGAAAAAAAGAAGCAAAAAACTTTTGCTTC
>CAXUOA010000021.1:0-19032 GCA_964252625.1 uncultured Acetobacteraceae bacterium | reverse complement strand
GCAGATGCGACGGGAAGCAAAAGTTTTTTGGTCCTTTTTTTCAAAAAAGGACTGCTTGCTTTCGCTGCGTCGGCCGCAAAACGGAAACCGACATGCTCGGAAAAGCTTAAAGTTTGCGCTTACGGAGGGAAGAGTTCCAAACTTGCCTACGCTCCTACTGCGCGTGGCTCGTCACATCCTGCCGAACAAGCAAGCCGTGCGGCGATCAGGAACTCCCGATTGCCTTCGGGGCCGGTGATCGGGCTGGGTTCGACGCCCAGCAGCTGCCAGCCGGGCAGGGCGGTCCACCAATCCTGTATGGTGGCACATACGGATTCGTGAACGGCAGGGTCACGCACCACGCCTTTGCTGCCCACCTGACCGGGCCCGGCCTCGAACTGCGGCTTGATCAGGGCGACCGCCCAGGCGCCCGGCGCGCACAGGGTCAGTGCCGCGGGCAGGATCGTGCGCAGGCCGATGAAGCTGGCGTCGCAAACCACAGCGCCGACGGGCTCGCCGATGCTGGCCTGGGTCAAATGGCGGGCGTTGGTCTTCTCGTGGACGACCACGCGCGGGTCGCTGCGCAGCTTCCAGGCAAGCTGCCCGTGGCCGACGTCGACGGCGTGCACGCGGGCAGCCCCCAGGGTGAGCAGAACGTCGGTGAACCCGCCCGTGGAGGCGCCCACATCGAGGCAGACCAGGCCCGCGGGCGAGAGACTGAACGTGGCGAGTGCGTGCGCAAGCTTCACGCCGCCGCGCGAGACCCAGGGATGGTCCTGGCCGCGCACCTCCAGCGGCGCATCCGCCGGCAGCTGGTCACCTGCCTTTGCCACCCTGCGGCCGGCGGAGAACACCTTGCCCGCCAGGATGAGTGCCTGGGCACGGGCGCGGCTTTCCGCCAGGCCACGCTCCGTCAGCAGCACGTCGGCGCGCTGGCGGGTCAGTGTCCGTCACCGAGTCGGCTTGTCGGGCTGTGACTTGATTGCCGCAGAACGCGCATGAAACAGGCCCTTTTCCAGCCAATGTTGTCCCATCAGCAACGCAGTGCGATATGGAACGCTGGTTGGGGTGGCACCGCACCCGGCGGCGCACAATGTGCGTGTTCCGCTACGGCGCCGCCCAAGCGCCTGGATGTGTGTTGGTGTTATCAGTTGCCGCCGCGTTCCCGCCACCAGGCGGATGGCGTGGCCGGCGGGAGAACGTGGATTGTCGGTTCCTTTGAAGCAGGTGCTGCGTGTCGGTGCCTACGTGGTCAAACAGCATCTGGCAGGCCGCAAGCGCTATCCCCTGGTCCTGATGCTGGAACCGCTGTTCCGGTGCAACCTGGCCTGCGGCGGCTGCGGTAAGATCGACTATCCGGCGCCCATCCTGAACCAGCGCATCTCGGTGGCAGACGCGCTCGCGGCGGTCGATGAATGCGGCGCGCCGGTGGTCTCCATCGCTGGCGGCGAGCCGCTGCTGCACAAGGAGATGCCGGAGATCGTCGAGGGCATCCTGGCCCGCCGCAAGTTCGTCTATCTCTGCACCAACGCCCTGCTGCTCGAGAAGAAGCTCGACCTCTACAAGCCGCATCCGTATTTCACCTGGGACATCCACCTGGACGGCGACCGTGACATGCACGACCGTGCGGTGAGCCAGGACGGCACGTTCGACCGTGCGGTGGCCGCCATCAAGGCCGTGAAGGCGCGCGGCTTCCGTGTCTCCATCAACTGCACGCTGTTCGACGGCGCCGATGCCGAGCGTGTGGCCAGGTTCTTCGACGAGGCGATGGCGTTGGGCATCGACGGCATCATGACCTCGCCCGGCTACGCCTATGAGCGCGCACCCGACCAGGCGCATTTTCTCGGTCGCCAGAAGACCAAGCAGCTGTTCCGCGACATCCTGAAACGCGGCAAGGGGCGTGGCTGGCAGTTCGGGCAGAGCCCGCTGTTCATCGACTTCCTTGCCGGCAACCAGGAATACCATTGCACGCCCTGGGGCAACCCGACGCGCAACGTGTTCGGCTGGCAGCGTCCCTGCTACCTGCTCGGCGAAGGCTATGCCAAGACGTTCAAGGAACTGATGGAGAGCACCGACTGGGACGCCTATGGCACCGGGAACTACGAGAAATGCGCCGACTGCATGGTGCATTCCGGCTACGAGGCGACCGCCGTGGTGGATGCCGTGAAGAACCCGCTGAAGATCGCGCGCGTACTTCTGCGCGGGCCGCGGACGGACGGTGCGATGGCCAAGGAGATCTCCCTGGACAAGCAGCGGCCGGCGGAGTTCGTGTTCAGCCGGCATGTCGAGGACGCACTGGCCAAGGCGCATGCCAAGCCGGCGGCTATGGCGGATGCGGCTGAATGAGCGGACGGGACTGTCCCGTTTGAGACAAACAGGGGCCGTTCGGCTGTTTGCCGCCGCGCCGGTTCTTCGCGGTCTTGCCCGTTCACCTGCCCGCCGAATCGGCTGCGGTGTTGATGCGGGTGACGGACGCGGCGTTTTCTCCGGGGCAGGGTTTCCGGGTTGGCGTCCTCTGGCGGCCCTGTGTGGGTGACGGCAAGCCCGCCGCTGTCACCCGCATCATCCTTGCCGCTTCAGCCGGCAATGCGCTCGAGTTCTACGATTTCACCGTCTTCGGCTACTTCGCCCAGCAGATAGCCGCCACGTTCTTTCCGTCCTCCAGCCCAGCCACCGGCCTTCTCCTGACTTTTGGCACCTACGGCGTCTCGTTCCTGGCCAGGCCGGTCGGCGCCCTGGTGCTCGGAAGCTATGCCGATAGGCGTGGACGCCGTGCGTCGCTGACGTTGTCCATCGTGCTGATGACGATCGGCACCGCGCTGATGGCGATCATGCCAGGCTACAGGCAGATCGGGTTGCTGGCGCCTGCCGGTGTGCTGGCGGCGCGGCTGATCCAGGGCTTCTCTGCCGGCGGCGAGTTCGGCGGCGCGACGGCGTTCATGATCGAGCACGCCGGCAGGCGGGCAGGGTTCTTCGGCAGTTTCCAGTTCACCAGCCAGGCGGTCTCGGCGATCCTCGGTTCGGGCGTAGCCTGGGCGGTTGCGGCGAGTCTCTCGCCCGAGGCCGTGGGAGCGTGGGGGTTCCGCCTGCCGTTCCTGCTTGGCCTGCTGATCGGCCCGGGCGGCGGGTACGGGCGGCGGCTGGGGCCCGACCCGCCGCCGTGCCGGGCGGGGGCCGGGCCGGCGGCTCCGCTGACGCTGCTCGGCAAACGCTACGTCGGGCGCATCGTGCTGGCCGCCTGCGTGGTGGCCGGCGGCACGGCAGGCACCTACCTCAACATCTATCTGCCGACCTACGTGCACCGCCACCTGCACGTCACGCTGTCCGGCAGCTACGCCGTCGCTTTCCTCGCCTCGCTGGCGCCGCTGGTGGTGACGCCGCTGTCGGCCATCCTGTCCGACAGGACGGAACGATTGCCGGTGATGGTGTGGACCGTGGGCGCGCTCGCGGTCACCGCCTACCCGATCGTATGTCTGGTGATCGCCTACCCGACGGCGCTGGTGATGGCTGTCGTGTTCATCGGCATCAGCGTGTTGCGGGCCGCCTACACGGCGCCCTGTGCAGCTCTGATGGCCGAGATGTTTCCCGTGGCGGTTCGTGCCGCTGGCATGTCCCTGGGCTATACGCTGGGCGTGGTGGTGTTCGGCGGCTTCGCGCAGTTGACGATGGAGTGGTTGATCCAGTCCACCGGCTTGCTCGTCATTCCCGGCATCTACCTTTCGGTCACCTCTTTCATCAGCCTGGCTGCCCTGCTCGTCATAGGGCGGCGGATAACGCTTGCGTTGTAGCCTGCAGGTTGACCGCCTCCTGCCGCAAGCCGCCGAGTTGCGCCTCCACGCCGCCCAGGCTGTCCTGATAGCTGATCAATGCCTGACCCAGGCCGGCCACACCGATCCCGAGCTCGGCCATCGCAAACCGCCAGGCGCTGACCGCGTGCTTCTGCTCCGCCAGGGCGGCCTGCAGGTCCGTCATCGCGCGGCGGAGGCGCTCACGCTCCTGCTGCTTGCGGTCCTGTATGGGGAAAGGGATGACGACGGCGTCGATCATGGATGCGGTTCCGAACTGAAGGTAATATCTTGTTAGCATGAAAAAGTCGCAAAATAAAGACAAACTTCATAGTATCACGTGGCCGCCGATGACCCGCACGACCACCACTGCGGTGAGCAGGGCGATGACGACGACGGAGAAGCCCCAGCGCATGAGCATGTAGCGGCCCGGGACAAGGCCGAGTTTGTGGCCGCGCCATTCCGTCACGACGACTGCGACGAAACCCGCGATCAGGATGGCGAGACCGAGCGCCGGCTCGCTGACCAGGCTGACGAGTATGGCAGCCCAGCCGATCAGCGACGGGATGACGCCCAGGGTGAGGCGGATGCGGACGAAGCGGGCGAGCTCGGGCTCGTCCAGCGTGAAGCCCCAGTGCACACCACCCAGGAAGGCGAGGATGACGGCGCCGTAGCCGACGAGGCCGCGGGTGGCGGTCAGGGCCGAGTCGGGGGCTGCGTCGACGGCGACTATGCCGAACGCGGCAAATGGGATTATGCCGGCGATGCCCAGGATTATGGCAAGCGGCGGGAGAGGTTTGTGCACGCTGCTCGGCTCCTGGGATGGAAAGCGATCTTGTCGAAGGGGAGGCAGGACTTCTGCTCCGTGCCGGGTGATAGCCGGACAGGCACGGAGCAGCGAAGTCAAAAGTCCTTGCCTCTGCTTTTCGACAAAGGGGGCGTTGCCGTCTAATCGCTTCCCAGTTGCGGCGTAAGCTGCAGGACCCGGGGCCGCATCGTAACCGTGCGGGCCGCCGGGAAGGCGGCCACCACGGCCACGCTGACGGCCGCCAGGTAGGGCAGCGACTGCGTGAGCAGCACCGCGCACCAGAGCGAGGCCTCCCAGGTGGCCATGTGATGCACCCAGCCTACCGCCACCATGGCCGTCCAGCTGAGCAGCAGCAGCATCAGCTCTTCGCGCGCCATGACGAGGCCCTGGATGATGGCCGGCGCGTTTTCCATCTTCGGCGTGCGCAGGAACGGCGCGCTGCGTATGAACAGGCCTTTCCAGACCGCCTTGCCGATGGTGTGGCTGAGTGCGAGGCCGGCGATGGCCGCCCCGGCGCGGTCCCGCCAGCCGCAGGGGACCCGGGCGCCGTAGAGTGCGAAGATCTGGGCGAGCTTGAAGAAGAACAGCCCGATCGAGGGGACCATGAACAGGACGATCGGGAACTCGAAGCGCATGGGTTCGACGATCAGGCCGACCGACCACGCCAGACCCATGAGAAGGAAGGCAAGACCTAGCGCATCGCCGACCCAGGGCAGCCAGCCGGTGACGAAGGCCCAGCGCTGGCCGAGGGTCAGCTCGCGGTTCAGCGGGTTGAGCAGGGCGCCGGCATGGCCGCGCACGATCTGCATGGCGCCGTAGGCCCAGCGGAAGCGCTGCTTGCGGAAGGCGGCGAAATCGTCCGGCATCACCCCGCGGCCGAAGCTGCGCGGGGAGTAGACCGCGTCCCAGCCGGCCCGGAACAGCCGCAGGCCGAGCTCGGCATCCTCGGTGATCGTCCATTCCGCCCAGCGCCCGGCCGCTTCCAGCGCGCTGCGCCGGATCAGGCTCATGGTGCCGTGCTGGATGATGGCGTTGCGTTCGTTGCGGTTGACCATGCCGAGATGGAAGAAGCCGGCGTATTCCCAGAACATCAGCCGCTTGAAGAAGCTGCCGTCATTGTCGTGGTAGTCCTGCGGGGATTGCACGAAGCCCACGCGCGGGTTGGCGAATTGCGGCACCATGCAGCGCAGCCAGTCCGGGGCGACGATGTAGTCGCTGTCCAGCACGCCGATGATTTCGGAGTCCGCGCTGGTCTGCGAAAGGGCGAAGTTCAGCGCGCCCGCCTTGAAACCGGGCCAGCTTCCAAGGTGGAAGAACCGGAAGCGGGCACCGAGCCGGGCGCAGTGTTCGGCAACTGGCTCCCAAAGCGCCGGATCGGCGGTGTTGTTGTCCACCACGACGACCTCGAAATCAGGATAGTCCAGCCTTGCCAGCGCATCCAGCGTCTGACGGACCATCTGCGGCGGCTCGTTGCAGACCGGCAGATGGAGGCTGACTTTCGGCAGATGCGCGCCGGCGGCGGCGGGCATGATCACCGGGTGACGGCGTTGCACGCGGCCGAACACCGTCTCGGCCAGCTCGAAGCTGTCGGCCATCAGCAGGAACAGCAGCAGCGCCTGGCCGGCGGCGAGGCTGCCCCAGACAATTTCCGCGAAATGCGACAGGTATTTGCCGGCCATGGCGAGGAGGACGAGGGCGAAGACGGCGCCGAAGGTCTGCGCCAGGCCGGCCACGAGCAGCTTGCCCGGCAGGCGGATGTCCGGCCGGCGGGACAGCAGCAGGCCGGCGGCGAGAGCGGCCGCGGCGGTGCTGAGTATCGCCCACTCGGTCCAGTCCGGCGTCTCCAGCACCGAACCGGTCATCGCCCATTTGGCGTGACCGTCGATGTCCGACATGCCCCAGTAGCCGGCGGCGCGGCCCTCGAAGCTGGTCTTGTACGGTTGATCGAAGGCTTCCATGACGAAGTAGTCCAGCTTGCGCTGCTGGGCGATGTTGAAGAACCGGCGCATGAAAAGGGCCTGGTTCACCCGGCTTGCCGTGGCGGCGCCGATGGTGACGCCGTTGGACGGCCAGCCGACCTCGCCGATGACGACGTGCTTGCCGGGATAGGCGTGCTGCACCTGGTCCAGCCGGTCCATGATGTAGGCCAGCGACTGGTCGATCGGCAGGCCTTCCCAGTAGGGCAGGAGGTGGATGGTGATGTAATCCACCGAGGCGGCAAGTTCCGGGTGCTTGAGCCAAACGTGCCATGGCTCGGCAGTGGAGACGGGGACGTGCACGCCGGCGCGCACGCGGGCGATATAGGCGATGAGCTGCTGCGTGGTCAGGTCGTCACGCAGCAGCACCTCGTTGCCGACCATCACGCGGTCCACGTCCGGATTGGCGTTGGCGGTCTCGATCAGCCGGTCGACCTCCGCGTCGTCGTGGGGGATCTTGCGGTCCAGCCAGGCGCCGAGCGTTACCTTCAGCGGATAATCGGCGGCGAGTGCGGGAATGTCGGCCATCGGGCCGTCCACGGTGTAGGTGCGTATGCGGCTGGTGACGGTCGCAACCTGCGCCAGATCGGCGCGCATCTGCGCTGTGCTGGGATAATCGTTATGCTCTGGCGTCTGACCACGGTGGTAGTCGGAGAACGCCAGGCCGCTCACCTCGCCGTGGAAATCCGGCACTGCCTGCTTGTGGTTGGTGACGTTCCACAACCCGAGGCTGCCGGCGGCGGCGATGGCGAGGGCGAACAGGGTGGCGGGGTTGAACAAATTCGGCATGATGCGACTCTGTTGCAGGCTGACAGTCGCGGAAGCGTGGGTCGTCATGGTTGCGGTCGTCCCCGGAAGTGCCGGCGTTCTCACCGGCGCTTATGGGAATAAAGCGTTGCACTGCGGCGTGGGGCAGGCCCGATTATGGCGGAATCTGGGCAGTTTGTCAGGAAACAAGCCGCCTTTGTTTGCCAGAGACGGGCGGAGGTTTTTGCTTCCTTACACGAAACGACCGACAAATTCGGATTTCGCTTTGCGCAGCTCAGGCCGAGTACGGCGATGTCGGCCGCTGCTCGGTATTCTGACCTGCTTCTTGCGCCGTCAGGCCGTCCAGAACGTTGTTGTTTACCGCGATGAGCGGGTCGACGGGGAGATCACGCAGAAGCGCCAGCGTGCTGTAGCGCATGGACCACAGGCCAAGCCCGATCAGTTGCGCTTTGACCGGCTCGGGTAGCCGGTTGTCCGCCAGCGAAAGATCCTTGACCAGCACAGACCACAGATTGTGGTTTCGGCCGATGGCGCGCGTGCGTGCGTGGCCCGGCGTGCAGGTTTCCAGTTCACGGTTTATCATGCGAAACGCGGCGCATTCGGTGTCGCGCCCCGAAATGGCCGCCTCGCTGGCTTTCTGATAGTGCGATGCTGCGTTTCGGATTGCGGCCTCCTATGAAGATTGAGTCAGCCGCCGGCGGTCAGGCCGGCGGCTGCTTGATGTTACGTATTACTGCTGGAACAGGGTCAGCAGGGATTGCGGCTGCTTGTTTGCAATGGACAACGACTGCGTGGCCAACTGCTGCTTCGTCTGCAGCGAGGTCAGGCGTGCGCTCTCCGACGCCAGATCCGCGTCCGTCAACGCGCCGACACCGGCCGTCAGCGCGGAGCTGAGCGACGTGGTGAAGTTCTGGATGCCGGTGATCTGCTGCGAGATCGCGCCGAGGTTGGAGGCGATCGTGGCAGCCGTGGTCACCGCCGCCTGCACAGTGGAGACGAGCGCCTGCGAGCCGGTCAGCGCGGTTGCAGTGACGCCGGCGCCGGTATTTGCGGTGTAGGTGCCGCTCGCCACGTCGCCGAAGCTCGCGGTCTGCACGTTCGATCCGGTCACGTCCAGCGAGCCGTCCGTCTTCTGCAGCACGCTGAAGCCGTTGTTGTTCAGCGCGGTGATCAGCGAGCCGACGATCTGGTTGGTCGACTGCGTCGTGCTGTTGATGTGCACGGCGACGATTGTGGTGTTGGCGTCCTGCTTCGTCTGCAGCGGGATGGACGTGGTGGCGCCGTCATCGGTGAACTCGAAGGAATAGGTGTGGGCGCTGGCGCCGGTGCCGGTGGTGAGCTGAAACGCCGCGTCGCTGCCCGCCGTGGCTGTCTGGCTGCCGACCGTCGAGGCGGGTGCGAACTTGCCGACCGAAAGGCTGCTGTTGAACGCCACGTTGAACCCGGTGGTGCCGCCCGAGGCCACGTTCAGGCCGGTCAGCCCGAGCGCGTCGGTAAGCGTGACCGCACTCGCGTTGATTGCGGTTGCCTGGTTGCCGACGTTGAACACCGACCCGTCCAGGCCCTGCACCACGTTCAGCGAGTTGCTGGTGGCGCTGGCACCCTGCGTGGTCAGCAGGTTCACGCCCGTGAAGGTGGACTGGGTGGCGACCAGGTTGATCTGCTGGAGGTCGTTGACGACCGTCTGCTGCAGCGTGTTCAGGTCATATCCGCTGGCGCCCGCGTTGGTGACCGTCTGCTGGAGGTTGCTGAGGACGGAGCTGATGCCGCTCAGCGCGGTGCTGGCCGTGCTGACGATCTGCGCGCCGTAGTTCAGCGAGTCCGACACCGCCGACAGGCCGGCGATGTTGGAGTTGATGGTGCTGGAGATGGCGTAGATGGCCGGATTGTCCGAAGCGCTGCCGACCTTCAGGCAAGTGTAGACCTCGTTCTGTGCCTGGGTCAGTTGCTGCTGCGTGGAGTCCAGGGACTGCAGGGCGGCCAGGGCGCCGAGATTGGTATTTACGGAGAACAGAGACATGGGTTTTTTCCCGATCAGGTGTTTTCGACGTTCTGATGTTGACCGGGAAAGTTTAAGATTGCGTTTAGACAAATGCGGCAAAATCGTCTTCGTCAGGATTGTGCCGGAACCTAAACGCCATGAGCGGCTCCATCGGGCTCTCGCCCATCACGCTTTATACCAACGATGCCGCCAACGAGGCAGCCAAGGCAGCTGCCAACCTGAAGGCAAACCCGCAGGCCTCGGCGTTGGCCGCGTATTTCAAGAAAGTGGCTTCCACGTTGACCACGCCTGCGGCGCTGCTGAAGGACACCAAGGCGCTGACCGTGGTGCTGGGCGCGTTCGATCTGTCCGGCAGCATCAATGACACCGCGATACTGAAAAAGCTGATGACGCAGGACCCCACGTCCAAAACCAGCCTGGCGCAGACGATGGGAAATGCGAAATACCAGATCTTCGCCAACGCGCTTTCGAACTGGACGACCCCGCCGTTCGCCACCGCGTCTGCGGTGTCGCAGATTGTCAGTTCCTACAGCACGAACGTGTTCGAGCAGAGCGCCGACACGCAGGCCCCCGGACTGGCGAACGCCCTGTATTTCACCCGTGAGGCGTCATCGCTGAAATCGGTGGCCGCCATACAATCCGATACCAACCTGCTGGCCGTGGTGGTGACCGGCCTGGGCCTGCCTCTGGATAATTTCGAGGAGCTGGGGTTCGATCAGCAGACGGCGATCCTGACCAACAAACTGCAACTCGCGAACCTGCAAAAGCCGGCTTACGTGAAACAGGTGGCCGAACAATACCTTGTCACGCAGCAATCCACGGCGGACGGCACGCCGGCGGCCGGCAGCACGGCTTCGCTGTTCTCTGACGACAGCGACACCACCGGCGATTCGTTGCTGTCCATACTTGATCCGGCTTCAGCCACGGATTCGTCAAGTGGCTCCGGCTCGTCAGGCGTGCTTTCGCTGTTTGCATAAGCGGCTCACGCTTTCTCCTGCAAGGCGGCAGAGATCCGTTGTTCGGTAACTGATCCTGCTTCAGGAACGATCTCCGTCGTCTGCAATGACCTTGTGCGTCAGCACCCGACTGGCCCCGTCGCAGGCCGCCGCGACTCAGCTTGCGATCAACAGCGCCGGCGTGAACGATCCGGACCGCTCCACCACGAAACCGGTGACCAGGGGCGCCAGTGACCCACCTATCGACCCGCCGATACTGGCCATCGCCTCGACCGTGGCGATCAGCGCTGCCGGCGTCAGACCGGCCGCCAGCGCGCTGCACGCGGCGGAGACGAACAGGCCGCCTACCAGGGGGCCTGTCGCGCCGCGAACGCGCCGGAGCACCTGGCCAGCCGGTCCGATAGCCAGCGCGCGGCCAGGTAGCCGGGTTGGCAACGGCCTGGTGACTGGAAATTCGCGCTCGACCTGTCCCATGCCGGGGACGAAGGCTGGCTGGTTGTACTGGTTCGACACGGCCGGAGAGGCGACCTATCTCGTCATCCTGGGCGCACGTGGCTTTACCACGCCACCGTGGCAACGGTCAGGGTGCCGCACCGCATACCGTTCGGATTTCGCGGCATCCGGTTTCCGGTCCGGTAGATGCCTGCTGCCTGGGAATGGTCTGGCGGTGCCGATCGGGAAGAGTTCCTTGCCGCCAGCCGCACGCGTGTGCCGAAAGCCGTCACGCGACGGGCCGCTAATTCGTCACGGCCGTGGTGCTGCCGACGGCTTCGTTGATCAGTACTGACATGGCCGTCTGGATTTCGGTGGGAGACGTGGCTTCGATCACGTCCGATGAGGATGACGCACAATTCTGCAACGAGGCCAGCACGCCGGGGGAAGAGGAGCTTGTGAGGTAGGGCTGCAGTGCCATGTTGTTCGGCAGGTAGACTGGTTCCGCCGTATACGGCGTGTATAATATGTAGACGGTGTATCCAGCCGCCTTCATGGCCGTGCAGACAGATGGGTTCATCGGCCCCTCGGTGCTTGGAATGGATTGTGGGGCCGTATCGTCCTCGACACCATCGGTGACCATGATGAGGGATTTCTTGGGCGAACTGGCCGTGGCGCCCGTTCCGCCGGACCCGGCGACTGCCAAGGTATCGGCCATTGCCAGGCCTATGTTGGTGTTCGGGATGTCCGAGGTGACGGGAGGCGATATGCTGCTGAGCGCCGCCATCGCAGCTACCGCGCCGGCATTCTTGATCGTGACACCCGCCACCGTGGTGTCGATCGGTGTCTCCGGGGCGATGGTCGTGAGGTAATTGGGACTTGAGGTCCCGACGCCGCCGAACGCGAACACGCCCACACTCAATTGGCCGCTAACCTGCTCAAGCGCCTCCATCTGCTGTATCGCCGTCACCGTCGCGCTTTGCACGACGTCGAAGCGCAACTTCTCGCCAGCTTGCTTTGCCACGCCGTAAAAGTCGGTAGGGTTGGCGGCGGACGAACTGGCATCCCAATGGCAGGCAAACGCGCAATACTGTGTCGTTTGAATGGGGAGGGGCAGAGAAGGGCTGACAGAGCCATTGACGAGACCGATGCCGTAGGAATAAATGCCGCCATCCCAGCCGACCAGTCCGCCCTCGCCTGCAATCACGCGCCTGGCGTTGACCTGTGAATATCCACCACCGGGGATGGGTGTGTTGATCCAGACTTGCTCGGCGGCTTGCAGCAGTGCCAGGTCGTTGTCCGTAGCAGGAAGCATCATGGAGGAGGTGTTGTCCAGGAGGAAGTCCACCGTTCCGTAGCCGTGAACGGTGATGCTGACCGTGGCACTGCTTGCGATCGAGGCGTTGCCGACGCCGGTCTTCGGGTTGATCCAATGGAAGAAGTTCGGCAGGATCTCGTTGACTGTGGCAGTGTAGGCGACTGTTGCCGTGAAGTTCTGGCCGTTCTGGCTGATGGCCGGAGTTTCGGAAAAGCTCTTGGCAAGCGGTACGGTGCCCGCCTGTGCGGCCCACCACTGCGCGGCGGCAGTGTTCGCCTCGGACATGTAGTTGGCCGATGTCTGACCGGCGGCATATCCGGACGCGGCCGTGCGGGCCGCCGCCATTGCAGCGGCATCGGCAGCAAGATCGAGCTGCGACTTTGCCTGCAGCACCCAGCCGTAATCTATCGCCAGGCTGGCAAGCATGATGACGGGAACCACGGAGGTGGCAAAGACCACGGTGACGGCGCCGGCCTTTTCACCAGCGTGACGGCGCCTGGTGCACAGCGCTCGTATCGATGCATGGGCCGCCGACATCAGGTATATCCTTGCGCTGTGCAGACGACGCCACCGGAACTGGCGCCCGCCGTATTGTAGGTTATGTAGGAACTGACGATGGAGCGCTGGTTGAAGTAGGCTGTCTGCCGCATGGTGAACGAACCGATGAACCGCCCGAAAATAGGCGTGAACTTGTATGCCACGTCCACGGTCAGCATGGAGGAGAGCGCGCTGGAGATACCGGCGGTGGGTATCGTCGTCGGAACATTGTTGACGATCACAGGAGATGCCGAGGCGGACACCTGTGTGACCGTGCCGCAGGAACGCATGTACGGCGCGCCGTATTTCAGCGGCACGCTCCAGGCCATGTTGGCCGTATAGGAAGTGCAGGTAAGGCCGGCTTCGCAGCCTGAGGAGGTCGGCGTGAAGACGATGTCCGAGACGGTTACCGCATAGGATGGCGCGACCCCGTTTGTCGAGTAGGGCACGATGGCGTCGAGGGCGGGCAGTATGGAAAAGATCACGCTGCTTGCCATGTTCAGCTGAGCCACCGTAAGCGTGGTGGTCTGGTCCGGCTGGATCGACAGCTGGGTTGCCATCAGGCCGGTCTGCTGCACGACTTGGTTAAGCTTCCTTTGCATAATGATTGCTTGCGAAAGATCGACCATGCCGAGCAGGAATATCGTCATTATAGGAGCGAGGATGCCGAACTCCATCGCTGCGGTCCCGGACCGGCAATCCAGAGCCATCCGCACCATGCCCCGGGACCGGAGGTCGAAACTCATGTCTTGCTGCCGCAAATGGTCGAGGACGTCCCGAACGTCTCGTTGAGAAAGCCGACGGACGACGCCGTGACGTGCACGCGCGTGGTGCCGTTGCTGACCGACATGCTCGGCAGAAGCAGGCCGACCGCGGATACCGACGTGTAGATGGCTTGCATGAACATCGGCGTGTCTGCGCCGCCGGGCGTGAACACGAAGGACGACGTGTTCAGGATACCACCCGACAACGGAATCTGGCCACCGCCGGCCTCGTCGTTGAGGTAGTAGTCGGTCGTGCTGATGGGGTAGATGGTCAAGGCGATCTGGTTGCAGTTCAAGAACCCCGAAATGATCGGGCAGATGCAGTCGGTCTTGTACTGGGCCACGGAGGTTGCCGAGCTTCCCTGACCGGTTTGCAGCCGGCGTGCGCCCTCCTGAACGGCGTAGTCGAGCGCAAGCTGGACGTAGAAGTCACAACCCATTTCGAACAGGAACAACAGGAACAGCAGGAACGGGATGGAAATGATGGCGAATTCCAGCGCTGTTGTGCCGCGCCGGCCAGCAATAAGGCCGCCAAACCGCCGGTCCGGCCCGCGAGGCGGGGCTTTCCCGCCGGATACCGTCAAACGGGACTTCATTGCGCTCTTCCGACCACGGTCGACATTGTTGACACCACCATCGCTGCGCCGCCATTCCGGGGCGTCCTGCATCCCAGCCGCAGCATCGCCTACTCTAATTTTTGATAATACTATGCCAGGTAGTGCTCATAAACAAGATGATCGCAGATTGCAACGGTTTTACGCGCGGCTCGAGCGTCGGGCCTGAAGGCCTGCGCCAGCCGGCTGTCAGTCGCTCCGGCCGGGCGGGCGCGTCTTCGGCCGACGTCCCGGCCAACCGGTCACATGCGCTTCCAGGGCACCCGCCCGGCGCTCGTCTATCGTGCGTCCGCTGACCGACACGCCTGCGGCGTGCACCGTTTCCAGGTCGCCGGACACCAGGGGATGCCACCACGCCAGCCCGCGCCCCTCGGCCACCCGGCGATAGGCGCAGGACGGCGGCAGCCAGTCGATGTCCGGCAGCGCTTCCGGCGTGAGCTGGACGCAGTCCGGCACGCGCACGCGGCGGCGCGGATAATCCCGGCACTGGCAGGTGGTGCCGTCCAGCAGCCTGCAGGCGACGTTGGTCCAGGCGATCTCGCCGGTGTCGTCGTCACGCAGCTTGTGCAGGCAGCACCGGCCGCACCCGTCGCATAACGATTCCCATTCGGCCTGGGTCATCTGCTCGAGTGTCTTGGTCTTCCAGAACGGCGTCATGGCGGCATTCCGCATCGCCGGCAGGGAAAGGCAAGCAGTTCTTGGAAAGAAGACCAGGGATTACCTGCCCCGCATTTGCAGCTTCCGGCTCTATCCGGGTACACCGGGGCGCACCGCCTGCGAGGAACGCACCTATGCCGCACATCACCTACGTCGCCCATGACGGCACCAGCACCACCGTGGACGCCGCCGCCGGCATGAGCGTCATGCGCGCCGCGGTGATGAACGCCGTGCCGGGCATAGACGCCGAGTGCGGCGGCGCCTGCGCCTGCGCCACCTGCCACGTGGTGATCGATCCGCAATGGGCCGCGCGCCTGCCGCCGCCAGCGCAGATGGAAGCCGACACGCTCGAACTGGTGGGCGACCCCCAGGCCAACTCCCGCCTGTCCTGCCAGCTCACGATGACGGACGCCCTGGACGGCCTGGTCGTCCGCACCCCCGCAACCCAGGGCTAGAGCCACCCTCCCCCAACGCCACTTTTCAAAGAAGAACCGCGTCCTACCTACCCGCGAGACAAGATGCAGCCATGGGTGTTTTCGCCCGGAGATCCCGCGCGCTTAATTGGCTTACCAGCAACGCCTCCGCCTGGGTCTGGAGTTGGCGATGCCCGCCAATCTGCGGCAGGGCGCGTAGTCTTTTGGTCAGGTTTTGCAAACGGGCTGCTTGCCTACCCTATCTTGAAACTGCTCGCCGTCAGGTGGTCCGTGTTGAGGAACGTGATCGTGCCCGTCCCATCTGGCAGCGTCAGCGTGTAATCGTTCGGCGCGTATTCGTGCAGGTCGCCGGCGACCTGCACCGCGCTGGTGAAACCGCCGCGCCCGTCGAGAAAGTCGATCACACCCGTGGAGTCGAAACCGTTGATCGTCAGGTTGCCGGACGAGGGATAATCCTCTCCGGCATAGTTGCTGAGGGAGATGCTCAGCCCGGTGGACAGATCGTTGACGTAGGCGGCTGGCGGTCCGGCGGCGTTCTCGGCACCACTCAGGTTGAGAACATCCGACACGCCGGTAAAGGTCATGGTAGCCACGCTGCTGATCGCCGAGACAGTCTCGTAGCTGCCGCCGCCGTCGATCGTCGCCGCGGCACCGAACACCGACACGGAGTCATGCACGCCGCCGTCGGTGACCTGGATCGACGTGTCGGCGGCGGGCGGACCGAAATCAAGTGTGTCGTAGCCCGTGCCGCCGCTCACCGACACGGACTGGATGCTGCCTGTCACCAGATTATGCGTGCCGCCAAGCAGCACGTTGGCGTCTCCACCGGTTCCGTGTGTACCGCCGATCAGGTCGACCGTGTCGTAACCGCTACCGGCCTCGATCTTGGTGCCCAGGGCGCCGCCCTGGATGTAATTGCCCACACCGTGCGTCACGATCGTGCCGCCCGTGTTGCCCAGCAGGAATGTGCCGCCTCCGGAGCCGCCGGTCACGTCGAGCACGCCGTTCGCAGAATATGCTCCGAAAATCAACGTGTCGTCGAGCGTGTTATGCGATCCGCTGAACGCCACCGTATCCGAATACAGCGTGCCGATGTCACCCGTGAAATCAACCGTGGTGTTGCCGCCCATCGCCTGAATGCTGTCGGAGCCGCCGCCCAGCGTGAAAGCATTCCCGGAACCCACGGCCAGGATCGTGTTGTCCCCCCGGCCCAGTGTCACATCGCTGCCGCCGATGTCGCCCACGAGCTTCACGTTCTCGTCGCCACCCGTTACGGTGTCACCAGTACCGTCCGCCCGTAGGATATCCGTCAGCGACGTCAGACCGTCCATCGCCGCACCGACGATGATGTCGTTGTCGTTACCCGACTCCGCCTGGATGGTGTCGTCGCCACCGCCGCCTGTCACCGTGTTGGCATCGCCGTAGGCGAGGATGAGGTCGTTGCCCGGCGTGCCGGTCAATGTCGCATGCCCGCTTGCAGGCCCCACAATACGTGCCATCAAATTGTTTCCTCTTGGATGCAAGCGGTTCTGCATTGTGTCGCTGGTAAAAGGAAGCTTCTCCGAACCCCCGGCCCGCATCATCACCGCATATTGAGCAAGCTGCCGGCCAAGCGTGTCTTCAGACGGCCACGTACGCTGCGCAGGCGGAGATCAAAGTCTCCTACTTCAGTTTTTCAAGAAAGAAAGTCTTGTCTTGCCTTATACTAACGGTTTGTAGCACTTTCCTATGAAGGAAAGCCAGGGGTTGGAGCGTGTAGTTCCATTCGCCGTGGAACTCGTCGCGCAGGATGATTTCGGACATTTTCTGATTGGTCACCACGATCGCGCACGCGCGAGCTGGTGCTGCCGCCACCATCGGCGATGATCGTCAGGTGACGCGCGCCCGGACAGCGCTTGCACCCGACAGTGTGCCACCAGATGCGGATCGTCTGCACGGCGATTCCGCCGTGTCGTGATCCATGCCGACGCTGACCCGGCCGGTATTGGCGGCGAGATCGTAGATGCCGTATGGCACCGCCCGACCGAGTTCTTTGATCAGGACGCCGTGCACGCTGACCTCCTCGGGATCGCCCTGTGGCCGCCATTGCCGGCCGGCATTTTTGAAGTCGCCGACACGCTCCTTCTTCTTCGTATCAGTCGATAGGACCGGTTGCTGCTCGGCCAGCGCACGGGCGACGCTCGCATTGATGTGAGCGAATCGCGCATCGCGATCCGGGTGGCTGTCGCCCTCCTGCGGCTTGCTGTTGGCCTGCAGGCTGAACGTCTGGCCCTGGAGCCATTCGCCGACCACGGTGTGGCCGATTGCATGCCCCATGGCGCGTAATTCGGCGGCAAGGCGCCGCAGCCCGCGGCAGGTCCAGCACAGGGGCGACATCGGGTCGCCGCGTTCACTCGGGCTGACCAGCGCCAGCAAATCGTCAAGCAGGGCTGGATCTGTCTCGCTCAGCGCTTTGCGCCCGCCTCCACAACGGCGATTGCGACCGGCTGGCACCGCGGCCACGCCAGCAAGCTCGTCTAAGCCCCGTCCGATCGTACTTGGTACAATGCCGGTCGCTCGGCGGCGACGGCGATCCCGCCATACCCGGCCGAACGCACCTCCGCCGCAGCGAAAGAGCGACGGCCTCGCTCATCAGGATGCGGGGCTAAAGCAACAAGACGGTCACGGAGGGCGCCGGTATCGATCATCTACGCACGCTACAAACACGCCCCGTGACTACAAAGCTCCCCACTATAGACGTAAAGCACAACCGATTCAGCTATCTCCTGACAAGCCTTAAGCTCAAATGTCGGGCGGCACACACAAAGCTTGAATCGAACCGTCTGTAGGCGCGTCAAACAAAATTGCTCATTCCAACCCCGGAGCGCCTCGAAACCCCGGGTAAGCAATTACTAAAAAGAACTGCTTGCTTTACTTGCTCCCTCCGAAGCGCGGCTCGGTGCCGGCCAGCAGGCGCGCGATGTTGGCCGAATGCCGCCACCAGACGAGCGCCGCGATGGCGAGCGGGGCCACGAACCAGTAGGGCGGCGTCAGTAAGCCGGCCAGCAGGGGTGCTGCGGCAAACGCGGCGAGCGCGGAAGCCGAGCTGATGCGCGTGATGGCGAACGCGCCAAGCCAGAGGGTGCAGCAGGCACCGCCCATGCGCCAGTCCAACGCGAGCAGGACGCCCAGGCCGGTAGCCACACCCTTGCCGCCGCGAAAGCGCAGCCAAACGGGAAAGCAATGCCCGGCCACGACGCAGATGGCGGCGAGCGGCATCCACACCGCACCGGCGGCAAAGCCTGCTAGCGCCACGGCAAGCGCCCCCTTGGCGCCGTCCAGCAGCAGCGTGGCGGCGGCCAGGCCGCGCCTTCCGGTGCGCAGGACGTTGGTGGCGCCGATGTTGCCGGAGCCGATGGTGCGTATGTCGCCCGCGCCCGCCGCGCGCGTCAGCAACAGGCCGAACGGGACGGTGCCGATCAGGTAGGCCAGGGCGGCGGTGCCGAAGCTGAGCGCTTCGAGGTACAGCCAGATACTCATGCCGGCCCGGCCGTGAACACGCGCCGCCCGGCCTTCCAGGTGCCCAGCACGCGGCCTTCCAGCGCGCGGCCGTCGAACGGCGTGTTCTGCGCCTTGCCCGGCAGCCGGCCGGCCTGGACCTGCCAAATGCGGTCGGGGTGAAACAGGCAGAGGTCGGCAGGCGCGCCGCGCGCCAGGGTACCGGCGGACGAGCCGAGCAGGCGCGCCGGGCGGCTGGTCAGCAAGGCGATAGCGTGCGCCAGGGGAAGGCCGCTTCCGTGATGCTGGGCAAGGGTGATGCCTAGAAGGGTGGCCAGGCCCGCGCCGCCGGCGGAGGCTTGGGCGAACGGCAGGCGCTTGTCGTCGGCGTCGCGCGGCTGGTGGTCGGAGGCGACGGCGTCGATCGTGCCGTCGATGAGCGCGTCCGCGATGGCGCGGCGGTCGGCTTCCGGGCGCAGCGGCGGGGAAAGCTTGGCATAGGTCCGGTAGTCGCCGATCGCGGTC
>CAXUOA010000020.1:0-19262 GCA_964252625.1 uncultured Acetobacteraceae bacterium | reverse complement strand
CCGCCGGCGGCGCCGATCGCCCGGCGCAGCGCCTGGCTGACCAACTCGCGCAGCCAGCCGGGCCTGGCGGCGCGCAACCCGGGCGCCAGCAGGACGAGCACGTCTCCGCTGCTCTGGTCCGGCCGTTCCACGCGCTCGGTGTGCTCGTAGCCCGCGTCGGACGGCAGGTCCACGCCCGGCCTGGCGACCAGGCTGACCAGGGGTGGCGCCACCGGCACGGGATAGATCACGCGCACCCATTGCGGCAGTCCGGGTGCCGCCACCGCCTCGGCGCCAGGCGGCAGGTTCGCCTGTACGGCGCGCAGGCCGGCCTCCCGCGCGGCCTGGGTGCGCGTGGCGGAGAACGAGTCGGCACGCTGGCGCCAGTGATAGGCGACGGTTGGCACGTGTCGGGGTGTGGTGTGCCGGCTGGCGCGCAGGGCAAGTTCCCAATCCTGGCTGCCGTCGATGCCCGGCTGCAGGGCGCCGATTCGGTCCAGCAGCGCCCGGCGATAGACGGCCAGGTGACCGACCATGTTTTGGCCGTGCAGCAGGTCCGGGTTCCAGCCCGGCTTGAAGTAGGGGCTTACGTGGCGGCCACCGACGAGCTGGTCCTCGTCGGAAAACAGCAGGCCGGCTTCGGAGTGGGCCAGTGCGGCGTCGGCGATGGCGGCAAGGGCATGCGGCGCCAGCAGGTCGTCGTGGTCGATGAAGGCGACCAGCGTGCCGGTGGCCAGCGCCAGGGCAGCGTTGGTGGCGGCGGCGATCCCGCCGTTGGTGGCGAGGCGGGTGGTAACGATGCGGGGGTCGACTGGCAGCACGGGCGGCGTCTGCGAGGCGTCGTCGGCGATGCAGAGCTGCCAGCCCAGGTAGGTCTGCGCCCGTATCGAGGCGATGCAGGCGGCGAGCAGGCCGGCCGGCGTGTCGTGCACCGGCAGGATCAGGCTGAAAAGGGTGCCGTTCGTGGAGGTCGCAGTTTGCGGCGACGAAGCGCAATACGCGCGATCGATCCGGGCTTCCGGCCGCTCCCGCCGTTGAAGCCAGCGCAAGACAATGGGAGGCTGAGGCTTCAACGCCTCGTTGTGCGAAGCACGCTTTCGCGTGACGGAATCCAGGGGCAGAGCCCCTGGCCCTGCCTCACCGAGAGTAGAACTCAACCACCAAGTTAGGCTCCATGGTGACCGGATAAGGCACATCCGTAAGTTTCGGCGCCCGCGCAAACCGGCCCTTCATCGCGCGGTGGTCCACTTCGAGATACTCCGGCACGTCGCGCTCGTTGCTCTGCGTCGCGTCCAGCACCACGGCCATCTGCTTGGATTTCTCCTTCACCTCGATCAGGTCGCCGTCCTTCACCTGATAGCTGGCGATGTTCACCTTGCGGCCGTTGACGTTGACGTGGCCGTGGTTGACGAACTGGCGGCTGGCGAACGGCGTGATGGCGAACTTCAACCGGTAGATCACCGCATCCAGCCGGCGCTCGAGCAGCTCGATGAGGTTTTCGGACGTGTCGCCGCGGCGGCGCACCGCCTCCTCGTAGTACTTGCGGAACTGCTTTTCGCCGATGTTGCCGTAATAACCCTTCAGGCGCTGCTTGGCTTTCAGCTGGATGTTGAAGTCGCTGGGCTTGCTCTTGCGGCGCTGGCCGTGCTGGCCGGGGCCGTATTCCCGCTTGTTGATCGGGCTTTTCGCCCGGCCCCAGAGGTTAACGCCAAGCCGGCGATCGATCTTGAACTTGCTCTCGGTCCGCTTGGTCATGCGGAATACTCCTGTGCTTATGTGCCTCGCGGGTGTCCCGCTGATGGCTTGTTGCACCGGTAGGCCAAACGCCAGCGCGTTTGGCGGGAGCGGGCCCCGAAGGCCCGTCCACGTTCCCGGCAATCCGAAGCGTGCTGCCTACCATTGGTTGGCAGGCCGGTAAAGCCGCCACAAAAATTCTTGCTCCTGCCGCCTGCATTGGCAGGATCTGCGCGAGCCGTGGTGCAGGCGCCAGGAGCAAAAGTTTTTTGCTTCTTTTTTTCAAAAAAGCAGGCCTTATTTCCTACAGTCATGGTCACCCGCAACGATATCCTATGGCTCGGCATCTCCTCCGGCGTCACCGGCGGCCTGGTTGGCGGGATGCTTCTGGGCATCGGCCTCGCCATGGTCGTCGAGCATTTCAACATCGGCCTTCTGCTGATCATCCCGGCCGCGCCAGCGTCCAGCCTGATCGGATGGCTGCTGTCCCGGCGGTTGGCGCGGCAACTGGAGCACTGAAAACTGCGCTGGGTTTTCGCGGTCGGGCGCGCCTGGCTACCCGACGGCGACCCGTTCGCTGCGGGACTGGGCGGCACCGAGCAGGCGGTGATCCATCTGACCGGCGCGCTGGCAGCTTTGGGGCACAGCGTCCGCGTAGTGGGCGGCGTGCACGAGGCGCGCGATCTGGGCGGCGTGCTCTGGCTGCCGGCGCAGGCTGCAACGCCCTGCGACGTCTGCGTGGCGGTGAACGACGCACGGCTGCTGGCCGGGCAGAGCGGGCTGCCCGTAGTCTGGTTCCACAACGAGGTCGGCGCCTGGCGGGAAATCCGCAAAGCCCGGCTGGGTGCGTTGTTGCGCTATCGGCCGGTCGTGGTGTTCATCGGTACGGAACAGGCCCGCAAGGCAAGCCGCCTGCTGCCATTCCGGCGCCGGATCGTGATCCCGTACGGCCTGCCGCCGGCGGTTCTGGCCGCGGCCCCCGGCGAGGGGGTGCCCGGGCCGTGGGCGGTGTTCACCAGCCAGGCCTATCGCGGGTTGCGTGAGGTGATCGCCCTTTGGCGGGCGGCGGTCGCGCCGCGTGTGCCCGGGGCGCGGCTCGTGGCGTATGTGGGCAGCGCGGACGTTGCGACCTACGCGACCCTGGCGGCCGGGGAGGCCTCGATAGAAGTGCGCCCGCGCATCGGCAATGCGGCGATGCTGGATGTACTACGTTCGGCGCGCCTTTTGCTGGCGCCCGGCCACGTTTCGGAGACGTTCTGCCTGGCTGCGGCGGAAGCTGTGGCCATGGGTGTTCCCGTGGTGACCTTGGGCGCGGGCTCGTTGAAGGAGCGTGTGGCCGACGGTTCGACCGGCTTCGTCTGCAAAAGCTGGGACGAGATGGCCGTGCGCGTCAGGGAGACGCTCACGCAGGACGCGGTCTGGGCGCGGTTGCGGTCGAACGGGCTGGCAAGCCGTTCAGGCGGAGAGTGGGCCGTCGTCGCGCGGAACTGGCAGAGTGCGGTGTGGGCGCAGTCGTAGCCCTGCTGCGCTGACTTCAGTCTTGCGGCTGACGCAAAGAAAGCAAGCAGTCCTCTTTTGAAAAAAAGGACCAAAAAACTTTTGCTTCCCGTCGCATTTGCAACAGCATGGTGCCTCCGGATGAATCAAGGCATTTGAGCCTGCGCAGGAAGCAAAAGTTTTTTGCTTCTTTTTTTCAAAAAAGAAGGCCTTGCTTGCTTGCCAAGCGCTGATCTCAAAGCGGGTTGATACAAGTGCTCAAAAGGCGGCGCAGCTTATCTCTTCCACCACCCCCACGGATTGCTGATGGAACCGCTGCCTGTATGCCGCCGCTACCAGCCCTGCGCGCGCGCGTGATCCAACCCCCACCACCTGCACCACATGCGTGCGCTCCCGGACCAGCGTGCCGCGCGCGGAGTCGCGCCATTGCCCGGCCGCTTCGTAGACGGTGAACCCGTCAGGGTAGGCGGGCGTCAGCGTGCCGGCCGCGAAATCCGCCCAGTCGGCATCGGCCAGGCTGCCACCGAAGAACAGCTGCACGCTTTCCAGGCGCGTCAGCCCGCCAGGGCAGCTTCGCGCGCAGCCGCCGAGCGCAAGCGCTGCGGCCATGCCCAAACGCAGGAACTTCCCTGTCATTGCACCCTGCACAGTTGCGCGTTGACCCCATACAAGGGGAACCCTATCAACGCTGCGCCGCACCAAGACAATGCTTGGTCGCATCAAGCCGCAATCCGGCAGGAGCTTGCCGCCTCATGAACGACATACGCGACGCACTGCTGGTCGCCAGAAACACCGAGGCCAAGCTGGTAAAACGACCGGTTTCGCCCCATATCGGCGTCTATCGCTGGCCGATCACGATGGTTGCTTCCATCCTGAACCGGGCCACCGGCATGGCGCTGTCGGTCGGCTCGCTGCTGCTGGTCTGGTGGCTGGTAGCCGCAGCCACGGGCCCGCAGGAATTCGTCCGTGTGCAGGCGTTCGTGGCCTCGCCGGTGGGCCTGCTTCTGCTGCTCGGGTGGACCGCGTCGTTGTTCTATCATCTGTTCGGCGGCATCCGCCACCTGGTGTGGGACACCGGGCGCGGCCTTGCCAAGCCCAGCCTGAATCCGGTGACCTGGCTGATCCTGGCGATGACCGCACTGGCCACTGCGGGCGTGTGGATTGCCGGCTACGTCTCCATGGTAGGAGCCTGAATCATGGGTGCCGGGCAGAATACCAAGGCCAAAGCCGAGCAGGTGACCATCATGCGCAGCCAGCTCGGCCGCGTGAGAGGTACTGGCGCTGCACATGCCGGCTCGCATCACTGGAAAGCCGAGCGCGTCACCGCGATCGCCCTGGTTCCGCTCACCGTGTGGTTTGTCATCGCCGTGCTCAGCCACCTTGGCGCAGACCAGAAGGTGATCGCCGTCTGGGCCGCGCAGCCGCTCAATGCGGCCCTGCTTCTGGCGCTGGTCGCCATGACCTTCCACCACATGCATCTGGGCTTGCAGGTGATCTGGGAGGACTACATTCATAACATCCCGCGGCGCGAAGCCGCGATTCTTGCCACGAGGGGCGCTTGCCTGCTGCTCGGCCTGTTGGCCGTGGTAGCGGTGCTAAAGCTTGCCACCGCGGCGCATTGAAGGCGGCCGAATTCATGAACGCCATGTCCAAGCCGTCGCACGGCGCCTACACCGTGGTCGACCACACCTACGATGTCGTGGTCGTCGGCGCCGGCGGTTCCGGCCTGCGCGCCACCTTGGGCACAGGGGCGGCCGGACTGAAGACGGCGTGCCTGACCAAGGTGTTCCCCACGCGCTCCCATACCGTAGCCGCGCAAGGCGGCATCGGCGCCTCGCTCGGCAACATGGGCGAGGACGACTGGCGTTGGCACATGTACGACACCGTGAAAGGGTCCGACTGGCTGGGCGACCAGGACGCCATCGAATACATGTGCCGTGAGGCCGCACCGGCTGTATACGAACTCGAGCATTACGGCATGCCGTTCAGCCGCACCGAGGACGGCAAGATTTACCAGCGTCCGTTCGGCGGCCACATGAAGGAATTCGGCAAGGAACCGGCGCAGCGCGCCTGTGCGGCCGCCGACAGCACCGGCCACGCCATGCTGCATACGCTCTACCAGCAGTGCCTGAAGCACGAGGTGGAGTTCTTCATCGAGTTCATCGCCCTCGACCTCATCATGGACGACGAGGGCGTCTGCCGCGGCGTCACCGCCTGGTGCCTGGAAGACGGCACCATCCACCGTTTCCGCGCCCAGCTCGTGATCCTGGCCACCGGCGGCTACGGCCGCGCCTATCTCTCCTGCACGTCCGCCCACACCTGCACCGGTGACGGCGGCGGCATGGCCATGCGCGCCGGGCTGCCGACGCAGGACATGGAGTTCGTGCAGTTCCATCCGACCGGCATCTTCCCCGCCGGTTGCCTGATCACCGAGGGCGCGCGCGGCGAAGGCGGCTATCTCACCAACAGCGAGGGCGAGCGCTTCATGGAGCGCTACGCCCCGACGGCGAAGGACCTGGCCAGCCGCGACGTGGTCAGCCGCTCCATGACGATCGAGATCAACGAGGGCCGCGGCGTCGGGCCCAACAAGGACCACATCCTGCTGCATCTGGAGCATCTGGGCGCCGACCTGTTGCACGAACGGTTGCCGGGCATTTCGGAGACAGCGCGCGTCTTTGCCGGCGTGGACGTGAACAAGGCGGCGATCCCCGTGCTGCCGACCGTGCACTACAACATGGGCGGCATACCCACGAACTTCCGCGGCGAGGTGATCAACCCGACGCGCAGCAACCCGGACGCCACCGTGCCGGGCCTGATGGCGGTGGGCGAGGCCGCCTGTGTGTCCGTCCATGGTGCGAACCGCCTCGGCACCAACTCGCTTCTGGACCTGGTGGTGTTCGGCCGTGCCGCCGGCCATCGTGCCGCCGAGATCGTCACCCCTGGTGCCAGCCAGGCGCCGTTGCCGCCGCGCGCCGGCGAGGCGAGCCTGGACCGCTTCGACTGGACCCGCCACGCTGCCGGCGCCACCCCGGTCAGCCATCTGCGTGAGACGCTGCAACGGACGATGCAGCGTCATGCGGCGGTGTTCCGTGACGGGCAAAGCCTCTCCGAAGGCGTGCACAAGATGACCAACCTCTGGGGCGGCCTGTCCGACATGTCGGTCAGCGACCGCAGCCTGATCTGGAACTCGGACTTGGTGGAAGCCCTCGAACTGCAGAACCTGGTGCGCAACGCGGCGGCCACGATGGTCAGCGCCGAAGCCCGCAAGGAAAGCCGCGGCGCCCAGGCGCATGACGACTACCCCGACCGCGACGACGCAAACTGGATGAAGCATTCGCTGAGCTGGGTCGGCGACAACGGTGAGGTGGGCCTGGACTACCGTCCGGTGCGCATGCAGACGATGACGAACGAAGTCCAGGTCTTCCCGCCGAAGAAGCGCGTCTACTGAAACTGACTGGAAACTGACAAAATGGTCGAGCTGACGCTCCCCAAGAACAGCCGTGTCGGGCGCGGCCGCATCTATCCAAAGCCGGAAGGGGCCACCCGTACCAAGGAGTTCCGCATCTACCGCTGGAACCCCGATGACGGACGCAACCCTGTCATCGACACCTACACACTGGACCTCGACCGCGTGGGCCCGATGGTGCTTGATGCGCTGATCTACATAAAAAACGAGATCGACCCCACGCTCACCTTCCGCCGCTCCTGCCGCGAAGGCATCTGCGGCTCCTGTGCGATGAACATCGATGGCGGCAATACGCTCGCCTGTCTGAAGCCCACCGCCGAGGTCAAGAGCGCCGTCGCCATCTATCCGCTGCCGCACATGCCGGTCATCAAGGATTTGGTGCCTGACCTCTCCACCGCCTACGCCCAGCTGCAATCCATCCAGCCCTGGCTGCAGGCCGACAGCCCCGCCCCCCCCGATGGCGAGCGCCTGCAATCCCGTGAGGAGCGCGCCAAGCTGGATGGCATGTGGGAGTGCATCCTCTGCTACTGCTGCACCACCTCCTGCCCAAGCTATTGGTGGAATGGCGACAAGTATCTCGGCCCGGCCACGCTGCTCGCCGCCTACCGTTGGATCGCCGACAGCCGCGACGAGAACACCGGTGCCCGGCTGGACGCCCTTGAAGACCCGTTCAAGTTGTATCGTTGCCACACGATCATGAATTGCACGCAGACCTGTCCCAAGGGGCTGAACCCGGCGAAAGCTATCCAGGAGATCAAGCAGATGATCGTGGAGCGTCAGGGCTAAAAGGCGAAACAAGGCTATTCGTAGAAGAGCGGAAACACTTGGCCGGCTGTTGCGGACTCCACGATGTTCTCGGGTGACCTTTCAACCAGGCCTGGGCTTACGCGCGCCTGGTTGGACTCGCTTCTTGTGGACCACGCAACGTTCCGGCTGGTGTGGGACAATTTGGCGGAAGTCGTGCCAGGCAAGCTCTACCGGTCCAACCATCCGACACCGGGCCGGCTTGCCATACTGAAACGCCGTTTTGGCTTGAAAACATTGGTTAATTTGCGCGGTCACCGTCAGTGCGGCTCAGACGCGCTTTCCCGCAATGCTGCGCACCGGCTGGGTCTCGATCACATAGACATGGCGTTCGAGTCGCGTGGTGCGCCGCATCGCGACCGTATCCTGCGCTTCGCCGATATCTACGCCACGCTGCGCACGCCTGCGCTCATGCATTGCAAGTCGGGCGCCGACCGTGCCGGCCTTGCCTCCGGCCTGGCCCTGCTTTTCGAGGGCGGAACAGCCGCTCAGGCTGCCGCCCAACTTTCCTGGCGATTCGGCCATTTCCGCCGCTCACGCACGGGCATACTCGACGCGTTCTTTCACCTGTATCAAACCACGGCGGAACACCGTATTGGCTTTCTTGATTGGGTAGTTACCGAGTACGACGAGGCGGGGCTACGCAGCAGCTTTAAACCGGCTGGTTCGTCCAGCTTCGTCAACGACGTTCTCTTGCGTCGAGAGTAACGCTGGCCATGCGTTCGAGCAGGTAGTCAGGCTGCGTTTCGCCTCTCCATCTTTTGAAACTGCTCAGAAAAGTTCTAACGACGCCTGTCCTGGCGAGGCTCAGGGGCAAAGCCGTAGTCTGCCTTCACGCGTCAGCTCAAAACGTTGATATCGTCCTGTCCCGAAATTAACACATAGACTTATATTTTGGCGTAGTGTCTCGAAGATAGCCAAGCGTTTTACGGCTGCATCCAAGCGAGGTGTTTCGTGTCACTCGACCGCTGCGTGCCACCGGTCTCGCATACCGTGGTCTCCGCCTCACCCCGCCCGGTAAGTCGCCTAGTGCACCACGTTGGCAGCCGTCACTTCCACCGGCTTCGTCATGCCAAGCCGGCGAGCACGATCGTCAGCCGGCCAGCCTACGGTTGCGGCAAACATTTTGCAGATGACAAGTCCGGCAATTTGGCCGCGCGGCCAACTGACGGCGGGCCGCCATTGAAAACTGTAGCAGGCAAGGCTGCCGTCGCGAAGCTGGCCGTCGGTGGGACCACCGCCTTGTTGGGTGCTGCAGCCGTAGCAGGCGCTCTTGCTATGTCGTCCAGCGGCAGCTCTTTCCCGTTTGGCGGCGCGTTTCTACACGGACAGTCTCGGGGCAGCCCTGTGCTGTCTGTTTCGGCCGTATCAACGCCAGGCTCGGAAAGCCAGCCGTCGCCAGCGGTCCTTGGTGCAGCACCAGTAAGCGGGGCATCGTCCGTTGGGCCAATAGCGACGCCCGTTCCAGAGCCGTCGAGCCTCGCGCTTCTGGCAGGTTTTGCAACTCTGACATCGGCTTTTAGAATCCTGCGTCGGGTTAGCCGGAAGAACGGAGAGCCGTGATGTCAAAAACGGGCGAAGGTCACAGGCTGTTTCGGGCGCCGGATATGGGATCAACTGGCTTTCGTGAAGCAAGGCCTGGAGCTCTGCCCTGGGACCCGCTTAGGACAGGTCCTTAGAATCCGTTTCTAAGTAGTGCTGAATGGATGGGATCCTGGGCAAAGCCCAGCCTGACGGCCGGTATAAGGGTGTTCCGTTCTTCCGCTCGAAACAAGTCTTCTCATTTCTGGCCAGATCGCTTGGCCTCGATAACGTCCCAGATCTGCCCGGCCAGATTGGTCCCGTCGTAACGCGCGATCTCCTGCAGCCCGGTGGGCGACGTCACGTTGATCTCCGTCAGCCAATCGCCGATCACGTCTATTCCGACAAAGACAAGACCCTGCTCCCGCAGCATCGGCCCAATACGATCGCAGATTTCCCTGTCCCGTGCCGTAAGCACGCTCGCCTCCGCACGCCCACCGACATGCATGTTGGAGCGGGCCTCGCCTTGCGCCGGCACTCTGTTGATCGCGCCAGCCGCCACGCCGTCGATCAGGATTATACGCTTGTCGCCAAGGCGCACGGCAGGTTCGTAGCGTTGCACCATGAGCGGCTCGCGCGATTGCACGAAATGCATCTCCAGCAGTGATGCCAGGTTCTCGTCGTCCTCCCTGATCCGGAACACGCCAGCACCCCCATTGCCGAACAGTGGCTTGACGATGATGTCGCGAAACTCAGCCCGGAAGCTCCGTATCGCGTCGAGGTTCCAGGTGATTAGGGTCGGTGGCATCAGGTCCGGGAAATGTGTGACCAGTAGTTTTTCCGGCGCGTTGCGCACGTTGGCCGGGTCGTTGACGACCAGCGTGCCGGGGACGCCGTCTCTGCCGGTGATGTGCTCCAGCATGTGCGTCGCCGTGATGTAGGCCATGTCGAACGGCGGATCCTGGCGCATGAGAACCACGTCCATACCGGTCAGATCCAATCTTTCCGCCGAGCCGAATGTGTAATGCTGCCCCCGCACACGTTGCACCTGCACCCGCCGTGCAACCGCAGTCAGACGCTCTACCCTCCGCCCCTCCAATGCCACCCTACCCTCGCGCAAGGCCAGGTCGCGCACCTCGTAATGCCAGAGCGTGTGGCCTCTCGCCTGTGCTTCCAGCATCAGGACGAAGGTGCTGTCACCGTCGATATTGATCGGTTCCAGCGGGTCCATTTGGACGGCCACGCGTAATCCGACACCAGTCTGCATACCCAAAACCATCCTCGCCGTTCCACCCTGCATCCGCTCGCCATGTAGCAGCAAGCGCGTTTCGGGCAAGAACGGCCGAGACGAGACCGGGCGTTAATGCAATCGGAACGCGTCGGTCACGCGCCGCACGCGGCTTTGACCGTCAACCAGCATGACGTCGAAGCGAACACCGGCTTGCCCCCACTCCGGGTGTTCGCCCATGACGATTTCGGCTGCTTTCATAAGCCGCATCTGCTGCTTCAGGCCGAGGGCAGCAGCGGCCATCGCCAAGGTCGGACGGGCTTTCACTTCCACGAACGCCAGTAAGCCTGCCTTCTCCGCTATCGCGTCTATCTCGCCTGCCTTGGTCCGAACCCGCCGCCCAAGTATCTGCCAGCCGTCCATGGCGAGGGCTTGGCAGGCGCTCTGCTCAGCGGCGACTCCAACGGCCGTGTTCGTCATCAAAACTCTCCAAGGCATCCAACTCACCTAAACCAATTTTTCCTAAAACTTTCCTAACAACCGTATTTCAAGGTCGGATTCACAAGCATCATGCGCACGGCGCTATAGCCAGACCTGTCGTCACGTCTCCTCACGCATCCGGCGGGTCAGAGGCAACTCGTCAGATGGCTCGATCCTCCTTTTCAGCATTGCGTTTCTTCAGGGGTGGATCTGGCCGGTAAGCGCATCGACGTATTCGAGAGTGTAGTTTACGGGATAGGTCTTACCCGCCACGTCCGCTCCCAGCGGCGGCGGCGTGAAGTCGCGATAGAACGTTACCCACGCGGCGTTGAGCAGGATGGAGCCTGTCGAGCTGATCAGGTGCATCTGTGCCACGTGTCCGTCACGCGCGATTTGCAGGCTGAGCGTGGCGCTGCCGAGATTGGCGCCTTTCAGCAATGCCTGGATGTCCTCCCGGTGTGACTCGACCCACGCCACGAGTTTCGCGTCGTAGTCGCCGCTCACCTGCGTCCCGCTTGGGTGGCTGATGGAGTCGGTCAGCCGCCCGACCTGCTGCGTGGGCGCCGCAGACAGGTCCATCATCGATCCAGGCCGTCCGGCCATGTGCGAATGGTGTTGGTTGTTGGCCAAATCGAACGGCACGACGTGCGCGAACGGGTTGTTGTTGCGTTGCTTGACCGCCGATCCGTAATGGATCGGCGGCAGCGGGATGGCTTCTTCGGATTGCGCCTCGACGGGCGGTGGCGGCGCCTCCGAGTCGCCCAGGCTCACGCGCGGCTGTGACACTGCAGGCTGGGTCTGCGAGTCGGGCGTGGCCGACTCGTATTCAACGGCAAAACTGGGCGCGCTCTGTTCCTCGCCGGGCGGAGCGCCGTGTGTCAGGAGTAGCAGGCTGGCAATCAGCCCGGCATGGACCAGTGCCGAAGCTGCCATGGCGAGCCAGGCAGGCCGCTTTTGCCTGGACTGCCGGGGCCGTGTCTGTGCTGCCGGGGCAAGCTCGAAACCTTCCGCCACCCGCTCGAAGGCGGAACGCCGTGCGCGCATGGGTCAGCGCGTCACGGGCGGAACGGATCTTCGGCCGCGCCCGCATCCGTGCGGGCGAACTCCAGGATCAGCATCCAGCCCACGCCGAGCAGGACCGGCCCCAGGAAGATGCCCAGCGCGCCGAACGCCAGCACGCCGCCAAGCACGCCCAGCACGGTCAGGAGAAACGGTATCTTCGCACCGCGCGCGATGAAATACGGACGAATGACGTGGTCGGCCCCTGACACGACGGCCACGCCGTAGATCAACAGAAACACGCCGTGCCCGGTGCGGCCGGACGCCAGCAGCCAAAGTCCGGCCGGTATCCAGATGAGCGGGGCGCCAATGGGCAGCACTGCCAGAAACGCCGTCACCGTTCCCAGGAGCACAACGCGCGGCACCCCAGCCAGGCCCAGCCCGAAGGCGGTCAGGAATCCCTGTATGATGGCGGTGCCCAGGATGCCGTAGACGGTGCCGCGCACTGCCCGTGTTGTCGTGGCCAGCAGATTCGGCCCGTACCGTCCGGCAATACGGTTGACCAGCGTCTGCAGGCGAGCCCCTATCGTCTCGCCGGACAGCCATAGAAAGAACGCAACGAACAGCGCGACGAAGAACTGCACCAGCCCGCCTGCCACGCCCAACAGCAGCGACAGGCCGCGCTCGGCAAAAATGCCCAGATAGGGTGTGAAAAAGGCGGTCATGCTGGACAGGTCGGCGGCCCAGGCGTTCCAGGTATCCGTCAGCGCCCCGCCGGCCAACGGCACTGAATACAGCCAGTGCGGTGCTGGCGGCACTGCCGCCATCCACGCTTCCAGGGACACACGCAACGCCTTTACGTCCGCCGTCCCGCCGGGAATGGCCAAGCCGAGCGGTAACACGATCACCAGGGCGGAGAGCAGAACCATGATCAGGGCGGTCACACCGTTCGGCAATCGCAGATTGTGTCTGATCCAAAAAAATGCCGGCCACGTCGTATAAACCAGGATGGCTGCCCACAAAACGGCGGAGAAGAACGGGTAGAGTACCAGACCGCAACCGAGCGCGATGCCGCCGATCAGCAAACCCATCAGCAAGCGCTCGGCGATCATGGTATCCCCAGCCCGCGTGCAGGGGGCGATCCAGGCGCCTTACGCGCGGCAGCAAACGCTGGCAACGCGCCATGGCCGCAAACAAAACGTAGATAATGTGTAAAAATTAGAGCAAAGTCGCCCGAAATGGGATGACGTAGATAACGGGACCGTGTAAATTCGTGCACGGAGAGTCGAGAGGGCCCGCATGGCAGCGAGCATCGCGGAAATTCGATGCTCCGGCAAGGACGCCAGGCGGCAATAGACGGGGACTGGGCCGGGTATGCGTTTCACGGAAATAGGTCAGCAGCTACGTGCCTACCGCCTTGAATCCGGGCTGCGTGCAGAGGAAATAGCCGCCAGGCTCGGCGTCTCACGCGCGGCTCTCTACCGCTATGAAAAAGGCGAGGTCATCAAGCTCGACACGGTCAACCGCCTGGCCGAGCTGCTCAAGATCTCTCCCCTGTCGCTGCTCGGCATCGGCGTGGAATACTATAACCGCCCGATCGGCTTCTTCGAGCGCTTGCGGCAGGTCGAGGAAACCGCCGACCAGATCCTGCAGGTCAGTTTTCCCCTCACCTACCTGACATCCTCGGACGAACTGGATTCGCTCGAAGCCGAGCTTTTTGCCGAAGCCGCCAACGACGCAGGTGCCGACCGCGTGTCCGCGCGTGCTACCGCGGAGCAGGTTCTCGGCATTCTGGCCGAGCGCAAGAGGATGTATCGCATGCGGCGGCCCAGCATCATCGCCATGCTGTCGATCGGCGCGATCGGCCGGTTCCTGCAGCAGGGCGTGGGACAGGGCACGGCGCGGTCGGACCAGCTGCGGCAGCGGGCACGCGCCGTCGCACGTGGCGAGATGGAGAACATCGCCAATCTGATGGAAGCCGAACCGATGGGCCTGCAATTCGGCCTGCTCGCATCGGGCGAGCCGTCCGGCCAGTTCCAGCTGCTACGGTCTCGCGACCGGGCGATGCTGGCGATCAATCCGTTTCGTTCCGATACAATTCCGCATGCGCAGGCCGGCGTGGCCATGATCACGGGCGCCGAGGAAGCGGTGGCGGCGCACCAGCGTACGGCGGAGGGCATGTGGCGCGAGGCGACAAGGGGACCGGCAGCGGCGCAGCAGCTGCGCGAGATCATCGCGAGTTACAAATAAAAGGGCCATCTGCCGGCAGCTAGAAGTTAACCCACGGCAGGTGGTAACGGTGCTGTGGTCTCCTCAAGACAGGACTGCCTTCCTGAGAAGTCCCTGTGCCACCAAAGCCTCCGCTATCTGCACCGCGTTCAAGGCTGCGCCCTTGCGTAAATTGTCCGACACGCACCAGAACCCCAGCCCGTTCGGCACCGTCGGATCCCGCCGCAACCGGCTGACATAGACGGCGTCCTCGCCGGAGCACTCCGCCGGCGTGATGTAGCCGCCATCGTCGTGCCCATCCATCACCACCACGCCGGGCGCGTTCCGCAGCAGGTCACGCGCCTCGCCGACGTTCACGGGCTGCTCGAACTCCACGCTGATAGCCTCCGCATGGCCGATGAACACCGGCACCCGCACGCAGGTCGCGAACACGGCGATGTCGGGATCGAGGATCTTGCGGGTTTCCACCGCCATCTTCCACTCCTCCTTGGTGCTGCCGTCTTCGAGGAAGCGATCGATATGCGGGATGCAGTTGTAGGCGATCGGTTTCGGAAACACCTCGGGCTTGACAGGATCGTTGACAAAAAACGCCTTGCTGCTGTTGAACAGCTCGTCCATGCCCTCCTTGCCGGCGCCGGATACGGACTGGTAGGTGGCCACAACCACCCGGCGCACGCGGAAGCGGTCATGCAGCGGCTTGAGTGCCATCACCATCTGGATGGTGCTGCAGTTCGGGTTGGCGATGATTCGCCGCCTGGTGTGGCGGGCGAGCGCCTGCGGGTTCACCTCCGGCACCACCAGCGGCACGTCCGGCTCCATGCGGAACTGGCTGGTGTTGTCGATCACGATGCAGCCTGCCGCCACCGCGCGCGGCGCGTGCACCGCCGACACCGCCGCCCCAGGACTGAACAGCCCCAGGTCGAAGCCGGTGAAATCGAACGTCTCGGTGTTGCGCACGGTCAGCACGCGGTCTTCGCCGAAGCTGATCTGCTGCCCGGCGGAGCGCGGCGAGGCCAGCGCCACGATCTCGTCGATGGGAAAAGCCCGCTCGGCGAGCGTCTTGATGATCTCGCGCCCGACCGCCCCCGTGGCGCCCACCACCGCTACCCTGTAACCCATCGCCGTGCCTCCAGAACCGGCGGAGGTTAAGGCAGAGCGCGGCTGGCGGGGCAAGCCCGATGAACCGCCGCTTTTCCAAAAGCCGGCCGCTTGCTCTAAACCCTGCCGCATGTTCACCATCGCCCAGACCTGCGAATTAGACCTCCTGTTGCGCGCCGCCGCGCGGACCGAGATCATGCCGCGGTTCCGCAAGCTGGCGGCCGATGGTATCCGGACGAAAACCGGCCCGCTCGACCTGGTGACCGACGCCGACACGGCCGCCGAGGCGATGATCACCAACGGCCTGCACCGCCTGCATCCCGGCTGCCTCGTGGTGGGCGAGGAGGCCACCGCGTCCGACTCCAGCCTGCCTGGCCGGCTGGCCGGCGCGGAGCTCGCCTTCACCGTCGATCCGGTCGACGGCACGTCCAACTTCGCCGCCGGCCTGCCGCTGTTCGGCACCATGGCGGCGGTGATCGTGCACGGCGAGGTGATGGCAAGCGTCATCCACGATCCCGTCGTGGACAGCTCATCGATCGCGGTGCGCGGCGAGGGCGCCTGGGAACAGGCCGCCGACGGCACGCGGTCCGCGTTGCGTGTGGCGCGTGCCGGCAAGCTGTCGGAGATGTCCGGCGCGGTGTCCTGGCGCTATCTGCCGCCGCCGCTGCGCGCAAAGGTGCTGCCGAACCTGTGCAAGCTGGCGCAGGTCTACGATTTCCGCTGCGCCGCCCACGAATATCGCATGCTCGCGGCCGGGCATTGCAACATCCTGATGTTCAACCGGCTGATGCCCTGGGACCACCTGCCGGGCTGGCTGCTCCACAAGGAGGCCGGCGGCTATTCGGCGCGCTTCGATGGCAGCGCGTATGTGCCGGGCGTGATCGATGGCGGACTGATCTGCGCGCCGGATCGCGCGTGCTATGAGGCGGTGCGGCAGGGGCTGCTCGGGTGAGGCAGGCGCGGCTCACGCCTCCACACGTTGCCGCGCGCTTGCAAACGCACCGACAGGCGCCCGCGCGGCGGCAAAGCTCGCCAGCCCGGTGAGCGGCACGCCGGAGTAGATCGCCTCCATCCCGCCGCGCAGACGGTAGGTTTCGTGCCAGATGCCGTTGCCGTCCGCCGCGCGCGCGAAGTCCCGCCACCACGCGGCATGTTGCGGCGCGCGCGTGAAGCGCTCCAGGCTTTCGAAATCCCGCCAATACTGCCGGAAGCCGGGATGCAGAAGGCCGAAGAACAAGGACTCGTGCGAGAGCAGCCCGTCCGGCGGGTCCTTCCGCAGCGTGGCGAGGCCGCGTCCGATGCGCAGCAGGCTGGGTATGCCGCGCCAAGTGTTCACACGGTAGCCCAGATAGATCACGACCAGGTCGGGCGTTACCGACAGGTCCACGGAGGTGCGCTCGTATCTCATGGGCTTTTGGGTTCCCTGAAGGAAGGATTTGGCAGCGGCGACGACGGTGTTTACACTGCCAACATATAGGGTGAGTGCTTACAGTGTCAACATCGACCGAGAGGCCGTATCATCATGGCGGCTTGCCGGAACGGCTCCTCGGCGCAGCGCTCGAGCTGCTGGCTGAAGGGGGGACGGAAGCGCTTTCCCTGCGCGCCGTCGCGCGGCGCGCAGCGGTCTCGCCGATGGCGCCCTACAGGCATTACCCGGACAAGGAGCATCTGCTGGCGGCAGTCGCGGCGCAGGGTTTCGCGGCGTTCGGCGCAGCATTGCGGCAGGCGGACGAGGCTGCAGCACCCGGCCGGGCGCTGGTGGACCAGGCGGTGGCCTATGTGCGGTTCGCGCTGGATAACCCGGCGATGTTCCGGCTCATGTTCGGGCCGCCGCGCCTGGGCGCCCATACGCAGCTGCGGCAAGCCGGCGACTCCGCCTACGGCGTGCTGGCCAGCCGGGTTGCGGCCGAGACGCCCGAAGGTGTGGACCGGGAAGCGCACGTGCTGGGCTGCTGGTCCCTGGTGCACGGCCTGGCCGTGCTGTTCCTGGACGCTGATCTTGCCGGCAAGGTGGCGGCTTCATCGGAGGACGTGACACGGCGGGTAGCCGATGCAATGTTGGGAGTTGGCAGGCCGCCTTAGAAGAAAGAAAGCAAGGCCTTCTTTTTTGAAAAAATAAGCAAAAAACTTTTATCCCTCCGACGCTGCCGGCGCTCCGGTGTGTCCGGATAGAACCGGCTGCCGCAAATGCGGGGGAAGCAAAAGTTTTTTGGTCCTTTTTTTCAAAAAAGGACTGCTTGCTTCCTCACTGCTTTCCCGAACCCTGCCCGATCCCGACATACAGGTTCTCCAGAGCATCGGCCGCCAGAACGCAGGTCAGCTCAGGCTCCAGCCGGAAGCAGCGCACCACCTGGCTCGCCTGGTCGCAGATGAAGCGCGGCTGGAAGGCTGCGAGCTGATGGCGTCCACCACGCGTCAGCCGCTGCACCACGAAGTCGAACGCGTCGTCACGCAGCAGCAACCCGGCGGCCGCCGCGGCGCGTTCGAATATCGCGCGGTATTCCAGCACGTCGGGGCCCAGCATCTGTATCTTGTAGGGTATGCGGCGCAGGAAGGCGGGGTCCATCAGGTCTGCGGGTTCGAGGTTGGTGGAGAAGATCACCAGCTCGTCGAACGGCAGGCGGAAGGTGATTCCGGTATTCAGCTTCAGGTAGTCCACCCGGTTCTCCAACGGAACGATCCAGCGGTTCAGCAGGTCGGCGGGCGCCACCTTCTGGCGGCCGAAATCGTCGATCAGGAACACGCCGTTCAGCGCCTTCATGTGCAGCGGCGCGTCGTAGGTCCTGGTCGCCGGGTCCCAGCGCAGGTCGAGCATGTCCAGCGTCATCTCGCCACCGGCCACGGCCACGGGGCGCCGGCAGGCGGCCCAGCGGCCGTCGAACGCCTCGATCTGCACGCCGCCGTTCTGCAAGCCGGCGTCCGGCCCCTCCGTCATGAACGGCACATGCAGGCTCGGGTCGTGCATGCGGATGATCTGTCCGCCCACCTCGATGGCGAAGGGGATGAACACCGGGTCGGTGAACAACTGGGCGATGCGTGTGCCAAGGCTGGTCTTGCCGTTACCGGGCGGTCCGTAGAGCAGCACGGTGCGTCCGGCGCTGATCGCGGGCACCAGCCGGTGGATGGTCTGGTCGGACAGGATCAGGCCGTGGAAAGCCTCCCGCAACGCGGTCGCGTCCAGCAGTTCGTTGGTGATCGGCTGCTTGCTGATCTGCGCCTGGAAGGCGGCCAGGCTTACCGGCGCCGGGCCCATATACTGCGTCTGCTCCATCGCCTCGCCGGCGGCGGTTCGGCCGGCGTCGCTGAGCGCGTAGCGTATGTAGCGCACGATGCCGCTGTTGATGGAGCCCAGCACGTGCACCAGCTTCTGGGCGATCACGTCGTCGATGATCTCCTGGACGACCGCATGCGGGAGGTGGATGCGGTGAGCGAGCTCGGGTACCGTCTCGCAGGACGCCACACGCATGAATTTCAGCACCATGCCGAGCAGCAGGCCGCGGCTGACGCCGGTCTCGGCCACCGTGCGCGGCATCACCGGCGTCTCGTCCATCACGGCGAAAAGCTGCTCGGTCGTCATCAGGCCGAGCGCTATGAGGTTGTCGCCGAGACGGCCGCCCTCCCTGCGCTGGCGTTCGATCGCCGTCTCGATGTCCGTGCTGCGGACGAGGCCGCGCATGAGGAGGATGTCGCTCAGCCGCATGCCGCTACCCTGGCCTGAAAATGATCCATGGATCACACGTTAGCTGGTCGCGCGCTCACGAGAAAGTGAATACGTTATCGATCCATGAAAAACTGCCGTGCCGCCGGGTTTGCGTCGGACACGTCACAGGGCTTGCCGGGTCAGGTCGCGTGCCAGACCCGATCACGCAATGTCGGGACCGGTCCGTCTTTGTCATGATGCGTCAACCAGCGTTGCAGCTGTCCGAGAACGGCGCCGGTGGCGGTGGGGATCTTCGCTGCCAGTGCGGCTTCCACGGACAGCCAGCGCGGCTCCTCCAGTTCCTGCGAACCGGCCGGGGTGCCTGTGGTCAGGGCGGAGTCGACGATGAAGAAGTGCGCGTCGAAGCGTATGCTGCTCTCGGGCGGCGTGATGGCGCGGCAGAGATACTCCAATCCGTCCAGCATCGGCGGGTCGCCGAGGCTCAGGCCGACTTCCTCGGTCAGCTCACGCGCCGCGGCTACGGCGAGGGCGTGGGCGAGGCTGGGCGTAGTGGCGCGTTCGAGACG
>CAXUOA010000019.1:0-19325 GCA_964252625.1 uncultured Acetobacteraceae bacterium | reverse complement strand
CAAGGGCTCTGCCCCTGGACCCCGCTAAGGACAGTCGTCCTTAGAACCTTTTCATAAGGAGTCTGAACAGATGGGGGTCTGGGGCCTCGAGGCCCCAGCGGGGTTTGGGGCAGAGCCCCATTCTTCCTGCAAGTCAAACCAGGGGCCGTTGGTATAAGACGTGGTATACCGTGCTGCCCTGTTGACGGCGTCAGAACGTCGCGTAACGCTTCCCCGGACCAGCGGGGGAGCGTCATGGCGGGCACGGCACAACAGCAAAGACACGTGGTGGCGGCCTGCTATCTAGGCTGGACACTCGACGCGTTCGACTTTTTCATCATGGTTTTCGTCTTCGGCGACGTGGCTCGTGCGTTCGGCATCGGCGAGACCTCTGTCACGTTTGCCGTCACGCTTACACTCGCCACCCGCGCGTTAGGCGCCTATCTTTTCGGTCGGCTGGCAGATCGGTACGGTCGCCGCCCGGCTCTCATGGCCAGCATTCTTGGCTTTTCTATTCTGGGCTTCTGCACAGGCCTGGCACCGAACGCCACAGTATTCTTCATCGTGCGTGCGCTGTTCGGGCTGGCTATGGGCGGCGAATGGGGCGTCGGAGCGTCGCTGACCATGGAGAGCATCCCGGCCTCCTGGCGCGGGCCGGTCAGTGGGCTTCTCCAGGCAGGCTATCCGAGCGGTTATCTGCTCGCCTCTCTTCTCTATCTCGCTTACCCGTGGCTGCATTGGCGCGGCATGTTCATGGCAGGTGCCGTACCCGCCCTTCTCGTGCTGTATATACGCGCCAACGTGCCGGAAAGTCCGGACTGGACGGAACGCGCGCGCTCTGGGCCGCAGCAGAGCCTGATGAGCGTGGTGCGCGACTATTTGCCGCTCACGCTCTATGCCGCATGCCTGATGGCGTGTTTCAACTTCTTCAGTCACGGCACGCAGGACATCTACCCGCGGTATCTGCAGCGCCAGCACCACATCGTGGGACCGAGCCTGACGACGATCGTGGTCATCTACAACATCGGCGCGATGGCCGGCGGGATCGGGTTTGGCACATTGTCGCAGCGTATCGGCCGCCGCCGGGCGATCGGCCTGGCTGCGGTGTTGTCTTTGCCGATGTTGCCGCTTTGGGCGTTCTCCTCCTCACCAGTATGGATCGGTCTCGGTGCGTTCCTCATGCAGGTCTGCGTGCAAGGCGCCTGGGGTGTCATTCCAGTTTATCTCAACGAGATTTCGCCTGCGTCTATCCGTGGCACGTTTCCGGGTCTCACCTACCAGCTCGGTAATTTCCTGGCCGCTCTCAACCTCCCGTTGCAGAGCGGTATAGCCGAGTCCATGGGGCATGATTATCGCTGGGCGCTTGTGGGCGTTGCAGGGACGGCCGCCGTGCTGATCATCTCGCTGATGCTGTTTGGCCGCGAGGCGAAGGATGTGCGCATGGGCGCGTTTGGCACAATGGAGGCACGCGCAGACTGACGCGGCAGCTTATACCGCCCCGCCGTTTCGCTCTCGGCGTGGGCTGCTTTCTCAAAGCTGGTTCACTCAAACCAGATTGCTGTCCCTACTGGCTAGCCCAAACGATCCTGTGCATCCAGCCGACCTCCCGGAGCTCGAAGGTGTAATCGGGATGCTCCGGGTTGAGGCTCCGCAACTCGATGCGCCGGGCTGATTGCCTTACAAGCTGTTTGGCCATCGCCTCGCCCCGTATCGTTCGAACCACTACCCGGTCTCCCCTGCGTATCGGCGCAGATGGTGAGACGACCACCATGTCCCCGTCGCGGAACACCGGCTCCATCGAGTCGCCGGAGACCTCCAGCGCATAAGCATGTGGATCCCCGATTTCGGGTACGCTCACCTCGTCCCAACTGCCGCCTACGGGATAGCCGCCATCGTCGAAAAACCCGTCGCCGCCTGCCTGCGTCATCCCGATCAGCGGAATGCGCCGCGGCCCGGCAGGTCTTGACGCTATAGCGCGCTCGCCGGCTACCAAATGCGAGAACGCTTCCAGGCTTGCCCCTGTCGCTTCCAGCACCTTGGCCAGGCTTTCCGTCCCCGGCCAGCGTGCCCGGCCGTCCGCCATCCTGCGCTTGGACACGTTGAATGTGGTGGGATCAAGCCCGGCCCGGCGTGCCAAGCCGGATGCCGACATGCCGTTTTCGGCAGCCAGCGTGTCCAGTGCGCGCCAGATGTCCTCATGCTTCATTGACTAGACCATGCTGGAAAATAGTCCTCACGACAATAGGAATATAGCTGTTGAGGGTTGCCAAGGTGTGACGATAGCCGTAGGTTGTTCGTGTTATGTTCTACACACGCCACAGTTGGTCTTCGACCCTCCTGTCCTCCTGCAGCCACGCTTTTGCGGTAGCGGCAGCAGGCGAACCGACAGCTTGTAAAACACCAAGCAATAGGAATGACGTCCTAATTATCCCTTTGACATAGCCAGTTCATAGGACTATTTGCTGGACTGTGAAAGGCTAGTGTGCTATGCGCGAGAGATGCCTCGACTTACGCTTGATAAAGTAATTGTGAGTGAGAATATGAAACATGCCGGGTTGGGCGTGCTGTCGGAGGCTCGGCTTGATGTGGAATCGTATTCTGCGATTGTTGAAGAGATTTACATCGCTATGGAGCAGGTTCGCCTTTCAAGTTGTTAAGCGCGATTTGAAAAACGACTTGTATATTTTTTATCATCATGTCGATCACTTCTTGTTTAACAGGCGGCGGTGGCTTTGTTGTTGCCCTTCCCTTTTTTGCTGTCACATCAAAAAGATTTAGCAAAACCGTTAGAGTAAATACAGAATTATGAAAATATATTTTCGCGCGTGCATCTTCAGGCTGCTTGTCGGCAGCCTCTTTGCCGCCGTGAAGTGTTAACGAAAAGCAGTCGGCTTTTACATCAGGGTGCATAAAGCTGATGTTGTGCAAGGAATGAGCGAAGACGTTCCTTATTGTTCCTATCGTGTTTAAGTTGTCATACACTTCTTCCGTTATAAAATCAAAAGCGAGTAAAGTCAGTATTTGAGATGAAAAATTACTCAAAAAGCCGTTTTTTGAGTTATTGAATATTCTGTTTTCCTTCTCTTTATCCAGCATCGTCATATGAGACTTTAAGAGATTGTTCGTGCAATACTGCAGCAAGGCTCCGCCAGAGATGACCATAGTGCGGTCATCCGCTTCCCTAAGAGTGTGGAGTACTTTTTCTACATCTTCTGGTAGGGGGTGACCACGAAGGAGCTTGCCAGATGCCAACTCAACCATCCCCGATTGTACTATCTGACTCAGACGTAGATCGTCGCCGCGACGATGCGTTGAGGCGGGCGCTAAATACGCCTCCGCAATCCAAGCCTACCCGACCTCCCGGCCAGGAAAAATCAAAAATAGACGACTCGGGAAGCATAGACACGGACAAAGACAGAAAAAATGTGAGTCGCGCCAGCGCTGTGCGATTTTTGTTGACTCTCTGAATCCCATCTGATTCAACCGAGTCGTGAAGGCGGTAACGCCGTCGCAAGGCTAGTCACTGGTTAGAGAGACAGCTCAAGCTGTCCTGGATGAGACCGCCAATGAGAACGAACGTTCTCTAGGCGACCAAAGCGGATGCGTTCGTATTTACGTACGAAAACATCTTTTACCTTCGAATGAAGGTGCATATCCGGGGTGTCCTTTTGCCCCGGTGAGTTGAAGCTCACCTGCTCCGGGGGACGCACCATGCGCCCCCGGCGTTAGGGCTCACGGTGCTTCAAAGGGAAGCAAAAAGACGACGGCGTTACCTAATCGACTCGTGGCTCTTGGGCCGAGGAGTCGTCAAGTATTGTTTTTCAACCACCTCTCAAAAGCCCGTCGAAGCTGATACGGCGTCTTAGGCTGCACTAGCTCCCCTATAGGTAAGACGCTTACCATCGGCGCCCTTAATGGCGCGGTCAGCGCGTTCCGTGTCGTGCACGCCCAGCTTGATCCGGTTGTTATAACGAAAGGTGTATTCGTCCAGGTAGCGCTGGAAGTGCTGCTCACCGCAGTGCTGATAGATGCCGTTGAAGCCGCGCTTGAACACGCCGAAGAAGCCCTCGACGCTGTTCGTGGTCACAAGGTCCAGGCCCTTGCCGCGAGCGTATTCCTTGGCCGAGTGATTGACCGTCTCGTGGCCGTCAAAGGACAGGCCAATGGAGGGGTAGAGGACGCTCTCGTCCGTGTGCAGGCGGCTCTTGGCGTCGGCGTGCTTAAGCAGCACCTCTTTGACATTCTTTGAGGTGACGCGCTGGGCAGTCATCGCCACGGCGCGGGCCTCACCGCCACGCTCTACCAGGGCGACGATTGCGCGCTTCTGAGCGCCGCCAGACTTGCCGCCGCGGAGGTAAGGGCGGCCCCTGCGCTCTGGGCTGGGGATCGGGACTTCCTTCTGGCCGTGGTAGGCCTCGTCAGCCTCCACCACCTTGCCCTCGCCGCCGATCGGAGCCGGGTTCTTGTCCGTCATCGCTTCGCGGATGCGATGGGCCATGAACCAAGCCGTCTTGTAGGTAACGCCGATAGTGCGATGCAGCTGGTGGGCCGAGTAACCCTTCTTGCTCGCGGCCATCAGGTGGAATGCCAAGACCCATTTGTTTAGCGGGACGTGACTGCGCTCCATGACGGTGCCGACTGTGACCGTGAAGTGCTCGCGGCAGGCGTTGCACTGGTGCAGGCCAACGCGATGGCTCTTGCCCGCAAGACGCTTGATGCCCTCTACAGAGCCGCAGTGCGGGCAGGTCGGGCCGTTCGGCCAACGTAGAGCCTCCAGGTGCTCGCGCGCGGCGTCTTCGTCATGAAAGATGGGGGCTGTTAGGTCGGTCATAGGAATTGCGTCCGCTAGCGTTCAGGCCATCTTGCCTGTGCCCGAACTATATGAAATCGCTAGAGCTATGTCAAAGGGATAATTGGGAATGACGTCCTTCGCACCTGGCCGATGTCGCCGGCATGCTTGCGTTCCGGCCACGACCGCCACGTCGTATCCCAGCACCGCCGCTCCCGCACAGGGGGCGGCTTTTTTCGTTTTTCACAAGGATCGCCCGATGGCTTTCTCCCAGCGTAACCTCTCCGTCTTGGCCTATGCCAACGGCTTCACACTCTGGCTCTACAAGACCGGCGCAGACGACCAGTCCTGCGTTGCTGCGCCGGGCTTTTTCGACGATGCCGGTGACATGCTTGCTGGCGGGGACATGCTCATGGTGTCCGCCCGCGATGGCGGCCGGATGTTGTGCGTAATGGCCGATGCCAACGGCTTGCACACGGCGGCGATGATGTGACTCCGCCACACATGCCGCGATGCTGGACCACATGCGGTTGACGCGGATGCGGGGCGATCTTCACTGTCCGGCCTTGCTTACGGATTCACGCCAAGGCTTTGGACATCTCCCGCGACCTGCCCCTCGACCAAATACTGCGTGGCGACTGCGTGGAGATGATGCGCATGCTTCCCGCCGCATCGGTTCAGTGCGTCTTCGCCGACCCGCCTTACAATCTTCAGTTGCGCGGCGAGCTGCGCCGGCCGGATGATAGCCTGGTCGATGGCGTGGATGACGACTGGGACCAGTTCACCGACTTCGCCGCCTACGATGCTTTCACCCGCAACTGGCTGAGCGAGGTCCGCCGCCTGTTGCGCAAGGACGGCACGCTCTGGGTTATCGGCAGCTACCACAACATCTTCCGCATCGGCGCCATTCTGCAAGACCTCGGGTTCTGGATCCTGAACGACGTGATCTGGCGCAAATCCAACCCGATGCCGAACTTCCGCGGCCGCCGCTTCACCAACGCGCACGAGACGCTCATTTGGGCCGCCCGCCAGCAGGACAGCCGCTACCGCTTCAACTACGCCGCGATGAAGGCGCTGAACGACGACCTGCAGATGCGCAGCGACTGGCTGATCCCGCTCTGCACCGGCGAGGAACGCCTGCGCAACGCGCACGGCCTCAAGCTCCACCCCACCCAGAAACCCGAAGCGCTGCTCCACCGCATCCTGCTTGCCAGCACCATGTCCGGTGACGTGGTCCTGGACCCGTTTCTCGGCAGCGGGACTTCAGCCGCAGTGGCCAAGCGCCTGCACCGCCACTTCGTTGGCATCGAGCGCCACCCGGCCTATGTGGAAGCCGCCTGGGGACGGATACGCCGGATACGACCGGCGTCACCGGAGGCCATGGAAGCCACCCCCAGCCGGCGCGACGCTCCGCGGGTCTCCTTCGGCAGCCTTGTCGAGCGCGCGCTGATCACTCCCGGCACAATCCTTACCGACCGCCAACGCCGCGTGGCCGCGACGGTCATGGCCGACGGCACGCTCTCTTGCGGCCCGCATCGCGGGTCCATTCACCAGGTAGGCTCGGCCGTGCAGAACGCGCCCAGCTGCAACGGCTGGATGTTCTGGCATTTCGAGCGGGACGGGACGCTGGTGCTGATCGACACGTTACGGAGCAAGTAGTAGGGATCAATGCGCGCCGGACGGCGACACCGGGGCTGCCGCGGCCTGCCGCCGGCTCGCGTCGGGTCTCTCTGGACCCACCCCTTGCCGGTCGGGTGCGCCCGAGCCACCTGACCAATGACGAAAGCCGATCCTTTTTCAAAAAGAGCCGCCGCCTCGCTTCCGAAATTCCCGCAAAACTCCTACCAACCCAACCGCGTCACCCGAGCGGAAGTTCACGATGTCATTTTCCCTACGCGGCGGCACAGCCGTCATCACCGGCGCCGCCAGCGGCATAGGGGCTGCTCTGGCCGCCAACCTCGCCAGGCGCGGCGCCAACCTCGCATTGGCGGACCGCAACGAAGCCGGTCTGGAAGCGGTGGCCACGGCCGCGCGCGCCGCAGGCGTCACCGTCAGCACCCACGTAGTCGATGTGGCCGACCGCGCGGCCCTCGAAGCGCTCCCGGAAGCCGTCCTTGCCAGGCACGACCGCGTTACCGTGCTCGTCAACAACGCCGGCGTGGCGCTCGCAGGCGGCTTCGCCGATGTGACGCTGACCGATTTTGAATGGCTGTTCGACATCAACTTCTGGGCGCCCGTCCGCCTCACCAAGGCGTTCATGTACGTGCTGACCCGCGAAAAAGCGGCTCACATCGTCAACATCTCCAGCCTTTTCGGTATCATAGCACCGCCCGGCCAGGCTGCGTATTGCGCCGCCAAGTTCGCGTTGCGCGGCTTCTCGGAGTCCTTGCGCCATGAGCTCGAGGGAAGCCCTGTTTCCCTGACCGTCGTCCATCCTGGTGGCATCCGGACGGAGATCGCCAACAGCGCCCGCATCCCGCAGGGCATCGATCCTGCCGAAGCCCGAGCCCGAACGCAGGAGTTCAACAAGCTCCTCCGCACCGCGCCGGACGAGGCAGCCGAGCAGATCGCGCGCGCCATCGAGACTCGTGCGCCCCGCTTGCTGATCGGCAGCGACGCCCGCATGGCCGAACGCCTGCAGCGGCTTTTCCCGGTCACCTACTGGAAATACATCAAGCGGCAGTCCGGCACCGTCGCCAGCCCAAACCGGGCAGCTAACTGACATGGCCAGCCTGCAAGCCCATCTCCTGGATCTGATGTTCCGTACCCAGATCAAGCCGAAGATGAAGGGCGCCTCCGACGTTCTCGCCGTCCGCCGTACCATGGAGGCCGGCTCCCTTCCATCGCCAAAAGGCATCACGTTCACACCCGCAACCGTCGGCGGCATACAAGGTGAGTGGGCACGGGCAAACGGTGTTCCGCCCGCCGCCACGCTCCTGTATTTGCATGGCGGCGGCTACTTCGCCTGCTCGCCCCGCACCCACCGTCCGTTCAGCGGCACCTACGCGAAGCACGGCTTCGAGGTGTTCGTCCCCGACTACCGCCTGGCGCCCGAACACCCTTTTCCGGCAGCGGTCGAAGACGCCGAAGCCGCCTGGCAGGGCCTGGTCGACCTGGGACACGCCCCGGACAGCCTCACTGTTTCCGGCGATTCTGCGGGCGGCGGCCTCAGCCTGGCCCTGATGCTCACGCTGCGGGAAAAGGCGCGGCCGTTGCCGGCGGCCGCCGCGCTGTTCTCTCCCTGGACTGACCTTGCCGCCACCGGTTCTTCCGTGGTCGGTAACGCCAGGCGGGACGCGATGTTCTGGGCGCCGGGCCTGGTGCGCGGTGGTGAGACGTATCTGGGCGCCGCTTCTGCCCGGAACCCGATTGCTTCGCCACACTACGCGGAACTGCGCGGCCTGCCGCCGCTGCTGATCCACGTGGGCGACCGTGAAATCCTGCGTGACGACAGCACCCGCCTGGCCGAGCACGCGCGCGCCGCCGGTGTGAAGGTGGAATTGCGAGTCTGGCCGGTGGTCCCTCATGTCTGGCAACTGGCGCAGTTCGTTCCTGAAGCCCGGCAGTCCATGGAAGCGGCCGCCACCTTCCTGAAGCGCCATGCGAGCTCCTCCAATGCAACAGGTGCATAGTCCATTACGTAACTTTAGAGAAACCCGCCGCCGAGCCTTTCGTTTCTGAAAGCGTCACCACGCTTCAGGAGCTTACCATGGGTATAATCGCTTGGCTCGTCTTGGGCCTTATAGCCGGATTCATCGCCAGCAAGATCGTCAACCACACCGGCGCCGGCGTCCTGCTGGACATCGTTCTCGGCATCGTCGGCGCCCTGGTAGGCGGTTGGCTGTTTTCCACGCTCGGCGCCACGCCAATCACCGGGTTCAACCTTTACAGCATGTTCGTGGCCGTCATCGGCGCTGTAGTTGTGTTGGTCATCTACCACGCGCTGTTTGGACGGCGAGCGTCGACTTACTAGTGGTTGCGTTATAGCGGCCGCAATCTTGTCGCTTGTGTCGGGTGTTCATCTCTGGGCGCCCGACAACACGCGCGATGTTGACTACAATAGCAGATCGACTACAGCAGGCAGCTGCTTTCTGGCAACCTGATCAAACCCGACGTCATAGTAGTCGCCGTTTTAGCACCATTCCTGCCCAGACGTGAATGCTGCCCAGCTCGTATCTCCAAGCGCCGCATTATCCGGCGCATGAAATCGCCGCCGTGCGTCTGCAACATGAGTCGCTCTGCCTGCGGGTAGCCGACGGTCAGCCCACTACTTGAACACAAACTCGGACAGCCGGCACGGCACGCGGTCGAACCGCGGTGCAAGAGTTTTCGCTTCTTCTTTTGGAGACGAAGTGCTTTCTTCCCGGACCCGCAAGCCCCGAAAGCTTCAAGCATGGCCAGCCTTTATGATTTTACCGCCACTGCCCTGGATGGCACGCAGACCACCATGGGCAACTTTCGCGGCAAAGTCCTGCTGGTCGTCAATACCGCCAGCAAATGCGGCTTCACCCCGCAATACACCGGCCTGGAGACGCTGCAGCAGAAATACGCCAGCCAGGGTTTTGCCGTGCTCGGCTTCCCGTGCGACCAGTTCGGTCATCAGGAGCCGGGGGATGCCGCGGAGATCGCCAGTTTCTGCAGCACCAAATACAACGTAAGTTTTCCCATGTTCGCCAAGGTGGAGGTGAACGGCGCAAGCGCTCACCCGCTATGGGCCTGGCTGAAATCGGAAAAGACCGGCTTCTTGGGCGGTGCCGTCAAATGGAACTTCACCAAGTTTCTGATTGGCCGGGATGGCACGGTGCTTGACCGGTTCCCGCCTGTCACCAAGCCGGAGGCACTGGAGTCGAAGGTCGAAGCCGCCCTGAAGGCAGCGTGACAGGAAAGCGGGCAGCCCTTTGAATGGTGAAATTCCTGCTGCCGAGCCTGCGCCCGGCCGGTTCTGCGCGGACGCCGGCAGACCCTGAGCCCGCGTTCCCGCACGCGAAGCAGCAAAGCGTCTCGTTGCTTTCAGGAAGCAAGGCTTCTCTCCTCATCGCATGACCATCCTGACGATCGATCTGGACGCCATAGCTGCCAACTGGCGTCAGCTGGCAGCACAGCACGGCCAGCCTATAGCCGCGGTCGTGAAAGCCGACGCCTACGGGCTGGGTGCGGCCCGCATTGCACCACGCCTCTACGCCGAAGGCGCGCGCCACTTCTTCGTCGCCTACCCACAGGAAGGCGCCGCACTCCGGCCGCTTCTTCCGCCCGACGCAATCATCGCCATTCTCAACGGCTTTCTTCCTGGCCAAGCCGGCCTCTATCGCGCGCAGGACCTTACGCCCGTGCTGGGAAATCTCGAGGAAATTGCCGCCTATGCCGCCCTGGCCACCGCCAGCGCAGGCCGCCTGCCGGCGATGCTCCACGTCGACACCGGGATGAACCGGCTTGGCCTGACCCCAGAGGACACGGCCACCCTGCAAGCCGATCCCAAAGTGCTGGACGGTCTCCACGTAAACTTTGTGCTGACGCACCTGGCTCATGCGGAGCAGGCGGGCGATCCCGGCAACGCCGGCCAGGCTGGCAGCCTGCGCCGGGCAGCAGGCGGCACCCTGGCCGGCATTCCCCTGAGCCTCGCCAATTCCTCCGGCCTGTTCCTGGGCCCCGCCTTTGTCTCCCACCTGGCCCGCCCGGGTGCGGCGGTCTACGGCATAAATCCAACCCCCACGCGGCCCAACCCCATGCGCCCCGTCCTGCGCCTGACCGCGCCGATCCTGCAGCTGCGCCGCATACCGGCCGGCGCGTCGGTCGGCTACAACGCCATCTGGACCGCGCAGCGCCCGACCACGGTGGCCACCGTCTCTGCCGGCTACGCGGACGGCTATCACCGCACGCTCTCCAACCGTGCCCAGGCGGCTATCCATCCCGCGATTCATCGGCCAGGCTTTGACGCTGCCCGCCTTCCGCTGATAGGGCGTGTCTCCATGGACCTGGCCACCTTCGACGCGACCGACCACCCAGGCCTGCGCCAGGGCGACGTGCTGGAGCTGATCGGCCCCGCCGTGCCGCCCGACGAGGTGGCCGAGTGGGCCGGCACCAACGGCTACGAGGTGCTGACCTCGCTCAAGCCCCGCGGCGGGCGCGTGTACGCGGCACTTTGAGCAAGCAAGAAAGCAGTTCTTTTTTTGAGGAAAAGAACCAGAAAACTTTTGCTCCGCTGTCGCGGACGCGTCGGGAAGTTGCCGGTCGTGCGAAGGCACGCTCGCGCGTGACAGGGCGCAAGAGTTTCGTCTTCGGAAAAGAAGGCCTTCCTTTATGAACGCCCTGGGCGCGCTGGGAAAAAACACCCTGGCCCTGCTGGGCGGCGCCGGCGCCATGATGCTGTTCGGCCTGTCCGGCATCTCGCACCTCGTTCGCCCCCCGTTCTACGGCCGGCTGTTCCTGCGCAGCTTCATCGATTACGCCTATTTCAGCCTGCCCGTCGTGGCGCTGACCGCCGTCTTCTCCGGCATGGTGATCGCGCTGCAGAGCTACACCGGGTTCTCCCGCTACGGCGCCACCAGCGCCATCGCCAATATCGTACTCATCTCCGTGGTGCGCGAACTGGCCCCCGTGCTGGCCGGTCTTATGGTCGCCGGCCGCGTCGGCGCCGCCATGGCGGCCGAACTCGGCACCATGCGCGTCACCGACCAGATCGACGCGCTGCGCACGCTGTCCACCGACCCGATGAAATACCTCGTAGCCCCACGCCTGCTCGCCGGCCTGCTGGCCCTGCCGCTGCTCGTGCTGGTAGCCGACGTGCTGGGCGTAGGCGGCGGCTTCCTGGTGGCCACCGCCAAGCTCGGCTTCGACCCGCACACCTACATCGCCAACACGGTGGCCTTCCTCAACACGGCCGACGTGGTACTCAGTGTGGTCAAAGCCGCGGTGTTCGGCGTGATCGTCAGCCTGATGGGCTGCTACTACGGCTACAACAGCCGCGGCGGCGCCCAGGGCGTGGGTGCGGCCACTACCTCTGCCGTGGTGTCCGCCAGCATCCTGATCCTCGCCTTCGACTACGTACTGACCGAGCTGTTCTTCTCCCGATGACCGAAACCCCGAAAATCCGCATACGCGGCCTGCGCAAGGCATTCGGCACCAAACAGGTGCTGGACGGCATCGATCTCGACATCGCACCCGGCACCTCGATGGTGGTCATCGGCGGCTCCGGCTCCGGCAAGTCCGTGCTGCTGAAATGCATACTCGGCCTGGTCACGCCCGATTCCGGCACCATCGAGATCGACGGCCAGGACCTGGCCAGGCTGGACCAGACGGCACGCGTCGCTCTGCGCGCCCAGATCGGCATGCTGTTCCAGAACGGCGCGTTGTTCGACAGCCTGCCCGTCTGGGAGAACGTGGCGTTCGGCCTGCTCGCCCAGCACCAGGTCAGCCGCAGCCAGGCCCGCGCGCGCGCCTCCGAGATGCTGGCCCAGGTCGGTCTCGCCCCAGAGGTGGGCGCCCTGTTTCCCGCCGAGCTCTCCGGCGGCATGCAGAAGCGCGTGGGCCTGGCGCGCGCCATTGCCGGCGGCGGCCGCATTCTGTTCTTCGACGAGCCGACGACCGGCCTGGACCCCATTATGGGCGCCATAATCGACGGCCTGATCACCGATTGCGTGCGCCGCCTGGGCAGCACCGCGCTGGCCATCACGCACGACATGGCCAGTGCCGCCCGCATCGGCGACCGCGCTGCCATGCTGTTCGGCGGCCGCCTGGTCTGGCAGGGCGAGGCCGCTCACCTGCTGGACAGCGGCAACCTCATGGTGGACCAGTTCACCCATGGCCGCCGGGAAGGGCCTATCCAGATGGAGCTGCGAGGGTAGGAAGGAAAGCAAGCAGTCCTTTTTTGAAAAAGAGGACCAAAACTCTCGCTTCGCTGTCGCGCACGCACCGGTAAGTCGCCGACAGGGCGCAGACGTTTTCGTCATTTCTTCAAAAAAGAACGCCTTCCTTTCTTCCCCGCCGTTCACCTGTAACCAGTTTAATCCCCCGGTAAACCTGCTCGTGCCCCGCCCATGCGACCCTTCCCATTGAGGAGAGTTTAAACCCATGCGCCTGTCCGTTCTCGCGTCCGCGGCCCTGGCCTGCGGCCTGCTGGCTACCGCGCCGGCCTCCGCCCAGGCGCCACAGGGCGGCGGTGACGGAGCGGAACAAGTGGTTGGCCTGTTCAGCGCCACCTGCCTGAACTTCGCAAGCGACGTCGCCGCCCTGCGCGGCTTCCTCGAGCAGCAGAAAGCGCCGCGCATGCCGCAGCAGGCAGAGACAGCCTTCCTCGCCGGCCGCGCCGGTCAGGTGTTCGACACCAGCTACCAGACCACCAAGCTCGCCCTCGTTTCGCTGGATGACGGAAGCTGCGAGGCGGTGGCCGAGCACGCCGACGGCGCCAAGGTGCTGACCGTGCTGAGCCAGGCCGCGCAGGAGAACGGCGTGGCGCTGGCTCCGCTCGGCGGCCAGCCGCCTAAGGGCAAGCCTGGCGTCACCCAGACCGCCTACGGCCTGACTCTCGTCGGCCGCCCGATGCACATCCTGGTCTCGACGGAGAAGCCGGCGCCGGAAGCGGTGCTGACCCTGGTTCCTAAGTGACCCTGCAGGTCCAGCTCGCCTGCACCGGTTTTGCCCGGTCGTTGCGCTTCTACACGGACGTGCTGGGTTTCACGACCATGCGTTACGCACCGGAAGCCCGCCGCGCCGAACTGGAGCGCGACGGCGTGGCCATCGAAATACGCGAGAGCGTGGCCAGCGGCCCGGACGCGCCCAGCTACCCGTTCGGCCGCGGTGTCACCCTCATCGTCTGGACACAAGACGCCGAGGCGGTGCTGAGCGGCGTCGAAGCCTACGGCGCACGCCTGCATCAGCCGATGGCCGAAGCCTGGCGCGAGGAAGACGGCACGCGTGTCGGCCACATCGCCTTCGAGGTGCTGGATCCGGACGGCTACGCGCTGCGCTTCTGCCAGGCGTTGCCGCCAGCAGGACGCTGAGGCACCGTTCGAACTACGACGTTTCGTGCGGGTGCGATATGTAATGCAATCGGTCTGCGGCTGACGGCTGGAAAGCAAGCAGTCCTTTTTTGAAAAAAGGACCAAAAAACTTTTGCTTCCTGTCGCATCTGCAGCAGCCGGGTGCCGCCTGACAGATCGAGGCACCCGAGCCTGCGCAGGAAGCAAAAGTTTTTTGCTTCTTTTTTTCAAAAAAGAAGGCCTTGCTTCCTGCAACCACGCTCAACCGCAAGGCCCGGGTCGGCAACGCTTGCCTACCCTTTCGCAATCAGCAGCTTGATCCGGCTGGCCAGCACGTCCATCGCAAACGGCTTGGTCAGCACGTGCATCCCCGGCTCCAGATGGCCGTGGCTCAGCACCGCGTTCTCCGCGTAACCGGTCATGAACAGCACGCGCAGGCCCGGCCGCGCCACCCGGCCCTGGTCGGCCACCTGGCGCCCGTTCAGCCCGCCGGGCAGGCCCACGTCGGTCACCAGCAGGTCGATTCGCGCGTCCGACTGCAGCACCGCCAGCGCGGCGGCGCCGTCGGCGGCCTCGATGGCGACGTAGCCCAGATCCTCCAGCACCTCGGCCACCAGCATGCGTATCGTCGGCTCGTCGTCGACCACGAGCACCGTCTCGCCTGCTTCGGCGCGCGGCGCCACGGTGCGCGCGGGTTCCGCCTCGGTCTCCGCCGTGCCGCGGTCCCGCGGCAAATAGATGCACATCATCGTGCCGCTTCCGGGTTCGGAGTAGATGCGCACCTGGCCGCCCGACTGGCGGGCGAAGCCGTAGATCATCGACAGGCCGAGGCCGGTGCCCTGGCCGATCGGCTTGGTGGTGAAGAACGGGTCGAAGGCGCGCGCCACCACGTCCGGCGGCATGCCCGTGCCGTTGTCGGTGACGCACAGGGACACGTATTGCCCAGGCGGCAGCTCGCGTTCGGCGGCCGCGTGCTCGTCCAGCCAGCGGTTGCCCGGCTCGATCGTCAGCTTGCCGCCGCCCGGCATCGCGTCACGCGCGTTGATGCACAAATTGAGCAGCGCGTTCTCCAGCTGGTGGGGATCGACCAGCGTGGTCCACAGCCCGCCGGCCGTCACCACCTCCACCTCGATCTCGGGGCCCATGGTGCGGCGTACCAGTTCGTCCATGCCGGCGATCAGCCGGTTCACGTCGGTGGCACGCGGCTCCAGCGTCTGGCGGCGGGAAAAGGCGAGCAGCCGGTGGGTCAGTGCGGCCGCCCGCCTGGCCGCACCCTGGGCGGCGGCGATGTAGCGGTCCGCCTCGCCCAGCCGGCCCTGGGCCACGCGGGCCGCGAGCAGCTCCAGGCTGCCGCCGATGCCGGTGAGCAGGTTGTTGAAATCATGCGCCAGCCCCCCGGTCAGCTGGCCCACCGCCTCCATCTTCTGCGACTGGCGCAGCTGGTCCTGCGCGCGGGCCAGCTCGGCGCTGGCGGCCTTCTCCGCGGTGATGTCGCGCGCCACGCAATACAGGTGTCCCTCGTCCGGCACGGCGACCCAGGACAACCAGCAATAGCCGCCCTGCCGGCGGCGGAAGCGGTTCTCGAACTTCCAGGTGGTGTGCCCGGCTGCCAGCCGGGCCGTCTCCTGGCGGGTGGCGGCGCGGTCGTCCTCGTGTTCCAGCCACTCGGTGCTGCGGCCGAGAAACGCCTCCTCGTCCCAGCCGAGCAGGCTCGTCCAGGCGGGGTTGATGCTGGTCAGCCGGCCGTCGAGGTCTGCCACGCAGAGCAGGTCCTGGCTGACCCGCCAGATGCGGTCGCGCTCGCGGGTTCGCGCCTCCACCCGGCTCTCCAGGGTGTCGTTCAGCTCGCGCAGCCGGGTCTCCACCCGCTTGGCTTCCGTGATGTCATAGACCACGCCGCTGAAGCGCACGCCGCTGGTTTCGGCATCGCGCAGGTATTCGCCCCGCCTGGTCAGCCAGCGCGTCTCCCCGGTGTCCGGGCGCACGATGCGCAGCTCCACCCGGCTGCCGGTGCCGGGCCGGTCGTCGCCGCCCGGCTCTATCAGCAGCGGGTCGCCCGGCAGCACCACGGCGTTGATCGTGCGCACCGGCAGGTCCGTGGCGGCGTGCAGGCCGAGCAGGGCGCAGAACTGGGCGGTGACGGATACGGTGCCGAAGCCGGCCACGTGCTCGAAGGTGCCGACCCCGCCCGCGGTCTGGGCGATCCGGAGCTTCTCCTCCAGCCGCTTCTGCTCGGTGATGTCCACCAGCACGCCGGACAGCAGCGCCGGCTTGCCGTCCGCGCCGCGCCCTTCCGTGTGCGCCATCCCCTTGGCCTGCAGCCAGCGCACCGTGCCGTCATCCGCGACGATGCGGTATTGCTTGTTGAGCACCTCGGAGCCGCGCATCATGCCACCGAACGCCAGCCGCATGCGGTCGCGGTCCTGTGGATGGATGCCGCCGAAGAAGCGTGTCGGCGCGATCCCGGCTGCCGCTTCCGCGGCTGGCAAGGCAAGCAGGGTGGCGAAACCGGCGTCGCCGACGATGCGCCTGCCTGCCACGTGCCACTCCCAGGCGGCAGCCGCGCCGGAGACGGACAGGGTGCGGCGCAGGCGTTCGGCGACCGTGCTTTCCTGCCCCGGTTCGGCCGTGGACGAGGCAGCCTGGCCGCGCATGGCGGGTCCGGTGGCGCCGTTCACTTCGACGGGGCGCGGTCAGGCGACATCGGCATCGTCGCTCATGACGCTCGCGATGAATTCGCCCACCAGCAGCTTCAGGGCAGCAAGCGACGGCATGTCCAGGATCATGGCGATGTAGCCGCGAATGTCGCGCCCAAGGACGGAGAAGTTGATGTAGAGGAACAGCACCGTCCCCTCGGCCGCGCCGTCGCCTGCCATCGTGAACAGCGCCTCGCCCCGGGCGTGGAACACGCGGGGCAGGGTCATGCTGAGGGATTGGCGCAGCATGTTCGCCATGCTGCCCAGGCAGTTGTTCAGGATGATGTTTCCGGTCTCGGCGAGCGCCTCCTCCTCCATCTCTGCCGCCTCGGCGTCCGAGGCGGCCTCGCCGATCACCGCGCGCGCCAGCTCCAGGCTGTTGGCCTGCGGGAAGACGAGCAGCGCGCGTCCGGAGAAGGCGCCGGCGAAGTCCTGCCTTACGGCCACCAGGTCACCGGCCTCGCGCTCGCTGATCAGGGCGGCGGCCTCGCGCGCACCCACCACCTCGATGGACGGGACGGAGAGCAGCACCTGGCGGCCGACCATGCTGCGGAGCGAGGCGGCAGCCCTGCTGACGCCGATGTTGACGATCTCGGTGAGCGCGTCGCGCTCCAGCTCGCTAAGATCTGCCTGGTCGGGCATGTCTAGTGCGCGGCACGCAACTGCAGTGCCGCGCCGGAGAGGAAACCGCGCAGGCCTTCCTCCGTCAGCGGCTTGCTGACGAATGCGGCACCCACCGCACGGGCGCGCATCACCACTTCGTCCTGCACGTTCGCGGTGATCACGGCCAGCGGCATGGCGGGGTGCAGCGCGCGTATTTCCGCTGCAAGCTCCAGCCCGTCACGGCCCGGCATGTTGAAATCCAGCAGCGCCACATCCACGCCGCCGCCGCCGATCGCCGCCAGCGCCTCGTCGGCGTTGGCCGCCTCCCGCCGCTGCCACTCCGGCTGCAGGCTGGCCACCGCCTTGCCGGCCACGATGCGGGCAAGCTTGCTGTCGTCGACTATTAGAACGGTGATCGTCATGCGGGCTCCGGTGTGTTTCGATAGCGGGTTGTGCGGGGCGGGGCAAACCGGATTACGGCGGGGCGCCTGGTTGGTCCAGCGCCGGCAGAAGCCAGGTGTTCAGGAACGGGTCGCCGACCGGTCCGGCCAATGGCGGGCGGAAGGCCAGCAGCACCTGGACCACGGCGGTATGCAACGCGCTTGCCGCCGCAAGGTCCACCCGGCAGCCCGGCTGTGCCTGCAGCAGCGCCACCAGCGCCTCGGCGTCCTCGATGCGGGCCTCGCCGGCCACCCGCACCACGCCGCCGTCCAGTGTGACGCTCATCGGACCAGCGCCGCCAGGTCCAGCACCAGCAGCACGCGGCCGTTGCCCAGCAGCGCCGAACCGCGCACGCCGGGCGTGGCCGTCAGCAGCGCGGGCAGCGGACGCAGCACCACGTCCGTGCGCGTGCCCAATCCGTCCACCTCTACCCCCACGCGCTGGCCTTCCAGATTGGCGATCACCACCAGGGCAAACGGTTTGGCGGCGGGCGCGGGCCGCCCGAGCAGGCCGGCCAGGCCGACCAGCGGGACCGTCCTGCCGCGCAGCGCGAAGGCCTGGCCAGCCTGTATGGGCAGGATCGCGCTGCGCGCCACGCGCGCCGTCTCCTCGATGTCCCCGACAGGTATGCCGAAAGTCTCATCGCCCAGCCGCACGGCCACCACCGCCACGATGGCGGCCGATTGCGGCACGGCCAGCCTGACCACGGTGCCGCCGGACGGCGCGGGTGCGATTCCCACCTGCCCGCCCATCGCCTGCACCGTCGCGCGAACCGCATCCATGCCCACGCCGCGGCCCGACATGCTGGTCACCCGTGCCGCCGTCGAGAAGCCGGGCAGGAATATCAGCTCGTGCACCGCCGCGTCGGCCATGGCGTCCAGTGCTGCGGGTTCGGCCACGCCGCGCGCCGCCGCCACCCGGCGCAAGGCGGCCGTGTCCAGGCCCGCGCCGTCATCGCTCAACGTGATCACCACCTGCGCGCCCTCCAGCGCTGCCCGCAACGCCACATGGCCCGCCGCCGGTTTGCCGGCCGCCAGACGCATCCCGGGCGGCTCGACGCCGTGATCCACCGCGTTGCGCAGCAGGTGCAGCAGCGGTTCGAACAGCCCGTCCACGGTGGCCTTTTCCGCCTGGATCGCGGCGCCCTCCACCGTCAGGCGCACGTCGCGCCCAAGCTCGGCGGCCACCTCGCGCACCAGGCGCGGCAGGCGGCGCAAGGTCTGGTCCAGCGGCACCAGCTGCATGCCGGTCACCGCACGGTGCATCAGGCCGGCCAGGCGGCCCAGCTCTGCCTCCGTCCCGGCCAAAGCGCGGGCCAGCGCGGGGTTGCCGGCGCCCTCGGCCACATGGGACAGGCGGTTGCGGACGGCGAACAGCTCGTCCACCAGCCCCGCCAGCGCCTCCACTTGAACCGACGGGACGCGCAACTGGCGGGTTATTGCCTCCGCCGGCGTGGCGGTGTTCCCCGGCTGGTCCGCCGCAGCCAGATCCACCACGCGCGCCTGGTCCGCCACGAAGCGGAACACCGCCTGCAGCGGCTCCGCCGGCGCCGCGCTGAGGGCCAGTATCTCCAGGTTGCAAGCGAAGGGATCGTAGTCCGGCAGCGACCAGGGGGTGCGCGGCCCGATGCGCAGCGCCAGCAACTCGGGGATCTGGCGCACCAGCGCCAGGGGATCGTCGCCCAGGAAAAAACAATTGGCGGCGGGCACGTAGCGCAGCGCGCTGCGCGCCTGGCCGTGGCCGTCAGCCAGCAGCGCAGGCAACCAAATGTCGTCGCCGGCATCCGGCAGGTCCGCGCGGGAAGCGGCATCACGGCCCAGGGTGGCGCGCAGGGAAGCGGCC
>CAXUOA010000018.1:18798-19366 GCA_964252625.1 uncultured Acetobacteraceae bacterium | reverse complement strand
CCCACCTTGCGCGCGCCTCAGTGCAGGCGGGGGAAGCAAAAGTTTTTTGCTTCTTTTTTTCAAAAAAGAGGGCCTTACTTTTTCCGAATGGCCGAGTCCCCCGCCCGCCACCGCGCCAGATGGGTCTCGCCCCTGATGCGCCGGGTGCTCCTGGTCAATTTCGTCCCGCTCGCCCTGCTGCTGGGCGCCGTGCTCTACCTCGACCAGTACCAGGACGGCCTGCTGGAAGCCGAGGTGGCCGCGTTGCGCGAGCAGGCGCGCATCTATGCCGGCGCGCTGGCAGAGACCGCGGTGCGGGTGAGCGACCCGAACAACCCGGTGCTGGTGGCCGACATCGCGCGGCCGCTGCTGCGCCGCCTGACCGACCCCACGCCGAACGCGGGGGCCAAGATCTACGCGCCCGACGGCACGCTGATCGCCGACAGCCGGGTGCGCATGGGCGCCGGCGGCGCGGTGCGGACCGAGCCGCTGCCCAGCCCGGCCGGGCGCACCGAGGTGGTCGACTGGGTGAGCCGCATCTATGACGGCGTGCTGGCGCTGGTGCCGCACAGCCGCGCCAGCACGGTGG
>CAXUOA010000018.1:13359-18788 GCA_964252625.1 uncultured Acetobacteraceae bacterium | reverse complement strand
GTCATAGATGCGGCTCACCCAGTCGACCACCTCGGTGCGCCCGGCCCGGACTGGCAGCCGGACGTCCGCCAGGAGCTGCGGCTGACCAGCAGCGACGACAGCCACGAGATGCCGCCGCTGATACGCCGCACGCGCGAAGGCCAGCTGCTGGTGACGGTGGCCGAACCGGTGGAGCGCGACCGCCACACGGTGGGCATCGTGCTGCTGACGCGCGACGCCATCGAGGTGGACCGCTCGCTCTACGCGGTGCGCGTGTCCATACTCGGGCTGTTCTTCGGCGCGCTGATCCTGACGGTGCTGCTGTCCTGGTACCTGTCATTGACCTTGGCACGGCCGATCCTGCGGCTGGCGGACGCGGCGCAGGACATGCGGGAGGGCCACGGCCGCGCCGGCGCGGTGCCGCGCAACCTGCTGCGCCGGCGCGACGAGATCGGCGAGCTGGGCCAGGCGCTCTCCACCTCGGCCACCGAGCTGTGGGGGCGGATGGACGCGATCGAGCGGTTCGCCGCCGACGTGGCGCACGAGATCAAGAACCCGCTCAGCTCCATACGCAGCGCCATCGACACGCTGAAGCGGGTGCGCGAGCCGCCCAAGCAGGCAAGGCTGCTGGCCATCATCCAGGAGGACGTGGTGCGGCTGGACCGGCTGATCAGCGACATCAGCGATGCCAGCCGGGTGGATGCCGAGCTGTCGCGTACGGCGACCGAGCCGGTGGACGTGGGGCCGATCATGGCCGTGCTGGGCGAGATCGCCGACGCCACGCGGGCGGACGGCGACGCGCAGCTCAGCGTGGACCTGCCGGCGACGCCGCTGGTGGTGAATGCCGTGGAGGGCAGGCTGGTGCAGGTGCTGCGCAACCTGATCGGCAACGCGCAGAGCTTCTCGCCGCCGGGCGGGACGATCCTGCTGCGCGGGCGCGAGACGGGCGGGATGGTGGAGCTGTCGGTGGAGGACGAGGGGCCGGGGATACCGGACAGCAATCTGGAGCACGTGTTCGACCGGTTCTATTCCGAGCGTCCGGCGGGCGAGTCGTTCGGGCGGCATTCGGGGCTGGGCCTGTCGATCAGCCGGCAGATCGTGGAGGCGCTGCGCGGGCGCATCAGTGCGGAGAACCGGCGCGATACCGACGGGCGGGTGCTGGGGGCGCGGTTCGTGGTGCGGCTGCCGAAGGGGTAGAAGGCAAGAACGCCCCGCAGGAGCAGGCGCGCGCCGGACCACACGCGCGCCATGCTGCGCACGAAGGCGCGAAAGTTTTTGCTTCTTTTTTTAAAAAAGCAGGCGTTGCTTGCTCCGCACGACCCGGAGACGACATGGACCGGCAACAGGACGACATCCAGCGCGAGACGGAACAGGCCCAGGCGATAATGCGCAACGCCGAGTTCCACGTGCGCGACGTGGCGCTCGTCATCCTGACCATCCTGGCCGTGCTCTATACGCTGTATTTCGCCGCCGAAATCATCCTGCCTTTCGTGCTGGCCCTGGTGCTCTCCTTGCTGCTCAGCCCGGCCACGCGGTTCCTGTGCGACAGGGTTCGGCTGCCGCGCATGCTGGCGGCGATCGTCATGATCGCGATGCTGTTCTCGGCCATCGGCGGCATCGGCTACGCCATCTCCGTACCCGCGCGCGGCTGGATAGCAAAGGCGCCGCAAAGCCTGCCGGAACTGCAGAAGAAGCTGCGCTTCCTGCGCCGCCCGATCGACGTGTTCGAAGGCAGCATGCGGCAGATGCAAGGGCTGATGCAGCAATCCGGCCGCGACGAGGGCGGCAGCGCGCAGGGTGGGCAGGCAGGTTTGCCGTCGGCTGCCAGACTCGCGGTGCCTGCCGCCTCGGCGCCGCCACCCTCGGCGGGCCCGGGCGCCGGTGTCGGCCTCACCCTGCATGCCGGCACGCGCAGCTTCCTCGGCCAGACGGTCACTCTGGTGATCACGCTGTTCTTCCTGCTGGCCGACGGTGACGCCTTGCTGCGCCGCTTCGTGGAGATCCTGCCGGGCCTGTCCGAGAAGAAGCGCGCGGTCAGCATCGCCACCGAGGTGGAGCGCAACATATCCGGCTACCTGGCCACCATCAGCTTCATGAACCTGCTGGTGGGCGTGGCCAACGGCCTGTCGGTCTGGGCGTTCGGGCTGCCGGACCCGCTGCTGTGGGGCACGGCGGCGTTCCTGCTGAACTACGTGCCCATCCTGGGTCCGCTGACCGGGGTGGTCGTCTTCTTCTTCGTGAGCCTGTTCAGCTTCTCCAGCGCGCTATGGGCGATGGCGCCGTCCGGCGTGTACCTGCTCATCCACATCATGGAGGGCGAGACGATCACGCCCATGCTGCTGGCAAGGCGTTTCACGTTGAACCCGCTTCTGGTCATCATGGCGCTGATGTTCTGGGACTGGCTGTGGGGCGTGCCCGGGGCGCTGCTGGCGGTGCCGTTGCTGGCGGTGTTCAAGATCCTGTGCGACCACATAGAGGCACTGACGCCGGTGGGCCATCTGCTCGGCGCCGAACCGGTCAAGAGAAGACCGGCGTGACGCGGTGCCTTCGACAGGCCTGGCCGGCTTGAACCCGGGAGTGCCACGAGGCCCGCTCATGGGCGAACAGGGCGGCCGGGGCCGACCCCGGCATGCGCATCCACGCTAGTTGCGCCGCGCGGGCCGAGCAGGGCGTGCTTCTGCTCGGCCCGTCGGGCAGCGGCAAATCGGACCTGCTCCTGCGTCTGCTGGACCGGGGCTACGACCTCGTGGCCGACGACCAGGTGGACCTGCAAGGCACCCTGGCGTCTGCGCCGGACGCGCTCGCCGGCCTGATGGAGATACGCGGCCTGGGCATCCTGCGGCGTGCCTTCCGCGCCAACGTCAGCGTGGTGCTGGCCGTCAGGCTGGAGCGCGCGGAGCGCCTGCCGGCGCCGGCCCGTTATGGAAATCTTGACCTTCCCATGATTTCAGTAGACCCGGTCGCTGCCTCTGCGCCACTTGTCATCGGATTGGCACTGGACGGGCTGGCTGGCCACGCATCGTTTGTGACGGGAGCCCTGGGCTGACATCGACTCACACACCGCCGGATTGCCAGGATGCGGCGCCGATACAGCGCAGGGTCGTGCTGGTGACGGGGCTCTCCGGCGCGGGCAAGGCGTCCACCCTGCGCGTGCTGGAGGATCTCGGCTACGAGGCGGTCGACAACCCGCCATTGAAGCTGATGGAGGAGATGGTCGTCCGCGGCGAACGGCCGGCCGCGGTGTGCGTGGACACCCGCAGCAGGGGGTTCGATCCGGACGAGGTGCTGGCCAGCGTGGCTCGCCTGAAACGCAACGCAGCCTTGCGCGTGGAGCTTGTCTTTATCCAGGCGGACGAGGCGAGCCTGCTGCGGCGGTTCACCGAAACCCGCCGCCGGCATCCGCTCGCCCCGACCAGCAGGGTGTCGGACGGTGTCGCGGCCGAGATACGCCTGACGGCGGTCCTGCGTGACGCCGCCGACCTGGTGCTGGACACCACGGACCTGGCGCTTCCCATGCTGCGGCGCATCATAGAACAGCGCTTCAGCGGCAGTGCCGCAGCGGATGCCGGGATGACCGTGTCGCTGCTGTCTTTTGCCTACCCCGCCGGACTGCCGCGCGAAGCAGAGCTGGTCTTCGATGCGCGCTTCCTGCGCAACCCGCATTACGACCCCATCTTGCGGCCGCGGACGGGGCTCGATGCGGACGTCGCCGCCTACGTGGAAGCCGACCCGTTTTTCGTTCCGTTTATGGATAAGATAACCGATCTGTTAGCTTTGCTCTTGCCCCGTTTCGTCCAGGAGGGCAAGAAATACGCGAGTGTCGCCATTGGCTGCACGGGGGGGCGTCACCGGTCCGTGCACATCGTGCAGCGGCTGGCCGAACGGTTGCTGGCGATGCAGCCGGAGGGTGACGGAGGTGGGCTTTGGCGGGTGGTTGTGGCTCATAGGGAACTCATGCGCGGCCAGGTTGATAGTGCAGCGCGCAATGCGGGTGCACATATAGAGGTTTCGCGGTCCGGCGCTTCCGGCCCGCTTGTCGTTCCAGGCGCAGGAGGCCTGACAGAAACCCCATGATCGGATTGATCCTGGTTACCCACGGCCGTCTCGCCGAGGAGATGCGTTCGGCCATGGAGCACGTGGTGGGCCCGCAGAGGCGGGTGGCCACCGTATGCATAGCGGTGGACGACGACGTGGAACAGCGCCGGCTCGACATCCAGAACAGCATCGAGGACGTGGACGCCGGCGACGGCGTGATCCTGCTGACGGACATGTTCGGCGGCACCCCCAGCAACCTGGCCATCAGCATGATGGGGCGTGGTGGCGTGGAGGTGATCGCGGGCATGAACCTGCCGATGCTGGTCAAGCTCGCCAAGGTGCGCTCCCAGCAGACACTGTCCGAATGCACCCAGATCGCCGAGACCGCCGGCCGGAAATACATCGCCGCCGCCAGCCACGTGCTGGAGACGTGCAAGTCGCCCAACATCTGCAGGTCGCTCGATCCGCGGCAGGCCGGGCTGCTGGGGCCGCTGGCGAAGCTGTGCGGGCTGCCGGTCAAGGCGCATTCCTGAGGCAGCCTCGCCTCTGTCGAAAGGAGCGGGCAATGCACATGCGCAGAGACGGGCGCCTCTCGGTCTCCGTCGGAGAAAGACCGCTTCCTCCCCCCGCATCCTCCGTCTGATGGGCGCCGAGGCGGTCGTCTCCCGCGTGGTGGAGATCGTGAACACGCGCGGCCTGCATGCCCGCGCCGCCGCCCGGCTGGTGAGCACGGCGGAGCGGTTCTCTGCCAACGTGGACGTGCTGCGTGACGGCCAGGTGGTCTCGGCGCGCTCCATCATGGGGTTGATGATGCTGGGGGCGGGCATGGGCAGCACGATCGAGCTGCGCGCCGAGGGATTCGATGCGCATGAGGCGCTGGACGCGATCGCAGGCCTGGTCGAGGCCGGCTTCCATGAGCAGGACTGAGAGCGGCAGACCGGCGCAGAAGACTTCACGGGGCTCCGGCGGGCCGGCGACCGGCGGCGAGCACGTGCTGACGGGTATCGCCGTCAGCCCCGGCATCGCCATAGGCAGCGTGCATGCGGCCAGCGAGCCGAAGCTCGAGGCCAGACGCGGCAGGATACGGGCGGCGGCCGTGGAGGCCGAGCTCGGCCGGCTCGAAGTGGCGGTGCAGAAATCCCGCAAGCAGCTGGGCAAGCTGCGCGCCCGGCTGAGCGTGCTGCCGGAGGACAGCCAGCACGAGATAGCGCCGCTGATCGATGCCTACCTGCAGATGCTTGGCCCCTCGCGCCTGCTGCGGCACGCCCGCAAGCGCGTGGCCGACGGGCTGGTGACCGCGGAGACGGCGGTGCTGGACGAGGTGGATGCGCTGGCGGCCGCCATGCTGGCGGTGCCTGGCGCACGCGGCCGCGACGATGCCGATGCCCAGCAGAGACGCGCGGAGGAGATACGCG
>CAXUOA010000018.1:7022-13349 GCA_964252625.1 uncultured Acetobacteraceae bacterium | reverse complement strand
ACCTGGCCGAGGCGGCGTGCCGCAACTTCGCCACCGTGCCGCAGGGGGCGATCCTGGTGGCCGAGAACCTCCGGCCGGCGGACGCGGCGCTGATCGACCCTGCGCGCATTGCCGGGATAGCGACGGAAGAGGGCGGCACCGACGGCCACACGGCCATCATGTTGCGGGCGCTGGGCGTGCCGGCCGTGCTCGGCGCGCAGGGGCTGCTGGCGGCGTCGCGCACCGCGACCGTGGCGGTGCTGGACGGCGCGTCCGGGCGGATCGTGCTGCATCCGCAGGCCGCGACCCTGGCCGCGGCGAAGCGCGGCGTGGCCGAGTATGCGCGCGAACGGCAGCGGCGGGGCCGGTTCCGGCGGCTGGCGTCGGAGACCACGGACCACGAGCAGGTGCAGCTGCAGGCCAATCTGGAGCTGCTGGCCGAGCTGCCGCTAGTGGCAGGCGCCGGCGCCACCGGCATAGGGCTGTTCCGCACCGAGTTCCTGTTCATGAACCGCGAGAGCCTGCCCGACGAGGCGGCGCAGGCCGAGACCTACCGCACGGTGATCGAGGCGATGGACGGCGACGGCGTGACGATACGCGTGCTGGACTGGGGCGGCGAGAAGGATATCGACGCGCTGGTGGCGCGCGGCCTGGTGCCCGACACGCTGGACCACAATCCTGCGCTGGGCGTGCGCGGCCTGCGCCTGCTGCTGCGCCAGCCGGACCTGTTCGAGACACAGCTGGCGGCGATATTGCGCGCGGCGAAATTCGGGCCGGTGCGTGTGCTGCTGCCGATGGTGACCAACACCGGCGAGGTGCGCGCCGCGCGCGAGATCTACGAACGCGTCGGCCGCCGGCTGCGCCGCCGCGGCGAGAAGCTGGCGGAGACGCTGCCCCCGCTCGGCATCATGATCGAGACGCCGGGCGCCGCCCTGGCGGCGGACGCGCTGGCGCTGGAAGCGGATTTCTTCGCCATCGGGACGAACGACCTCGCGATGTACACGCTGGCCGTGGACCGCGCGGCCACCGACGTGGCGAACCTTTATGATCCGCTCCACCCGGCCGTGCTGCGGTTGATCCAGTTTGCCACCGAAGCGGCGTTGCGCATGCGCATGCCGGTGAGCGTGTGCGGCGAGATGGCCGCCAATCCGAAGCTGACGCCGCTGCTGCTGGGCCTGGGATTGCGGTCGTTCAGCATGAACGCGTCCGCGGTGCCACGGGTGAAGCAGGCGGTCCGCTCGGTTTCCATCGACGCATGCGCGCGGTTCGCGCGCCGGGTGATGGAGCAGGCTGATCCGGAGCGGATTGCGGAGCTTGTTGCCGGGTTTGCTGCTTAGGCGGGGGTCGTGACAAGGAAGAAAGGTTGGAATCCCAAAGCTCGCTGGGCCCCGAGCCCCCATCTGTTAGGACTACTGATAGCAGGTTATAATGCAAATCGGTTTTGACACTGACGCAGTGAAAGCAAGCAGTCCTTTTTTGAAAAAAAAGGACCAAAAAACTTTTGCTTCCTTTCGCATTTGCAGCATCCGGGTGCCTCTGGACCGCTTGGGGCATCTGAGCCTGCGCAGGAAGCAAAAGTTTTTTGCTTCTTTTTTTCAAAAAAGAAGGCCTTCCTTGCTTGCCCGAGCGTCATCGCAAACCGGGTTGGTAAGTCTCCATTTTAAACTTGCTCTGATGAGTCAGCTGCAGTGATTTTTAGAGCACCGGAGCGTATGCGAACGCGTGCTGTGCACGACGCCACTGGCCTTTCCTGCCTCAGCCTGCCAACCTCGGCACCAGCTTGTAAAACCGGCTGAGCTGGCCCGAAAACTCCCGGAACTCCAGCGCAAGTTTCTCCCCTTCGAAGATCACGAAGAACTCATCCCACGCGACCTCACGCAATCCCGGTTCGGACGTGCCGAAATCGAAGCGCAAGAGCGGATTGCCTGAAGAGCTGATCCGCCCGTCCAGAAGCGCCGGGCGGCCATCGCGTGCTTCTGCCCAGGCGCGGATGAAACCGTGGTCGAAGGTCGTCTCGTCGTTCATTGCCCTGTCCAGACAGTGTGCCGTCTGATCAAACGGCGTGGACGGCCCGTTGTTCCCCCGCGGCGGCCAGGCCCAGCCCAAGCAGCAGGAACACCCAGCCGCCATTCGGCATGGAGGTGAAGGCGGAGGTGGAAGCGACAGGCCAGAGTGCCACGACGGCGCCGACCAGCAGGCCGGCGCGCATCGGGGCCAACCGGTGTGCAACGCCCCGGCCCAGGCAGACCAGAGCGGTTGCCACCATGAGGGAGAACAGGAGGACGCCGGGCAGGCCGGCATCGTCCAGCGCCTCCAGATAGTAATTGTGCGGATGGATGTTGCAGGCGGACAGGCCGCCGTTGAGGTTGGCCGTGGGAATGCCGAGCCAGTCTATGCCGTGCATGGCCCAGAACTCGTGGCAGCCGCGGCGGAAGCCGTCGAAGCCCAGGCCGAGCCAGGGGTGGAGCTCGGCCAGGGTGACCGCACGGGTGAAGATGAGGCCGTAGTCGCTCTGGCTGAAATGGGCCATCTGGACGGCGGTCTGCTGCACCAGCTTGGCGGAGGCGGCCGGCGACACCCAGGGCAGGGCGGCGACCAGGGCCGCGCCGGCGGCGGCGGCGAACAGGAGCGCCATGCGCAACTGCGGCACCAGCAGCGCCGCCGCCACCAGGCCCAGCAGCATGAGCGCGGTCGGCATGCGCTGGCCGATCAGGACCAGGGTGAGTGCGGCGAGCATGGCCAGCGCCGCGGCGGCAAGGCGCGCCCGCAGGCTGGCACGCGATGTCAGGGCGGCAAGGCAGGGGATGAGCGCCGGGAAGAACAGCAGGATGAAGGCAGGCCCGGCGCGCGGCTTGGCGAACGGCCCGGTGAGCGCGCCGTCCGACCAGCGGGGTTGCCCGAACAGGTTGGTGCCGAACAGATATTGCTGCCAGGCTTGCAGGCCGATCCAGCAGAACGCCGCGCAGAGCACGATCCAGACGACGTGGCGGCGCGCGCCGGCGCGGGGCGTGTCGCCGGCCAGAACCCAGCCGCCCAATGCCATCGCGAACACGGGCAGGCGGATGGCAAGCACGCCCAGCAGCAGCCCGCCGGTGCCGAGTGCCGAGCAGACCGACAGCCAGAACCACCAGGCCAGGGCCGCAAGCAAGAAGGGCTGGCGCAGCCAGGCTGTCTGCCGCGTGAGCACGACGTGGCCCAGGAACAGGATGTCGACCGCCGCGATGAGTATTTCGGCCACGGCACGGGCGTGCAGCAGCGCCAGGGGTAGGAGCAGGCACGCTGTAAGGGCAATGCGCCGCCCTGCGCGTTCCCAACCGGGCTGGGCTAGGGAGATAGTCCGGGCGGTGTGCATGGCGCATGATCGTCGCGGCCTGGCGCTGCCGCAAGTTGGTGCGTTTTACCAGATGTTGGCGGCAGCGCGTCAGGCCAGCCGCCTTTGCGGCTTCAATTCGCAGAAGTTCTTGTGTTTTCAACAAGATGGATTTTGGCACGCTGGCTGCAAAGCCGGCGGCATGAGACTTGGTTCGAGACGTTACGCAATCGTAGGGCCGCCGCCATCGCACCAATCTGGTTCGGATGCGAACCTGCTGGTATGTGCGGCGGCCGCCTGCGGCCGAGGGGAGAGCGTCATTCCATCCACCAAGTTCATTCCGCGGGCCCTTCGCGCAAGGCTGCTGATGGCTGCCGCGGGGTTCGGGCTGGCCGGGTGCGCCGTAGGACCGGACTATTTGCGGCCAGCCCCGCCGGCGGCAGACCGTTTCACCGAGGCCGGCTTGCCCGGCAGCACCGGCGGCGTTGCGGCAAAGGCCGGCGCGAACCAGGCGTTCGTTCCAGGGGCGGACGTGCCCGGCGACTGGTGGCGCCTGTTCCGCTCGCCCGCCTTGACCAGGCTGGTGGCCGCGGCGATCCGGCAGAACCCGACGCTGGAGGCCACGGCGGAGACGCTGCGCCAGGCGCAGGAGAACACCATCGCGCAACAGGGCGCGTTCTTTCCCACCGTCTCCGCCCAGCTGACCCGTACCCGCGAGAAGGTGAGCGGCGCAGAGGCCGGGCTGGTCGGGCCACAGGCGGCGAGCGAGAGCTTCGGCTTCTACCAGGGCCAGCTCAACATCTCCTACACGTTCGACGCGTGGGGGCAGGTGCGCCGGACGGTGGAAGCGGCGGCCGCGGCGGCCCAGGTGCAGCGCTTCCAGCTGGAAGGTGCGACCAACATGCTGGCCGCCAACACGGCGACGGCGGCGATCACCGCGGCCTCGCTGCGCGCGCAGATCGCCGCCGAAGAGCAGCTGGTGGATGCCGAGCAGCACCTGCTGACCACGGTGCGCAGCCAGTTCCAGCTTGGCGGCGCCACGGGGACGGACGTGGCGACGCAGGAAGCGCAGCTCGCCAACACCCAGGCGCTGGTGGTGCCGCTGCAGACGCAGCTCCAGCAGACGCGCGACCAGCTGGCCGATTATCTCGGGCGGGTGCCGGAGGATGCCGACCTGCCCAGCCTGCGGCTCGAGGACCTGCAGCTGCCCGGCACCTTGCCGGTAAGCCTGCCCTCCGGGCTTGTCGACCAGCGGCCCGACATCCGGGCCTCGGCCGAGCAGCTGCACCAGGCGACCGCGCAGGTGGGGGTGGCCATCGCCAACCGCCTGCCGCAGTTCACGCTGACGGGCGCGCTGGGCAGCGCGCCGGCCAAGATCGGCGAGCTGTTCACGCCCGGCAACGGCATCTACACGCTGGTCACCCAGGCGCTGGCGCCGGTGTTCGAGGGCGGCACGCTGCTGCACCAGCAGCGCGCGGCCTACGCGGCGGCGCGCTCGGCGGCGGCGAACTACCGTGCCACGGTGGTGGGTGCCTTCCAGAACGTGGCGGACGTGCTGACCGCGCTGCAAGGCGATGCGCGCGCGCTGGCGGCCAACGAGGCGGCCGAGCAGGCGGCAGCGCGCAGCCTGAGCCTGGCCAGGCTGCAATACGGTGCCGGCGGCGTGGCGTACCTGACGGTGCTCACCTCCCAGACGCAGTACCAGAACGCGGTGATCGGCCTGATACGGGCGCAGGCCGCGCGCTACACGGACACGGTGGCGCTTTACGTGGCGCTGGGCGGCGGCTGGTGGAACCGGCGTGATCTGCCGCCGCCGCCGGAGAAACTTCTGAGGTCTTTGCTGCCATGAAAGCAAGCAAGCAGTTCTTTTTTGAAAAAAAGAACCAAAAAACTTTCACTCCGCTGTCGCGGGACTCACAGGACAGGTGCGCGACAGCGGAGCAGAAGTCTTTTGCTTCTTTTCTTCAGAAAAGAAGGCCTTTCTTTCTTGCCGTGCTTTTTGCATCGCCAGCTTACGCGCAGGAGCCGCCTGCAACCGTCAGCACGATCGTCGCCCACGTGACCGACTGGCAGGACACGCTGCAGGCGGTGGGCACGATACGCGCGGTCCGCGGCGCCGATCTGGCGAGCGAGATCGCCGGCGTGGTGGACAGTGTGGAGTTCGACTCCGGTCATGACGTGGCGGCCGGTACCGTTCTGTTACGGCTGCGGCCGAACGACGACGCGGCGCACCTGGCGGATCTGCAGGCGGCGGCCGACCTCGCCGCGGCCAATCTGGCGCGCGACACCAAGCAGTTCCGGGCGCAGGCCGTGAGTCAGGCCAGCATCGACGCCGACGACAGCCATTTGCGGTCTGCGCGCGCGCAGGTGAGCCAGGCGCAGGCGCTGGCGGCGGAGAAGATCGTGCGTGCGCCGTTCGCCGGGCGGCTGGGACTGCGCGTGGTGGACCAGGGGCAGTATCTGCCGGCGGGCACGACGGTGGTGACGTTGCAGGCGCTCGACCCGCTCTACGTCGACTTCTACGTGCCGCAGCAGGCTTTGGCCGAGGTGAAGATCGGCGAGACGGCGGTGCTGCACGTGGACGCCTATCCCGGCAGGGACTTCTCCGGCCGCATCACGGCGATCAGCCCGAAGCTGGATGCGAGCAGCCGCATGGCGCAGGTGCGCGCCACGCTGTCCAACGCGGACCACGCGCTGGTGCCGGGCATGTTCGCCAGCGTGGAATTGCAGACGGGCGCGGCGCACCACTACGTCACGCTGCCGAACGCGGCGATCGTGTACAATCCTTATGGCAGCCTGGTGTATGTGGTGGAGCACGGGGTGGTGCACCAGGCGGTGGTGCGCACGGGGCCCACGCGCGGCGACCAGGTGGCGGTGACGGCCGGGCTTGCCGAGGGTGCCACGGTTGTGACGGCGGGGCAGATCAAGCTGCGCCAGGGCTCGCAGGTGTTGGTGGATAACAGCGTGCAGCCTTCCGATGATCCTCGGCCGCATCCGGCGGAGGAGTAGCAGGTGAGAAAAGCACGGTCTTCTTTTTT
>CAXUOA010000018.1:0-6922 GCA_964252625.1 uncultured Acetobacteraceae bacterium | reverse complement strand
CTTCTTTTTTTCAAAAAAGCAGGCCTTGCTTCCCTGAAGGAGCCAACCCGTGCGCCTGACAGACATGTTCATCCTGCGTCCGGTGCTGTCCGTCGTCGTCAGCGTCTTCATCCTGCTGCTCGGCCTGGGTTCGGAGCGTGTATTGCCCGTCAGGCAGTTTCCCAAGACGGTGAACGCGCTGATACAGGTGGAGACCACGTATTACGGTGCGGATGCCTCCACGATGGCGGGGTTCATCACCACGCCGATCGAGAACGCCATCGCGCAGGTGGACGGGATCGACTACCTCACCAGCACGAGCATGACGGGTGACAGCACGATCACCGCGCATCTGCGCCTGAACCAGGACCCTGACCGGGCGCTGACCGAGATACAGACCCAGTTGAGTGCGGTGCATGACCAGTTGCCGCGCGAATCCCAGACGCCGACGGTGCGTTTGCAGACGGGCGGGCAGGGTGGCACGCTGATCCTGGCGTTCACCAGCGACGTCATGACGCCGGCGCAGATCACCGATTACCTGACCCGCGTGGTGCAGCCGCAGATACAGGCAACCCCCGGCGTGCAGATGGCGCAGATCTGGGGCGCGGAGAACTTTGCCGTGCGCGCCTGGCTGGATCCGGTGAAGCTGGCCGCGCACAACATCACCGCGGCGGAGGTGTCCGCTGCGATGGCCGCCAACAACTTCACCTCGGCTGCCGGTTCCACCACCGGCCAGATGACGCAGATGCCGATCGGCATCACCACCGGCGTGCACACGCTGCCGGAGTTTCGTGACCTCGTCATCAAGCAATCCAACGGCGCCATCACCCGGCTGGGCGATCTGGCGAAAGTGGATCTGGGTTCGGACAACTACCAGCAGGCGCTGCTGTTCAGCGGCAAGCCGACCATCCTGATAGACGTGGAAGCCGTGCCGACAGCGAACGTGCTGGACCTGGTAGACCGTGTGCGCACGAAGTTCGACGCGCTGAAGGCCGATCTGCCACAGGGCCTGCATGCCGACATCGCCAATGACGTGACGGCCAACGTCCGCCAGTCCATCAGCGAGGTTGTCAAGACGCTGCTGGAGAGCCTGGCGATCGTGGCTGTGGTGGTGTTCGCCTTTTTGCGCTCGGCGCGTGCGTCGATGATCCCGGTGATCACCATACCGCTGTCGCTGGTCGGCACGTTTGCCATATTGTGGCTGTTCGGCTTCTCGATCAATTTGCTCACGCTTCTGGCGCTGGTGCTGGCGACCGGCCTGGTGGTGGACGACGCCATCATCGTGGTGGAGAACGTGAGCCGCGAGATGTCCGAAGGTGCGACACCGCTCGAGGCCGCCTTGCGTTCGGCCCGAGGCCTGGCGGGGCCGATCGTGGCGATGACGGTGGTGCTCATCGCGGTGTACGTGCCGATCGCGTTGCGCAGCGGGCTGACGGGTGCGCTGTTCCGCGAGTTCGCGCTCACGCTCGTGGGCAGCGTGACCGTGTCGGCGGTGCTGGCGCTGACGCTGTCGCCGATGATGTGCCGCTTCCTGCTGCGCGCACCCCGCAATTCAGCGCGCCGCTTCACGCTCGGGCCGATGCAGCGTGCGTACCGGCCGGCCTTGCGGCTGGCGCTGACGCTGCGGCCGCTCATGGTGCTGTTCGGGCTTGCGGTGTTTGCCGCCAGCTACGTCCTCTATGCGGGATCGACGACGGAGCTCGCGCCGCAGGAGGATCGGGGGTCTCTGCAGATCGGCGGTTCGGTGTCGCCCACCGCGGGCATCGACCAGCTCAAGCTGTACGAGGCGCAGATCACCGGGATCGAGAAATCGCTGCCGGAGTTCAAGGCATCCTATCAGTTCGACCAGCCTGGCCAGTCGGGTGGTGGCCTCGAACTGAAGCCGTTCGCGGCGCGGACACGATCGTCCACCGAAGTCATGGCCGACCTGCAGCAGAAGCTGGCCGCGGTTGCGGGCGAGAACCTGGCCGTGTTCCAGCCCGCGCCGCTGCCCGGCAGCTTCGGCGAGCTGCCTATCGGCTACGTCATCAAGACCACGCGGCCGTTCAGCGAGCTGGACGGTGTCTCGCGCAATTTCCTGGAAGCGGCGCAGAAGACGGGGCTGTTCGCCTTCATCGACCGTGACCTCAAGATCGATCTGCCGCAGGCCACGATCGTGATAGACCGCAACAAGGTGGCCGCACTCGGGCTGGACATGACGCAGGTGGGCGGGGTGCTGAACACGCTGCTGAGCGGCGGCTACGTCAATTACTTCGATCTTGCCGGCCGGTCCTACAAGGTCATCCCGCAGGTTTCGCGCGCAAACCGGTTGAATGCAGACCAGCTGCAAGCCTTCACGATCGCCAACATCGGCGGCGTGCCGGTCCCGCTATCCGCTGTGGCGCATATCGCAATGACGACGGTTCCCGAAAGCATCAGCCATTTCCAGCAGATGAACTCGGCCAGCGTGACGGGCGTGACGCTGCCCGGTGTCACGCAGGGCGAGGCGATGCAGGCGCTCGACAAGATCGCCGCGCGCGTGCTGCCGCCCGACTACGCCACCGACACGAGCGGGCCGTTGCGCCAGTTCGTTCAGGAATCCTCCGGCTTCGCGGGCACGTTCGGCTTTGCCGTGGTGGTGATCTATCTTTCGCTGGCGGCGTTGTTCGGCAGCTTCCGCGATCCGCTGATTATCCTCGTCTCGGTGCCCATGTCGCTCGCCGGCGCGTTGCTGTTCGTCTATTTCGGCGTACATGGCGCAACCCTGAACATCTACTCCGAAGTGGGCCTGGTGACGCTGATGGGGCTGATCAGCAAGCACGGCATCCTGATGGTGGAGGTCGCCAACGAGCAGCAGGCGCTGGGATCCACCAAGCGCGAGGCCATCGAACATGCGGCCCTGCTGCGTCTGCGGCCGATCCTGATGACGACGGCGGCGATGGTGCTGGGCGTCGCACCTTTGGTATTCGCGACCGGCGCGGGTGCGGCCGCGCGGTTCTCCATGGGCCTGGTGATCGCGTCGGGGCTGGCGATCGGCACGCTGTTCACGCTGTTCGTGGTGCCCGCGTTCTACCTGGTGCTGGCACGGCGGCATGTGGCGGAGGCGCACGCTCCGGGCGCGAAGCTGCGTGGTGTGGCCGTGGCGTCGGAGTAGCCAGGGAAGAAAGCAGTTCTTTTTTGAAAAAAAGAACCAAAAAACTTTTGTTCCCCCGCATTTGCACCAGTCGCTTTTACCAGGACAAACCGGGACGCTGATCCAGCGTCAGTGACAAAAGTTTTTTGCTTCTTTTTTTCAAAAAAGAAGGCCTTCCTTCCTTGCTGGAGCAAACCATGGAACACCGCGCCTTCGGCCCGCAGCCCGCCCGCGTGGCCGCAATCGGCCAGGGCACCTGGCAGATTGGCGCTGGACGGCGGCAGGCGGTCGAGGCCCTGCAGCGCGGGCTGGATCTCGGCATGACGCATATCGACACCGCGGAGATGTACGAGGGTGCCGAGGCAATCGTGGCCGAGGCGATCGCCGGCCGGCGCGAGCAGGCGTTCCTGGTCTCCAAGGTGCTTCCGTCCAACGCGTCGCGCACCGGCACGGTGCAGGCGTGCGAGCGCTCCCTGGCCCGGCTGCGCACGGAATACCTCGACTGCTATCTGCTGCACTGGCCGGGGCGCCACCGGCTCGAAGACACGATCGGCGCCTTCGAGAGCCTGGTGCAGCAGGGTAAGATCCGGGCGTGGGGCCTGAGCAACTTCGATGTGGACGGGCTGGCGGCAGCCGAGCGGGTGAGCGGTGGCGGCAGGATCGCGTGCAACCAGGTGTTGTACCACCTGCAGGAACGCGCGATTGAGCACGCCGTGCTGCCCTGGTGCGCCGCCCACGCCGTCAGCGTTGTGGCCTACAGCCCGTTCGGCAGCGGCGATTTCCCGGCGCCCGGATCGGCCGCCGGCCGTATGCTGCAGCGTGTGGCGGACGCCCATCGGGCCACGCCACGCCAGGTTGCCCTGCGTTTCCTGTTGCGTGAACCGTCCGTGTTCGTGATACCGAAAGCGTCCGGCATCGCGCATGTCGAGGAGAATGCCGCAGCCTCCGGGCTGGCGTTGACGGATGGCGAACTGGGGCTGCTGGACGCTGCGTTCCCGCGCGGGAAGCGGCCGTCCGCGCTGCCGATGTTGTAGGGCGGGACACGGTGAAGCTGAACTTCCTCCCGGCCGCCCTCGAGCAGGCGAAGTCGGACGCCGCCGGGCCCGATGCCGTGGCGGCCGGGCTGGCCCGCGCGGTTCTGGAAGCCGCCGGCGGCCAGGCGGGTGCACGCTTCACCTTCCGGCGTGCGCTAGCCCAGGCGGAGTCGGCGGCGCAGCCCGGGCCCGAGCTCCGCCGCCAGGTGGCGGCCGCGGTGATCTGCCAGGAGTTTGCCGCCGTGGCGCCGCTGCTGGCAGGCGCGTTCCCGGGCCTGGACGCGCATCTGCGTCCGGCAGGTGCCGAGACCGCCGGCATGCCGCCGGACGTGCTGCCGTTCGAGATCACGCGCGGTGGCCATGTCGTCTTCGACCTGCCGGATAGCCTGTGTTCGTCGCCGCATCTGCCGCATCTGATCGGACGCTGGCTGGGCGCGCTGCCGGTTTTTGCAGCCTGTGCAGCTGCGGGCCAGGCCCATACCGGGCGCAGCGTCCTGAACGTCGGCGCGCGGCAGAAGCTGCCGGGTGTGGCCTATTGCGGTAACAGGCCGGCCGCCTGGCTGATCCCGGACCCGGACTTTCTGGCAACCGAGGGTCATGCGCGCCTGCGCCGGCAGATGCTAGCGCCCGACTGGGCGGACCGGTCGGACCGTGTGTTCTGGCGCGGCGGCGCGCCCGTGGGTCCGGCCCCGGCGGCGCGCGGCCCCGCGCCCGGGTGCTGGCCGCCCTGGGGGAGCAGGATGCGATGCTGTCCGACGATTCCGGCGCCGATGCACCGGCAAAGCCCGGCGACTGCCGCATGGCGCTCGATACCGACACCGTGGCCGCCTCGTCGACGGCGCTGTTCCAGCTCCTGCTGAGCGGCGCGCCGGTGCTGCGGGCCGCCGCCGCCGATGCGGGCCGCCTGTGGCTCGACAGCCGCCTTGTGGCCTGGACGCATTACGTGCCGGTGGCGGCCGATCTGTCGGACCTGGCGGAGCGTGTGGCCTGGCTGGGCGCGCATGAGGCGCAAGCCCGCGAGATCGGCGCGGCGGGGCGGGCCTTTGCGCGAGGGGTGGATTATCCGGCGGCGTTGCAGGCGGCGGTGCAGGCAGTGGGCGCGGCGTTGCGGACGGTGTAAGGCAGGGCAGGCAGTCCTTTGTTCGAAAAAGGACCAAAGTTTTGCTCCCCGCAGGGGGGCTGGTGGGTGGCAATCGTGAAGACTGCGCTGGTTATCTTTCCCGGAACCAACCGGGAGCGGGATGTGGCCATCGCGCTGGCGCAGGCGGCGGGGCGGGCGCCGCGCCTGGTATGGCATCGGGAAACCGAGCTCGGCGATTTGGACCTGGCGGTGCTGCCCGGCGGCTTTAGCCATGGCGACTACCTGCGCTGCGGCGCCATGGCGGCGCAGTCGCCCATCATGCCGGCGCTGCACGCATTCGCCGCGCGCGGCGGACACATACTCGGCATCTGCAACGGCTTCCAGATACTAACCGAGGCCGGGTTGCTGCCCGGCGCGCTGCTGCGTAATGCGGGCCTGCGGTTCATCAGCCGGGATTGTCACCTGCGTGTGGAGCGCGCCGGCACCGCCTTCACGCGGATGTATTCGCAGGGCCAGGTGTTCCGCGCACCGATGGCGCATGGCGATGGCAACTACTTCGCAAGTGCCGAGACGGTGGCGGCGCTGGAGGGCGACGGCCGGGTGGCGTTCCGCTACGTGAGTGCGTCCGGCGAGGTGACGCCGGCGGCCAACCTGAACGGCAGCCTGAACGCCATCGCCGGCGTGTATAGCGAGAACCTCCGCGTGATGGGGCTGATGCCGCATCCGGAGGATCTGGTCGATCCGCTGATGGGCGGCATCGATGGCCGGCCGCTGTTCGACGGCCTCGTGCACGCTTTGGCGGCGTGAGCGCGATGAGCGCTCCCATCGACGCCGCACTCGCCCGGTCCTTCGGCCTGAACGCCGAGGAATACGGCCGCGTCCTCTCCACGATGGGCCGCACGCCCACGCTGACCGAACTCGGCATCTTCTCGGTGATGTGGTCGGAGCATTGCAGCTACAAATCCAGCCGCGTCTGGCTGCGCGAGCTGCCTACCGAGGCGCCCTGGGTGATACACGGGCCGGGCGAGAACGCCGGCGTGGTGGATATCGGCGAGGGGCTGGCGGCGATCTTCAAGATGGAGTCGCACAACCACCCCAGCTTCATCGAGCCGTATCAGGGCGCGGCCACGGGCGTGGGCGGCATATTGCGTGACGTGTTCACCATGGGGGCGCGGCCGGTCGCCAACCTCAACGCGCTGCGCTTCGGCCGGCCGGAGCACCCGGCCACGCGGCGCGTGGTGGACGGCGTGGTGCGCGGCATCGGCGGCTACGGCAATTGCGTGGGCGTGCCCACCGTGGGCGGCGAAGTGAACTTCCACGCCGCCTATGACGGCAACCCGCTGGTCAACGCGATGACGGTGGGCATCGCGCGGACGGACCGCATCTTCCTCAGCGCGGCGGCAGGCGTGGGCAACCCGGTGGTCTATGTCGGCAGCCGCACGGGGCGGGACGGCATACACGGCGCCACCATGGCCTCGGCCGAATTCGGCGCGGACGCCGAGAGCAAGCGGCCGACCGTGCAGGTGGGCGACCCGTTCACCGAGAAGCTGCTCATCGAGGCCTGCCTGGAGCTGATGGCGACGGATGCCATCGTGGCCATCCAGGATATGGGCGCGGCGGGGCTCACCAGCTCCTCGGTGGAGATGGCGGGCAAGGGTGGCGTGGGCATCGAGCTGGATTTGGATGCCTGCCCGCAGCGTGAGGCCGGCATGACGG
>CAXUOA010000017.1:0-19481 GCA_964252625.1 uncultured Acetobacteraceae bacterium | reverse complement strand
ACCCAGCCGGCGCCGCAATCGTCCCCGTTCGGCGAGACAACACGTCCTGCCGCCAGACTCTATCCGGGCGACAGGCCGTGAGCGGCATGCGGTCGGAAGGCGGCCACGGCCTGGCCGAGATCGTCGGCAGCCTGGCCACCGATTTGGGCGACCTGGTGCGCGGCGAGGTCAGGCTGGCACGCGCCGAGCTGGACCAGAAGCTGGACCGGCTGATCCTGGCCGCACTCTGGCTGGTGGGCGGCGCGCTGGTCGCCTTCGCCGGGCTGGTCGTGCTGCTCCAGGCGGCCGCACTCGCTCTGGCCATCGTCATCCCCGCCTGGGCCGCCTTCCTGATCGTCGGGCTGCTGATCGTGATCGTCGGCGCCCTGCTCGCGCGGTCCGGCCTGGCCATGCTCTCGCTGAAGGGCCTCACCCCGAACCGCAGCCTCGCCAGCCTGCAAAAAGACGCGATCCTCGTGAAGGAGCACACATGATGTCCGACAATTCCAAGACGGGCCAGTCCAAAACGGGCCAGACCGAGACGGGCCGCATCGAGCAGGACCTCGACCGCACGCGCGCGCGGCTCGGCAGTCACCTCAACGAATTGCAGGACCGGCTCTCGCCCGGCCAGGTGCTCGACGACCTGATGGGCTATTTCCGCGGCAGCGAGGGCGCCGCCTTCGGCCGCAGCCTGCTGGACAACGTGCGTGGCAACCCGATGCCGGCGGCGGTCACCACCATCGGCCTGGCCTGGCTGATGGCGTCCAACCCGCGCGGTGCAACCCCGGGCGCCGCCGGGACATCGGCCGGCCCGTCCACACGGCTGCCGATCTACGGGCATGACGACCACACGGCCACCCTGGCCCGCCTGAACACGGTCCAGCAGGCAGTGGGGCGCACCGCCGGTGAACCGGAGCACGCCTATTCCGCGCGCCTGGACACGGCCCGGGGCGAGGCGATCGGTCTGACCCGCCACACCCAGGAGACGACCGAGTCCTTCGGCGAGCGTATCCGTCACGTGGTGACATCCATCGAGAACGCCGTGTCCGGCAAGGCCCACGATCTGCGCAACCAGGCGGGCAGCGCCGTGGGAGCCGCAGGCGGTGTCGCCGGTGCCCTCGGCACGTCGGCGCAGGGCGCCCTGCAGGATGCCGCCGCCTATGCGGGAGGCGCCTTCTCCTCCGGCGGCAGATCGGCCGGACAGCTGGGCGGCAATCTCGTCGCCGCCATATCCGAGAGCCCCGTCCTGCTGGGTGCGCTCGGGCTGGCAGCCGGGGCGTTGCTGGGCGCGCTGCTGCCGCATTCGGAGCAGGAAGAAGCAGCATTGGGCGGCATTGCCGGGCAGGCCAGGGATGCGGTGCGTACCCTCGCCAGCGAGACCGTGGAGCGCGGCGGACGCGTGTTGCAGGCCGTCACCGACAGCGCCAAGGACGGCGTGCACGGCCAGGGCCTGACCGGCGGCAAGACTCCCGGTCAGCTCGTCGACGCGGCGCTCAGCGGCGAGCTTGCCGGCAGCGTGAAGTCCGTGGCGAGCGACGTCCTGCGTGCCGGTGACGAGGCCATCCGCAAGGAAGGGCTCAGCTAAGGGGGAGTGCGGCACATGCGCCGCGCCGCTGCTGCGACGCGGCGCATGGTGCCGCTCCTTTTGCTGCTCGCCGCGGGATGCACGCTGCTGACCGCCATGCCGCCGCAGGTTGAGATACGGAACGTCTCGCTGCGCGGAGCCGGCCTGCTCGACGAGGTGCTTGCCGTGGAGCTCTGCGTGTCCAACCCCAATGCGACTGCGCTGAACTTCCGACGGGCCGATGTGGGCCTGGATGTGGAGAACGCGCCTTTCGCACAGGGGCAGAGCGAGGGCGCCGTGCTGCTGCCGCCACGCGCGTCCACGCTGGTGCCGTTCCAGGTGGTCGTCACCAACCGCAACCTCGGCCCGCAGCTTCTGGGCGTGCTGCGGACCGGCGGGGTGGAGTACCGGGTCCACGGCACGGTGACGCTCACCGGGGCGCTGGCGCTCGACGTGCCGTTCAGCCGGCGCGGACACCTGGACCTGCTCTCCGCCGGACAAAGCGCGCTGACGTATGGCGCGGCGCCCGAAGCCACGCGCTGCGGGCTGCCGCCCTCGTAGGACGAACGGTCTCCTTTTCCGCAAGGAGGCGATAGGTCTGGCGTCTTCGCTGTTTCGGGCGCGCCGCTCTATCCTGATGCATCCGGCTGGTGCACAGGCGGGGAGATAGACCTTACAGTCCTTTCCAGAATAGCTGCTTTTGCGCCAAGCGCCGCGCCGAGGAGAACCCGCCATGCCGAACGTGCCCACCGCGTCCGCCCCACCGCCGGCCAAGCCGGTCGCCCAGGCGGCCAGTCCGGATGCGTCGCGTGTGGTGACGCTGTTCGTCATGGTCGTGGCCATCCTGTATTTCGGCCGCGAAGTGCTCGTCCCGGTCACGCTGGCGCTGCTGCTGGCGTTTCTCCTGGCGCCGCTGGTGGCGCTCCTGCGGCGCCTGCATCTGGGGCGCATCCCGTCCGTGCTGCTGGGCGTGATCCTGGCGCTGGGGGTCATCCTCGCCACCGGTGGCGTGATCGGCTCGCAGATCGCCGAGCTGACGACGGACCTGCCCCGCTACGCCACCACGGTGGAGACCAAGGTCCAGAAGGTGCGGAACTACACGGTCGGGCGCCTGTCGCATTTCGCCGACCGCATCGGACCGCACGGCAGAAAGCCCGAGCAGAATGCCGCCGCCGCCACGGGGCAGGCCGGCGCCGGACAGCCGGCAGCGCCAGCCCAGACCGTCATGCAGCAGCCGGCCGCCTCGCCGCTCGAAATCGCCGAGCGCTATCTGGCGCCCGTGCTCTCGCCGCTGGCGACGTTCGGCATCGTCTTCGTGGTGGCCGTGTTCGCCCTGCTGCAGCGCGAGGACCTGCGCGACCGCCTGATACGGCTGGTGGGCTCGGACGACCTGCACGGCACCACGCTGGCGATGGATGACGGCGGCCGCAGGCTTAGCAAATACTTCCTGACCCAGCTCAGCATAAACGCCAGCTTCGGCGTGGTGGTCGGGCTGGGGCTGCTGATCATCGGCGTTCCCAACCCGGTGCTGTGGGGCATCCTGTCGGGACTGCTGCGGTTCGTGCCCTATGTCGGCTCGCTGCTCTCGGCACTGCTGCCGATGGCGCTGGCCGCGGCGGTGGAGCCGGGCTGGTCGATGGTGCTCTGGACCCTCGGGCTGTACGTCGCGGTGGAGGGGATCACCGGACAGGTGATCGAGCCGATGGTCTACGGCCACAGCACCGGCCTTTCGCCGTTCTCCGTCGTGGTCGCCGCCATCTTCTGGTCGTGGGTGTGGGGGCCGGTGGGCCTCATCCTGTCGACGCCGCTTACCTTGTGCCTGGTGGTCATGGGCCGCCACGTGAAGCGGCTGGAGTTCCTCGACGTGCTGCTCGGCGACCGGCCGGCGCTGACGCCGGTCGAGAGCTTCTACCAGCGCATCCTGGCTGGCGACGCCGACGAGGCGCAGGACCATGCCGAGCTGCTGCTGAAGGAACGCGCGCTGTCCACCTACTACGACGAGGTGGCGCTCAAGGGCCTGCAGCTGGCGGCAAACGACGCGCAGCGCGGCGTGCTCGGCGCCGAGCAGCTCGAGCGCGTGAAGACGACCGTGAAGGTGCTGGTGGACAGCCTGGCCGACCATGTCGACAAGCAGCCTCCCGCCTCGGATGCCGACGACGGCGCCGTCGCGGCGCCGGATGACGAACGCGAGATCCCGCGCAATCCGGAACCTGCCTCGGGCTCGCCAGGCGAGGCGGGCGTAAGTGAGGCCTGGCGCGGTCCCGCCGCGGTGCTGTGCATCGCCGGACGCGGCCCGCTGGACGAGGCGGCGTCGAGCATGCTGGTGCAGCTGCTCGGCAAGCACGGCATGGGCAGCCGGCTGGTCTCTTACAGGGAAGCCGGGCGCGACGGCATCGAGACCCTGGACGTCGAGGGCGCCAAGATGGCGTGCATCTCCTATCTCGACATCAGCGGCAGCCCGGCGCATCTGCGCTATCTGCTGCAGCGGCTCCGCCGGCGGCTGCCGAAGGGCACGCCCCTCCTCGTGGGCCTCTGGCCCTCGCAGGACAGCACGCTCACAGACCCTGCCTTGCGCGCCCAGATAGGAGCGGATTTCTTCACCAGCTCGCTCACCGAGGCGGTGACCGCCTGTGCCGAGGCGGCGGCCAAGGAGGCGGAGCAGTCCGTGCAGTTGCGCGTGGCATGACGGCCGTCCCGGCGCTCGGAAGCGGCCTGGATGCCGGCGCATTGCCGCAAGCAGGCCAGCATCCCAGCGGGTGCGAGGGGCAAGCCGCCGCACAGGGCCGCACGGCATGCACGCGTTCCTGAGGTTCCTCTCGCGCCAGCGCTGGTCTGCTGCCGCGAGTGGCGGCGCCACGGTCGCGGCCATGCTGGTGATCACGCTCGTGCGGCTGGTCGCACCGCTCAACACCGCGCCGTTCCTGCTCTATCTGCCCGTCATTTTCGTGCTGAGCCTGGCGCTCGGCTGGCGCCCCGGCGTCATGGGATTGCTGCTGTCCGACCTGCTGGCGGCGTATTTCTTCACGCGCGACGCCCATGGGGTGATGCTCACCTCCGGCCAGGCAGTGGCGCTGGCGGAGTACTTCATCGTCGGCGCCGTCACCGTCTCGGTTTGCGACGCGCTCCGGCGCGCGATCATCGAGAGCGAATCGCGGCTTGCCGCCCTTACGCAGAGCCGCGGTTACCTGGAAGCCGCCAGGCAGGACGCCGAGGAGGCCAGGAGTGCCGCCGAGGCCGCCAACCGCGCGAAAAGCGCCTTCCTCGCCAACATGAGCCACGAACTACGCACCCCGCTCTCCGCGGTGATCGGCTACAGCGAGATGCTCGAGGAGGAGGCCGAGGATGCCGGCCAGGCGGCCATGCTCTCCGACCTCGGCAAGATCAAGTCCAACGCCAAGCACCTGCTGAGCCTCATCAACGACGTGCTGGACCTCAGCAAGGTCGAAGCCAACAAGATGGACCTCACGGCAGAGACCTTCGACGTGGCCGACTTCCTGCGCGACGTGGCCGGCACGGTGGACGCGCTGGTGCGCAAGAAGGCGAACACGCTCCTGTTCGACATCGGCCCGGATGTCGGCCGCATCAACACGGACGTCACCAAGCTGCGGCAATGCCTGCTCAACCTGATCGGCAACGCCGCCAAGTTCACCGAGGCAGGGCGCATCACGCTGGGCGCACGCCGCGAGGCGCGGCCGGATGGCGCCTGGCTGTCCTTCACCGTCGCCGATACCGGCATCGGCATGACGCAGGCCCAGCTCGCACGCCTGTTCCAGCGCTTCGTGCAGGCCGACGAGACCACCACGCGGAAATACGGCGGCACGGGCCTGGGATTAGCGCTGAGCCAGGCGTTCGCCAGGCTGCTCGGCGGCGACATCGCCGTGCGGAGCAGTGCCGGCGAAGGCACGTGCTTCACGGTCTGCATCCCGGCGGACATGCCGCAGCAACCGCCCGAGGCGACGGCCGAAGCCGGCACCGGCCAGGCCGCCGCGGGCGAAGACCAGCGTGAGCTGGTGGTCGTCATCGACGACGAGGCCGCACAGCGCGAGCTCACGACGCGCTTCCTCAAGCGGCACGGTTTCGCCGTGCAGACGGCCAGCGACGGCATGACCGGCCTGGCACTCGTGCGCGCGCGCAAGCCGCAGATGGTGCTGCTGGACGTGATGATGCCCGGCATGGACGGCTGGACGGTGCTCAGGACGCTGAAGGAGGATCCCGAGACCGCGCCGATCCCGGTCGTCATGGTCAGCTTCGTGGCCGATCCTGCCTTGGGTTCCAGCCTCGGCGCCGACGCGGCGGTGCCCAAGCCGGTCGACTGGGCAGAACTGAAAGCCGTGATCGACCGGTTCCAGGGCGCGGCGGGCGCGGTGCTGGTCGTCGATGACGATGCCGACCAGCACGTGCGCCTGCGGTCCGTGCTCGAACGCGAGGGCTGGCGCGTGGCGGACGCCTATGACGGCGCCGAGGCGCTCCTGTGTGTCGGGCGTTCCCGGCCCGACCTGATCCTGCTGGACCTGACGATGCCGGTGATGGACGGCTTTGCCTTCCTACGCCGGCTGCGGGAGATGCCTGGCTGCGCGGACATCCCCGTGGTCGTGCTGAGCGCGCGCGAGATCGCCGGAGACGAGCGCGGCGCGCTCGATGGGGCCGACAGGGTGTTGCGGAAGGACCGCACCAGCATGCGCGACCTGACGGCAGAGATCAGGCGGCTCGTCACGCGCGGCTCGCGGCCCGCACCCAGGCCGCCTGCCATCGGGAACGGCTCCTGAGACGGTTCCGCGGACGACCGTCACCAGCGGGGCAGGGGGCGTCACGCGAAAGCGGGCTGCGACGCCCCCGGACGCGCCGGCCGCCGGCCGACAACTAAAACGCGAGGTCCATCCCGGAACTTTATCCTGGGTAGAGCGCACGGCACAGTGTGTTAATTGTCTGCAACCTGTTCGATTCGTCAGGTTCGTCGGGGGAAGCGGAGCGCGGCATGTCGGACCACGAGAGTAAAGAGGGCGGGCAGGCTGGGCTCGCATCCGCCGCGCAGGGGACAGGCCTGGTCGTCGGCATCGGCTCGTCGGCCGGCGGCATAGACGCCTTGCGGACCTTTTTTTCCAAGGTGCCGGCCGATACCGGCATGGCTTTCGTCGTCGTCCAGCATCTGGACCCGAACTACGAGAGCTCGCTGTGCTCGATCATCGCCAGCCGCACCGCGCTGCCCGTATGCCTCGCCGAGGACAATGCGGCGGTGGCCGCCGGCCATGTCTACGTCATCCCGCCGGACGCCACCCTGACGATCCAGGGCGGGGTGCTCCAGCTCGCCCGCCCGGCCGCCCAGGCCGCCCGCCGCGTCTCCATCAACACGTTCCTGACCTCCCTGGCCATGGACCAGGGCGAGAACGCGGTCGGCATCATCCTGTCCGGTTTCGGCAGCGACGGCGCGCTCGGCATCGCGGCCATCAAGGAACAGGGCGGCCTCACGCTCAGCCAGGCGGAGTTCGACCACCACGCCAAGCAGGGCATGCCGCAGAGTGCCGCGTCGGGCGGTTTCGTGGACCACGTGCTGGCGGTGGACGACATGCCGCAGGCGCTGCTGGACTACATCCGGCACCGGGCGGTCTGCGACGCCCAGAAGGGCCCGGACGGCATCAGGCAGGACCTGCCCGGCAGGCTGGCCGAGGTCTGCGCCGTGCTGCGCACCAGGCTCGGGCGTGATTTCAGAGACTACAAGACAGGCACGCTGATGCGCCGCGTCCAGCGCCGCATGCATGTGCTGCAGACCGACACGGTGGCGGACTACATCGAGCAGCTGCGCAGCCTGCCGCACGAGGCGGAGAAGCTGTTCCGCGAGATGCTGATCAGCGTGACGCGGTTCTTCCGTGACCGCGAGGCGTTCCAGGCGCTCGAGGCGAAGGTGATACCGGCGATCCTGGCCGACCCTGCCGTGACCGACCCGATACGGGTCTGGGTTGCCGGCTGCGCCACCGGCGAGGAGGCGTACTCGGTCGCCATCGTCTTCCGGGAGGCGTTGACCCGCTCGCGGTCCCGCCGGCCGATCCAGATCTTTGCCACCGACCTCGACGACCTGGCCATCGCCTCGGCGCGGTCCGGGCTGTACCCCGCCTCCGTCGCATCCGACATCGCGCCCGAGCGCCTGGCGGCCTTTTTCGTCAAGGAAGACGGCAGGTACCGGGTGGCCAAGGCGGTCCGCGACATGTGCCTGTTCTCCACCCACGACCTGGTCAAGGACCCGCCGTTCTCGCACATACACCTGGTCTGCTGCCGCAACCTGCTGATCTACTTCGAGCCGCAGCTCCAGCAGCGGGTCATCGGCACCTTCCATTACGCGCTCCGGCCCGACGGCCACCTGTTCCTCGGCCCGGCGGAGAGCGTCGCCGCGCAGGCAAACCTGTTCGTGCCGCTCGACAAGCGCCACCGGCTGTACAACCGGCGCGACACGGCGGCGGGCTTTCTGAACTTCTCGCTTTCCCATGCGGCGGACGTGTCGCCGAAACCAGCCCTGCGGCCGGCCGGCGACGACATCGACCGGCGGGCGGCGCGCGCGATCGCCCGCTACGCGCCGGCGTTCCTCGTCGTCAGCCGGCAGCACGACATCCTGCGGTTCTCCGGGCAGACGTCGAAGTTCCTGCAGCCTGCGACGGGCGTGGCCACGCTCAACCTGTTCGCCCTGCTGCATCCCGACCTGCGGGCGGCGGTGCGCGCCGCGCTGAAGGAGGCGACGGCCACGGCGGAGCGCGTCCTGCACGAGAAGCTCGTTGTCGAGATGGGCGAGCAGTACGAGGTCATCAACCTGATCGTCGAGCCGATTACCGTGCCCGGGGAGAGCCTGTTCCTCGTCGCGTTCCAGGAAGCCGGCTCCGGCGGCAAGGTGCTGCCGCATACGCCCGCCGGCACGCCGGAGGAGGGTGATGCCTATCGCGCCCTCGCCAGGGAGGCCGTCAGCCTGAGGGAGCGGCTGCGCGACACCGCCGAGGGTCTGGAGGCAGCCACCGAAGAGCTGCAATCGAGCAACGAGGAATACCTCTCGGTCAACGAGGAACTGCAGTCGGCAAACGAGGAGCTGGTCACCTCGAAAGAGGAGCTGCAATCCCTCAACGAAGAGCTGCAGACCATCAACGCCGAGCTGAACAACCGCAACGACAGCCTGGTGCGTTCCAACAGCGACCTGGCGAACCTGTTCGACAGCACCTCGATCGCCACCCTGTTCCTGGACCGCGACCTGCGCATACGGCGCTTCACGCCGCGCCTGCTGGACATCTTCAACGTCCGGGAGGGCGACGAAGGGCGGCCGATCTCCGACATCGTCAGCAACCTGACGCGTGACGGGCTGGGCCAGGACGTGCAGCATGTCCTGCGCACGCTGGTGTCACGCGAGCGCGAAGTGACGGCGGCCGACGGCATGAGCTACCTGATGCAGGTGCGCCCGTACCGGGACCTCAACAACGTCATCGACGGCGCGGTCATCAACTTCGTCGACGTCTCGGAGCGCAAGCGGCACGAGCAGGCGCGCTCCAACCTGGCCGCCATCGTGGACTCCTCGCAGGACGCCATCATCGGCCATGACCTGGACGGCACGGTCACCAGCTGGAACGACGGTGCGAGCCGGCTGCTCGGCCTGGTGCCCGCCGAAGCGGTAGGCCGGCCGATGCCGGAGCTGGTGAAGCGCGCGTTGCCCTGGTCCTGGGCGGACATGCTGCAGAGCCTGCAAGGCGGCGAGCCGCTTCCGGCGTTCGAGTGCACGGGCACGAACGGCAGCGGCCAGACGATCGACCTGCTGGTGACGATCTCGCCCGTCAGGGAGGCGGACGGGCGGGTGGCCGGCGTCTCGCTGGTGGCGCGCGACATCGGCGCGCGCAAGGCCGCCGAACAGAAGGCGGCGCTGCTGCTGGGCGAACTCGATCACCGGGTGAAGAACATCCTGGCGATCGTGTCCGCCGTGATCGCACAGACCCTGAAGACCACCACGACGCCGGAGGCGTTCGCCGCCGAGGTCGGCGGCCGGGTGCGGGCGATCGCCAAGGCGCACAGCATGCTGACGCAGTCCGGCCAGGGCGAGGTCTCCCTGCATGCCATACTGACAACCGAACTCGCCCCCTACGACCGCGGCGACGGCAACGTGGCCGTCGACGGACCGGACGTGGCGATGACGCCGCGGGCGGGGCTGGCCCTGGCGATGGCAATACACGAACTCGTCAGCAACGCGGTTAAGTATGGCGCGCTCTCCACCGTTTCGGGCAGGCTATCCGTACAGTCTGAGGTCACGCCAGCCACGGACGGGACGGCCCTGGCGCTTGTCTGGGCGGAGTCGGGAGGGCCTGCTGTGTCAGAGCCGACGCGACGAGGGTTCGGGACGACGCTGATCGAACGCAGCCTGGCGCACGAGCTCGACGCGGTGGTGATCAGGGATTTCGCGGCCGGCGGCCTGCACTGCAGCGTGACCATTCCGCTGACCGGCGAGATCGGCCGCCTGATCCGGCCCGGCGATGACGGAGGACATACATGAACGAGCCCGTGAACCTGGCCGGCTGCCGCGTCCTGGTCGTCGAAGACGACATGATGATCGCCGTGGTCATCGAGGAGGTGCTGCAGAACCTCGGCTGCATCGTGGTGGGCCCGGTGGGCAAGCTGGATGCGGCACTCCGGCTGGCGGACGAGGAGGACCTGGACGCCGCGATACTGGACATCACGATCCGGGGCGGCGAGACCTATCCCGTGGCCGCGCGCCTGCAGGCCCGCGGCGTGCCGTTCGCGCTGGCGAGCGGCTACGGGGACTGGGCGCTGCCGGAAGCCTTCCAGAACCAGGCGCGCCTGACCAAGCCTTTCACCGTCGACGAGCTGGTGACACGGGTGCAGGCGTTGTCCGCTGGCGTTCCCTGTGCCGCAAACGCCGCGCGAGCCTTGCCCCTACCCGCCTGAGGGCGCCAGCTTCCCCACGTCGTCAGGGTGGGACCACTCCTCTTCGAGCAGCGCCGTCAGCGTGCCCGCCCTGTCCTTGGCCTCGCGCATCGCCGCCGCCCAGCGTGCCGCCAGGCCGGGCTCGCCGGCCAGCTGGCTCCTGTCGGACATCTGGCGGCAGAGCTCGCCGCGTTCGCTGAGCGCGCGCATCGCAGCCGCCAGGGACCACTCCATGGCCGCAAACTGCGCCTCCACCATCACCTCGGCCGTGTAGACGTGGCCGATGTGGCAGCGGAACTGGGTGAGCGACCCCAGTTCGGCCCTGCGCAACGCACCGCCGCATCCCGGGCACGTCACCGCAACCGGATCGTCAAGTCTGTACTCTGCCGTCATCATCTCGGGCTCCCGCACCCCTGGGCTGGCTTCCACCTTAACAACACCGGACCGCCGCCTCGCCACCAGTCTTTCGATCAGCGAGGGGATCGCTTTGACCGGCAGGCAGTGATCCACGGCGACGTGCTGCAGCGCGCTCTGCGGCATGCCGGGGCTGGCTGCGTCCGCCGGGTCCTGCACGACCGTAATGCCGCCGCGCTGCTTGATCTCGAACAGGCCGGCGGTGCCGTCGTTCAGCCCCCCGGTCAGGATGATGCCGATGACGCCGGCGCCGTAGGCCCGGGCGGCGCTGCGGAACAGCGGGTCCACCGCGGGGCGGGCCCAGTTCTCGCGCGGTCCCCGGATCAGGCGGATCACGCCCGGCTCGAGCACCATGTGGTGGTCGGGCGGCGCCACGTAGACGTGGCCACGCCGGATACGCTCGCCGCTTGCCGGGTGGCCGCTCTTCAGCTTGCCCCACTGGTTGAGCAACTGCGGGAGTTCGCTCCTGTGCGCGCCGATATGCAGCACGACGAACAGCGCCGCATCGAGGTCCGCCGGCAGCGTCGCCACCACCGTGTGTATGGCCTCCACGCCGCCCACGGACGCGCCGATCACCACGATCGCGGGTGCCTCACCCATGGGCCACCGGCGGCGCCGGAGAGCGTTGCGGCACCCGGCGTGCCGGAGCATTCCGGCGGTCAGGCGCCACCGGCGGCTCCTGGTCTGCTGCGGGACAGGATTTCGGCGACGAGCCGGATCAGAGCTGCGAGCTGGAACGGCTTGCCCACGAAGGCGGCGTAGCCGCTGATGCGTTCGCGCACGTTCGCCTCGGGCATCGAGCTCATGACGATGAAGGGGATGTCGCGCTGCGCCTCGCTGTCCTGCATCGCCTGGATCAGGCCGGCGCCATCGAGCACCGGCATCATGTAGTCGGAGATGACCAGGTCCGGCGGCGGCCCCTCGGCCAGGCGTTCCAGGCCCTGCGCCCCGTTGGCCGCCAGCAGCACGCTGTAGCCCTCGTCGGTGAGCACCAGCTCCAGCAGGTCCGCGATCGCGAACTCGTCCTCGACGACCAGCACCGTCGTCATGACGCCGCATCCTGTGTGGCGGAGCCGGCCGGGAACGCGTCCGTCTGTCCCGGGCTCTCCCGTGCGATGCCGGTGAGCACGGCCTCGACGCCCTCGAAAGGCTCGCCCACGACGATGCCGGCATCGTCGATCGTGAACGCGCGTATGCTGGGGTTGAACGCGCTCTCCCGTACCTTGAACAGCGAGATGAGGCGGACCAGCCGCGAGTGTCGCTCGACGTAGCGGAGCACCAGCGTCACCCCGCTGAGCGCCGAAAGCCCGCCTGCCGGCACCCGGACGCCGGAGCCCACGAGGTCCGGCAGCTCCACGGTGTGCAGCGTCGTCACGCCCAGGCCACGCAGCTCGTTGGAGAGCGCGGACCAGAAGCGCACGATCCGATCGGACTCGAACGCCGCCTGCTCGAAGCTCGCCAGGCCGTCTATGACCAGGCGCCTGACGCCGCGCCGCCGGACGGCGTCGAGCAACTGGTGGGCGAGCTCGTCCAGGATGTGCTCGCCCACCGGGTGCCACAGCATCTCCACCGTGCCGCGGTTCTCCGCGTCCGCGAGGTCGAAGCCCATGATCCCTGCCTTGAGGCGCAGCCGCTCCGGCTGCTCGAAGCAGCCGAACCACAGGCCAGGCTCGGTGGCGCTGGACTGGGACAGGAAGTGCAGGGCGAAGGTGGTCTTGCCCGCGCCGGTAGGCCCCAGCACCGCCACCATGCTGCCCGCCGGGATGCCGCCCCCGAGCAGGCAGGAATCGAGCGAGGCGATGCCGGACGGCAGGCGCGACGGGAGCGTCGGGTCACGGCGCGTGGGCGTGGCGAACACGGCTTCCAGGCGCGGGAACACTGTCGCGCCGTCCCGGGTGATGCGGTAGGCGTGCTCGCCTTCCAGAAAGGCGCTGCCGCGCAACTTGTGGACCACGATGCGGCGCTCGGTGCGCACGCCGTAGCGGTGCAGGCGCAGTTCCAGCAGCCCGTCCACCATGGTGTTCTCTGGCGCGGCAGGTGCCACCGTCGCCGTAGTGAGCAGGAACATTGTGCAGTTGGTGGCCGAGGCCAGCGTCTGCAGTTCGTGGGTGAACCGCTTCATCTCGAACGCGGCGCCGCGCAGGGCCTCCATCGCGCTCATGCCGTCGACCACCAGCAGCGTGGCCCCCCGCGCCAGCACCTCGCGGCGCAGCAGGGTCGCCAGACCGTCCAGCCCGCCTTCTTCCAGCGTGCGGTAGGCGCTGACATAGGTGATCTGGTCTGGCGTAAGGGACGGGTCGAAGAACCGCATCGGGCGCAGATGCGCCATCATGCGGCCGTGGTTCTCGCCCAGCATTGTGACGAACAACGCCCGGCTGCCCTCACGGGCATGGTTGAACAGGATCTGGTTGGCCAGGATGGTCTTGCCCGTGCCGGGCGCACCCTGGATGGAGTACAGGCCGCCCTGCAGGAAACCGCCGCACAGGATGGCGTCCAGGCCAGGCACCAGGCTGGGCGCACGCGCGATCGCGCCGTCGTCGTCCGTGCCGGCGGTCTCGAAATCTGTCATGCGTGATCCGGTCCGGACGATGGTGGTGCGAGGGGAAGCCGGACAGTGAAGGTCGACCCGCTCCCAGGATGGCTCGAGACGGCGATCTGGCCGCCCATGGCCGTGACCAGGTGGTCGGTGACCCAGAGGCCGACGCCGAAACCGGCGCCCTGGTGCTGTGCCACGAGCTGCTCGAAACGGCCGAAGATGCGGGCCTGGTGGTCCGGCTCCATGCCGATTCCGTGGTCCTGTATGTCCAGCCATGCCGATCCCGCGTCCGCCCGAAGCCGGACGGACAGCGGTTTTCCCGCCCCGTATTTGAGCGCGTTGGAGAGCAGGTTCTCCGCCACCTGCTCCATTGCGTGCCGGTCCAGGAGAGCGGTGACGCCGTGCTGGATGCCGAGCCCGACCGGGCTGCGCAGGCGGGCGGCCGTGGCCTCGTATTTCTGCACGACCGCGAGCACGAGTGCGGAGAGATCGACCTGCGAGGGTTCCAGATGCAGGTTGCCGGCCGCGATCCGGCTCACGTCCAGCAGCCGCGAGGAGCGCTCGATGAACGCGTGCGTGAGAAGCTGCAGGCGCTCGAGCAACATGGTTACGCGTGGCGGGCAGGTGCCTGAAGCGGCGAGCGCTGCGGCCAGAGCAAGGTCGGCCAGGCCGATCAGCGGCGTCATGGGATTACGCAGCTCATGGGCGGCGATGGTGATGAAGTCGTCCCTGGCGCGCACGGCGCAATGCAGCTCGGCCACCTGCGCGCGCAGGTCGGCCAGCTCATCGCCGGTCACGTCGGACAAGGCCCTCTCAGCCTGCATCATGCAACGGCACAGGGGCGCCACGCCCGGCCCGGCGGCACGCCGTTCGCGCAAAACGGCGAGGGTGGCGCGCGCTGCACCGTGTGTGCCACGCGGACCTGCCCGGGCAGGCCTTCAGCGGCGCGTCCGCGTGCGGGCTGAAGCGGATACGGCGGGCGAGGATTTTCACGCTCCCGCCGGACCGCAGCAAGGGAGCCGGCGCCTGTCACCAACGCCGCCGTCCGCTTGCCGAAGACAGTCCGAACGGTGTGGTAGAATGCCGGGTGAAGCCGATCATCGCCATGCTTCCCCGGTCCGCTGCCAGCAACGCCAACGGCAGTGCTTCGCGTTTGTTGCGCCACGAATACCCGCAACTTTCTGCGACCGGCTTCAGCCGTTCTGATCGCCGCTGCGCGACGTGATTTCGCGGTCACTGCGCGGCCTAGCCCTTGTCGCCGAGCAGGAGCTCGAATTCATCGGCGATGGTGCGGTAGCAATCGCAACTCGCGGCTTCCAGGCCGAGGCGGTCGAGAATGGTGATCTGCCCGCGCACGTAGGTGATGAGCCCGGCTTTCGCGAGGATGCCCGCTGCGATGGACACGGTCGGACGGCGGACGCCCAGCATCTGGGCGAGGAACTCCTGGGTCAGCGGAAACGAGGGTTCGTGCATGCGGTCCTGCGTCATCAGCAGCCAGCGGGAGCATCGCTCTTCCACGGCATGGGCGCGGTTGCATGCGGCATTCTGCGACAACAGGGTCATCAGGGCGAGCGTGTAGCGAAGCAGCAGCCGGCTCAGGACCGGGCAGCGCCCGATCACCTCGCGGAACGAGTCCGCCGCCATGCGCACGCCTTCGCCCGGCACCTGCATGAAGGCTTTGCTCGCCATCTGCTCGGCGCCAAGGAAGACCGGCATGCCCACCATGCCCTCCGGTCCCACCGTGGCGATCTCGACCGTCATGCCGTCCGCCATCTCGGCCACCATCGAGGCGACGCCGGAGGTTACGAAGTAGACGTGATCGACCGGCTTGCCCGGGTCGTACAGCTTGAAGCGGAAGGGAAGCTGCAGCGCCTCGAGCCGGGGCTGCAGCAGCCTCAGCTCGTCGGGCGGAAGGGCGGCGAGGATGCGGTTGGCGCGCGGCGCCGGCAAAGCGGGGGCTGGAGCGGATTTGTGCATGGCGGAACCTCCCGTCGCGGCCGTATGTCAGTTGTCGAACACAGCGCCGTGCGCTTATGTTCGCTGGCAGACATAACGAAAGGCCGGCCAAAGGTGCCTTCAGAGCGCCATCACTTTGTCCAGAGCCCGACCTGCGATCTCGTGGTGGTGGGCGGCTCGGCCGGTGGCATCGAGGCCCTGATCAGCCTGCTGCGGGCGCTCCCGGCCAATTTTCCGCTGCCCATTCTTGTGGTGCAGCATCTCTCGAAGGACGTGCCGAGCAAGCTGCCCGGCATCCTGCAACGGCATACGCGGCAGACCGTGAAATGGGCGGAGGACGGCGAGCCGATCGCCGGCGGCGTGGTGTATGTCGGTCCCGCCGACCGGCATCTTCTCGTGGGGGCCGATCACCGGCTGGTTCTCTCATCGGCCGCGCGTGCCGGGTGGTGGAGACCGGCCGTGGACATCCTGTTCCAGAGCGCTGCCGATATCTATGGCGGGCGGGTGGCGGGGGTCGTGCTGAGCGGGACCATGTGGGATGGCGCGAGCGGGATTGCCGCGATCGCCAGACGAGGCGGCATCACCATAGCACAGGACGAGGCGACGTCCGGCCATTTCGACATGCCTGCCAACGCCATCGATCTCGGGCGAGCCGACCTGATCCTGAGTCCCGGCAAGATCGCCGAAGCACTCCAGGTGGCCGCTGGCGCATTCTGAGCGGACTGGGTGTGCGGCGCTCCCCGCCTTCCCGGGCGAACGCCATCGCCGTGGTCGATCCGACCCCGCCCGCGGAAATCAGGCGATTGCCCGCATGCGTGCGGTCATTCTTTCAGGCGCCCGGCGCCTGTTGCCGACGGGTGGTTAAAGCCGATCGGAATTACCCCGAACGCCCCGCATCCGCCCGGTTTGGCGACCGGATGGCGTGTCGCTGCATCGCGCGGTACACCGCCTGCCGGCTCATCCCCAGGTCACGCGCGGCACTCGCGACGCACCACGCCGATCTGCGCAGGGCACCGACGATGCGGGCTCTCTCCGAATCCGGCACGACCGTGTCCACAGGCCCCTGCTGGCAGAGGAAGTCCGGCAGGTCGACAGCGGTGACCAGGCCATCCAGATCCGAAATGATCACCGCTCTCAGGGCGCTCCGCAGCTCGCGCAGGTTGCCGGGCCAGTGATAGGCGAGCAGGGATTGCCGTGCGGCCTTGCTGAGCGTCGGATAGACGCCAAGCGCCAGGCATTCCGCATCCCACACCGACTGCAGCAGGGCGGCCTTGTCCGACCTGTCGCGCAACGCCGGTAACCTGACGTTCACGCCGCGCAGCCGGTAGAGCAGGTCAGCACGAAAAGCGCCCGTCGTCGCCATCTCCTCGATGTTGCGGTGGCTGGCGGAGATGACATTCAGATCGACCGGGATGACGCGGTCGCTGCCGAGCGGCGAGACCTCCTCCTGTGTCAGCACGCGAAGCAGCCTCGTCTGCATCGGCAGCGGCATGTCGCCGATTTCATCGAGGAACAGGGTGCCGCCGCTGGATTGCACGATCTTGCCCTGATAGCCGCGGCGGTTGGCGCCGGTGAATGCACCATCGGCGTAGCCGAACAATTCGCTCTCGATCAGGGCGTCCGGCAACGCCGCGCAGTTGATCGCCACGAAGGGTTTCAGGCGTCGGGCGCTTTCCTCGTGCAAGGCGCGTGCGAGCACGTCCTTGCCGGTCCCCGTCTCGCCGCCGATCAGGATGGGCACCTTGCGATCCACGAAGCGGCGCAACCTGGCCAGGCTGACGAGCAGGCCGCTGTCCTGTCCCGCGACACCGGCCAGGCCAGGGCGGCCGGTCCCCGGCGCGCCGGGCGGGGCGTTCGAGGGCTTCGGCGCGGCCAGACAGCGCAAGGGCGGCCGGACATGGCAGAACAGACGCTGGCCGTCCAGTTCCAGGCTGGCGGACTGTCCAGGGGCCGACTGCCTGAGAAGCTCTTCCAGCGACCGGCCGAACACCTGCTGCAGCGACCTGCCGGCCAGTGATTTATAATCGGCCGGGAACAGCCTGCGCGCGGCGGTGTTGGCACCCGCAATCCGCTCCGTCTCATCCACCGCCATGGTTGCGTTGAAGCCCATGCCGGCTGCTGCCGCCTGTGTGCTGAGGCTGATGATCCAGTCATTGGCATGTTCCGACAGCAGGAACAGGTCTTCGATGCGCCGCGCCGCGCTCTCCAGCAGGTATTCGACGATCGAGCCATACAGGATCCGGCTTTTCTGCAGGAACGTCACGTTGAGCGCGCCCACGACGTCGCCGCCCGGGTTACGTAACGGTGTGCTCACGCAGGACAGCCAGGCGTGATCGGCGTTGAAATGGTCGGTGAAGTGCACCGCGGCGGTTCTGCCGCAGGCCAGCGAGGTGCCCAGCCCGTTGGTGCCCTGCCGGCGTTCCGCCCAGATGGCACCTGGCGACACCTCGGCTTTACTGCCCGTCTCTGCCGCGCCCAGATCACCCAGCCGATGCAGGATCATCCCTTCCGCGTCTGCCAGCAGCAGAAGATGCGGACAGTCGCGCAAGGCCTGGTTGAGTTCAGGTATGGCGGCAAGTGCCATCGGCAGCAGGCGGCTCAGCGCCTGTGCGTGGCGGTGGATCTCTCCGGCCGTGGCGATGTCGACTTGCCGCAGCACGAAGGGATCGAGGTGGTAGTCGCCCACGCAGCGCCGCCAGGACTCGGCCACCAGGCGGGAGGGGATTGGTGCCGAAACCTGGCACGCGCCTGACCCGCTTTGTGCGATCCCAAGAATGCGATCCGCGTGGGACCGCGTGACCTGTGTGGCAACCTGCATCTGCGTGGCGTTCCTGGACTGGGCTTATCCGCCCTTGAGGGCACTACAGCCGATCTTTGCCCGGACGTCGAGGGCGGCCGCACAGCCGTCCGCGCGATGCGACATTTGTCCGGACAAATGTCCGCGCGCCGGGGGTTCGATCGCACGTTCGCCCAGGGGCGGCACCGGTTCCAGCCTGGCATGCTTTTTGCCATGCCCTGTTTGGCTTTTGCGACAGATCGCGTCGTGCGGGTCAACGGACGCCCGGTTCTGTTGCGTTCGTCAAGCAAGCGGGAAAATCCCGGCTTAGGAGGACACATGGTAGCCTTGCTCGAGAATTATGTGGGCGGCGTTGGACTGGCCTTCCACGGCGCCGACCGGCTGCCGGTTTTCAACCCCGCACGTGACACGATGATTTCGCAGACACCGGACAGTCCAGCCGATGTCGTCGACCAGGCGGTGGCTTCGGCCAAGGCTGCGCAGAAAGCCTGGGGCAAGCTCCCCGCGATCGAGCGCGCCGCAGTGCTGCGCAAGATCTCCGGCAAGATACGGCAGAACATCCCGCGCATCGCGCGTGTCATCTCAGAGGAGCAGGGCAAGGTCCTCAGCCTGGCAGAGGTCGAAGCCGCCTTCACCGCGGATTACCTCGACTATATGGCCGAATGGGCACGCCGCATCGAGGGCGAGGTGATCAGCAGCGATCGCCCAGGGGAGACCGTGTTTCTGCTGCGCCAGCCCATCGGCGTGGTCGCGGGCATCCTGCCGTGGAACTTTCCGTTCTTCCTGATCGCCCGCAAGCTTGGTCCGGCGCTGATCACCGGCAACACCATCGTCATCAAGCCGAGCGAGGAGACGCCGAACAACGCCGCCCTGTTCACCGAATTGCTGAGCGGGCTAGACATCCCGCCGGGCGTGATCAACTTCGTCTACGGCAGCGGGCGCGTCACGGGCGCGGCACTCTCCAGCCATCCCGATGTGGGGCTGATCAGCTTCACCGGCAGCGTGACGACGGGCCAGCGCATCATGGCGGCCGCAGCACAGAACATCACCAAGGTGAACCTGGAACTGGGCGGCAAGGCACCCGCCATCATCCTGGCGGATGCCGACATCGCGATGGCGGTGAAGAACCTGGCCGCCTCGCGCACGCTGAACAGCGGCCAGCTGTGCAACTGCCCCGAGCGCATCTACGTGGAGCGCAAGGTGGCCGACGAGGTGGTGGCTGGCCTTGCCGCCGCCATGAAGGCCACGCGCTATGGCGATCCGCTCGGCGACCGCGAGATCGACATGGGGCCGCTGATCAATCGCGCGGGCCTCGACAAGGTCCGCCAGCTTGT
>CAXUOA010000016.1:0-19541 GCA_964252625.1 uncultured Acetobacteraceae bacterium | reverse complement strand
GCCGGCGCCTGCCGCGAAGCCCGCCTGCGGGCCGAAGCCGCACGCGAGGCCACGCTCGGCACCGTGCAGGCCGTGCTCGCCCAGGCCGCCGACCGCCTGGGCGCAGATGCCGCCCTGCCCCCGCCCGACGATGCGTCGGACGCCGCCGGCGAGCGCGCCCGCCGGCGCTTCGAACGCCTCAGCCGCGAGCGCGAGGAGATGGGCCCGGTGAATTTGCGCGCCGAGCTGGAGCTGGCCGAACTGGACGAGCGTCTGGCCACGCTGGCGCGCGAGCACGAGGAGCTGGGCACCGCGATCGCCAAGCTGCGCGGCGCCATCGGTCACCTGAACCGCGAAGGCCGCGACCGGCTCACCGCCGTGTTCACCGAAGTGGACCAGCATTTCCGCACCCTGTTCACCCGCATGATGGGCGGCGGCCAGGCGCACCTCGCACTCACCGGCTCGGACGACCCGCTGCTGGCCGGCCTGGAAATCTACGCCGAGCCACCCGGCAAGAAGCTGGTCTCGCTGTCCCTGCTCTCCGGCGGCGAGCAGGCGCTGACCGCGCTCAGCCTGATCTTCGCCGTGTTCCGCTGCACGCCGGCGCCGGTCAGCGTGCTCGACGAGGTGGACGCGCCGCTGGACGACGCCAACGTGGAGCGCTTCTGCACGCTGCTGGACGATGTGGTGCGCGATACCGGGACACGGTTTTTGGTGGTGACGCACCACCAGTTGACGATGAGCCGGATGGACCGGCTGTTCGGGGTGACGATGCAGGAGCGCGGGGTGTCTCGGCTGCTGTCGGTGGATCTGGGTAGCGCGGTGGCGATGGTGGAGCCGGTGATGCGGGCGGCAGAGTAGGGCAAGGCCTTCTTTTTTGAAAAAAAGAAGCAAAAGACTTTTGCTCCTTCGCTTGCAGAGAAGTATGCGCTCCTCCTGCCAGTAGTGCCATTGCAGGAGCAGCCAAGGCTTTCGTGCAAGCGAACAGATAAAAGTCTTTTGCTTCTTTTCTTCAGAAAAGAAGGCCTTCCTCCCTAAACCTTCTCCACCTGCCCATACTCCAGCTCCACAGGCGTGGACCGCCCGAATATCGACACCGAAACTTTAAGCCGCCCCTTCTCCTCGTCAATCTCCTCGACCGTGCCGTTGAAGCTGGAGAACGGCCCGTCGGCCACGCGCACCTGCTCGCCGATCTCGAAGATGATGCTGCGGCGTGGATGGTCCACGCCTTCCTGCGCCTGCTTCATGATGCGCTCGGCTTCCGCCTCGCTGATCGGGCTGGGACGCAATTTGGTGCCCAGGAAGCCGGTTACCTTCGGGGTGTTCTTGATCAGGTGCCAGGCGTCGTCCGTCAGTTCCATCTTCACCAGCACGTAGCCGGGGAACAATTTGTGCTCCGCGTTGATCTTCTGGCCGCGGCGGACTTCCACCACTTCCTCGGCCGGCACCAATACCTCGTCGATATGGTCGGCCAGGCCTTTCTGCTCGGCCTGTTCCTTGATGGCCTGGGCAATTTTCTTCTCGAACCCGGAATAGACGTGTACGACGTACCAGCGCTTGGCCATGGTGTGATCTAGATCCTCAAACGGCGCCGGGGCCGGCGAACAGGACGCGCACCAGCCAGCCCACCAGCATGTCCACGCTGAAGAAGAACAGCGCGGTGATCGTCGCCATCGCCAGCACCAGCCCGGTGGTGACCAGGGTCTCCTTGCGGCTGGGCCAGGTAACGCGGGACGCCTCGGCCCGGACGTCGGCCAGGAATTTCGCCGGTGCAAACGCCAAGGTGGGTTCCTTCGGAAGACGGGACAGAGAAGCGGCGGCGGAGGCAAGACAGTACTGATTGTGGTTTCGCGCATGGCAGGGGTGGAGGGTCTCGAACCCCCAGCCTCCGGTTTTGGAGACCGGCGCTCTAGCCAATTGAGCTACACCCCTGTGGCAGCTGGGCACCCCCGGCTGCACACGCGAGCGGCGTTTGAACGGCGTTGGCGACGTCCTGTCAAGCCTGCGGGCCGGCAAGCCTGACTGCGGCCACCTTGCATCAGGGTCCGGCAACGGATTCGTGCCCTGACGAGGGTTCTCCGGCGAGCCGAACCGACCGCGAAGCGGCCGACCGGTGTACTCCGGCGGGCTTGCCCCTGAACAGGCGGCGGCGGTAGTCTGTCAGGGTGCGGGTGTAGCATAGTGGTAATGCTCTAGCCTTCCAAGCTAGCTAGGAGGGTTCGATTCCCTTCACCCGCTCCACTTTTATACGGCTCTTATGCCCCGGGCCGAAACGCCACATGGCACCTTTATGCGCCGCCGGCCTAGTCAGCCGCTACGGCGCGAAGGGGGCGTCTGGAATGGCTGACATACTGGTGATCGTCCTGGGCACGGGGGCCATCCTGCTGATGGCCGCCTACGCCGTGCTGTGCGAGCACATCTGATGCTCGACCTCGTGCTCGGCGGCGCTGTCTCTTTCCTGCTGCTCGTCTATCTCGTGTGGGCCCTCGTGCGCCCCGAAGACTTCTAGGGGCCTGTCGCATGACGTTGATCGGCTGGGCGCAGATCGCGCTCGTGCTGTCGCTGGTGTTCGCATCGGCGTTCCCGCTCGGCCATTACATGGCAGTGTTGTTTTCCGGCGGCCGCAATTGGCTGACGCCCGTGCTGGGGCCCGTTGAACGCGGGCTGTACAGGGTGGCCGGCGTGGATCCGCGCCGCGGCATGACGTGGCGGGAATACGTGTTCGCGCTGATCCTGCTGAACGCCGTGCATTTCCTGGTGCTCTACGCCATCCTGCGCCTGCAGGGCGTGCTGCCGTTCAACCCGCAGCACATCGCGGGCATGTCGCCGCGGCTGGCGTTCAACACCGCCGCCAGCTTCGTGACGAACACGAACTGGCAGGCCTACACGCCGGAGAGCCAGATCAGCTACGGCGCGCAGATGTTCGGCCTCACCGTGCACAATTTCCTCAGTGCCGCCACCGGTATCGCGGCGGCAGTCGCCGTGGTGCGCGCATTCGCCGGAAGCGCGCTGACCACATTGGGAAATTTCTACGTCGACCTCACGCGCATCACGCTCTATCTGCTGCTGCCCGTCTGCATCGTGGCCGGCATCGTGCTGCTGGCCGCCGGCGTGCCGGAGACGCTGTCGGCGTATGCCAGCGCCACGACGCTGGACGGCGGATCGCAGACGATCGCGTTCGGGCCTGTCGCGTTTCAGGAGGCCATCAAGGAGTTCGGCACCAACGGCGGCGGCTTCTTCAACGCCAACTCCGCCCACCCGTTCGAGAACCCGTCTGCGCTGACCAACGTTCTCGAGAACTGGCTGCTGCTCGTGATACCCTTCGCGCTGGCCATCATGCTCGGCCACATGGTCGGCGAGAAGAAGCAGGGCCGTTCGCTGTTCTACGCGATGGCCATACTGCTCACGCTCGCCATCGCCGGCACATATGCCGCCGAAGCCGGGGGCAATCCGCTGCTGACACATGCCGGCGTGAGCGCCGGCATGGGCAACATGGAGGGCAAGGACGTCCGCTTCGGCGTCGCCCTGTCCTCTGCGTTCAACACGTCGGCCACCGGCACCTCCACCGGCGCGGTGGACAGTTTCACCGACAGCTACACGCCGCTTGGCGGGCTGGTGCCGATGTTCCTGATGCAGCTTGGCGAAGTGACACCGGGCGGCGTCGGCTCCGGTCTCTACACGATCGTCGTCTTCGCGCTGCTCTCGGTGTTCGTGGCCGGGCTGATGGTGGGCCGCACGCCGGAATACCTCGGCAAGAAGGTGCAGGCGCGGGAGATCAAGCTTGCCATGCTTGCCGTGCTGATCCTGACCTTCTTCATCCTGGGCGGCGCCGGCCTGTCGCTGGTGCTGCCGAACGGCGTCTCCTCGCTCAGTGCCGCCGGCCCGCACGGCCTGTCGGAAATGCTCTACGCCTGGTCGTCCGCCACCGAGAACAACGGCAGTGCCATGGCGGGGCTTACCGCCAACACGCGGCTGCTCGATTATGGGCTGGGCTTTGCGATGATCTTCGGCCGGTTCGCCTTCATGGTGCCCGTACTGGCGATCGCCGGCTCGCTGGCCGCAAAGCCGAAACTGCCGCCCAGCGCTGGCACGTTCCCCACCACGGGGCCGCTGTTCGTGGGCCTGCTGATCGGCGTGATCATCATCCTGGGCGGGCTGCAGTTCATGCCGGCCGATGCGCTTGGGCCGATGGCGGATCATTTCGCGCTGCGTGCTGGGCATACGTTCTAACAAGAAAGAAAGGCCTTCTTTTCTGAAGAAAAGAAGCAAAAGACTTTTGACTCCGCTGTCGCGGACTCAGCAGAAAACTCCCGCGACAGCGGAGAAAAAGCTTTTTGGTTCTTTTTCTCGAAAAAGAACTGCTTGCTTGCTTACTTTTTTCACAAGGGTATCCACCGAATGCCGCCCGCAAAAGCCGACACGATAGCGCTCTTCGACCGCACCATCATCTGGCGTGCCGTCGGCGACAGCTTCGCCAAGCTCAACCCCGTGCAGCTCATGCGCAACCCGGTGATCTTCGTCACCGAGATCGTGGCGGCACTGACCACCTTCATCGGCATCGAGGCGCTGATCGACGGCACGAAATCCGCGTTCGCCCTTGCCGTGGCCGTATGGCTTTGGCTGACGGTGCTGTTCGCCACCTTTGCCGAAGCGGTGGCCGAAGGCCGCGGCCGGGCGCGTGCGGAGAGCCTGCGCCGCGCGCGCACGGATACGATGGCCAAGCTGATGGCCAACCCGAAGGACCGCAAGCTGGTGGCACCCACGCCCGCCACTGCGCTGCAGGCGGGCGACTTCGTGCTGTGCGAAACGGGCGACCTGATCCCGTCGGACGGCGAGATCGTGCAGGGTATTGCCAGCGTCAACGAGAGTGCGATCACCGGCGAGTCCGCGCCCGTCATACGCGAGGCGGGCGGTGATCGCTCGGCGGTGACAGGCGGCACGCAGGTGGTGTCGGACTGGCTGGTGATACGCATCACCGCCGATCCCGGGCAGACCTTCATCGACCGCATGATCAAGCTCGTGGAAGGCGCGGAACGCCGCAAGACGCCGAACGAGATCGCGCTCGACATCCTGTTGGCCGGGCTCACGATCATCTTCCTGATCGCCGTGGTCACGCTGGTGGGGTTTGCGAAATATTCCGAGACGCCGCTGCCCATTCCCGTGTTGGCCGCATTGCTGGTGACGCTTATTCCCACCACGATCGGCGGATTGCTGTCGGCCATCGGCATCGCGGGAATGGACCGGCTGATACGCTTCAACGTGGTGGCCACCAGCGGCCGCGCGGTGGAGGCGGCGGGCGACGTGGACGCGCTGCTGCTCGACAAGACCGGCACCATCACCTTCGGCAACCGTATGGCCGCCGGCCTCTATCCCTCACCTGGTGTGTCCGACCGTGACCTGGCCGAAGCCTCTGCCTACGCCAGCCTGGGTGACGAGACGCCGGAAGGCCGCTCCATCATAACCTTCGTGCGTGACCGGCACGGCATCAACCTCGACGTGCCGCACGACGCCAACATCATCCCGTTCACCGCCAACACGCGTGTCTCCGGCCTCGACTCCGGCGGGAAATGCTGGCGCAAGGGTGCGGTCGACAACATCCTCAAGTTAGGAAGCCACGCGGCGCCGGCTGCCTTCACGCAGTCCGTGGAGCGCGTCTCGCGCGCCGGCAGCACACCGCTGGCGGTGCTGCAGGACGGCCGTCTGCTCGGCGTGATCGAGCTGAAGGACATCGTCAAGCCGGGCATACGCGACCGTTTCGCCGAACTGCGCCGCATGGGCATACGCACCATCATGGTCACCGGCGACAACCGGGTGACGGCCGCCGCCATCGCCACCGAAGCGGGCGTGGACGACTTCATCGCCGAGGCCACACCGCAGGACAAGCTGGACTACATACGCAAGACTCAGGCCGAAGGCAGGCTGGTGGCGATGTGCGGCGACGGGACAAACGACGCGCCGGCCCTGGCGCAGGCAGACGTGGGCGTGGCGATGCAGACAGGCACGCAGGCCGCGCGCGAGGCGGGCAACATGGTCGACCTGGACAGCGATCCCACCAAGCTCATCGAGATCGTCGAGATCGGCAAGCAGCTGCTGATCACCCGCGGTTCGCTGACCACGTTCAGCATCGCCAACGACATCAGCAAGTACTTCGCCATCCTGCCGGCCATCTTCGTGGCCACCTACCCCGAGCTGGGCGCGCTCAACATCATGCACCTGTCCACGCCGCAGAGTGCGATCATGTCGGCTGTCATCTTCAACGCGCTGATCATCGTAGCACTGGTGCCGCTGGCGCTGCGCGGCGTGAAGTTCCGCGCGGTGGGCGCTGCCGCACTCCTGCAACGCAACCTGCTGATCTACGGCCTGGGGGGGATCATCGCGCCGTTCGTCGGCATCAAGGCGATCGACATGCTCCTGACCGCCGCCCACATTTTTGTCTAGGGAGATACAGCCGTGATAGCGCAATTCCGTCCCGCGTGCGTCATGATCCTGGCGTTCACGCTGCTGACCGGCCTGGCCATTCCGCTGGCCTTCGTGGGTTTCGGCCAGGTGATCTTTCCGTTCCAGGCAGGCGGCAGCCTGATCCTGCGCGATGGCCGGACATTCGGCTCCGCCCTGATCGGCCAGAGCTTCACCAGCGACAGATACTTCCACGCCCGTCCCTCGGCCCTGATGGGCGCCGACCCGAAAGACAGCTCCAAACAGGTTCCGACGCCCTACGACGCCAGCGAATCCGGCGCCTCCAACCTCGCCCCAGCCTCGAAGGCGTTGTCCGAGCGGGTGACGGCCGACGTGGCCCAGACTGGCGCCAGGGACGTTCCGGCCGACATGGTGACAACGTCTGCCTCCGGCCTGGACCCGGACATCTCGCCGGAGAACGCTACGCTTCAGGTCGCGCGCGTGGCAAAAGCGCGGGGCTTGTCGCCGGACACGGTGCGCGCACTCGTGGCGAGCCACGTGGCGATGCCGGAACTTGGCTTCGTTGGCGCGTCTCGGGTGAACGTGCTGGCGCTGAACCTGGCTTTGGACGATGCGGGGAAGGGCAAGTAAGCAAGCAGTCCTTTTTTGAAAAAAAGGACCAAAAACTTTTACTTCCCACGCATTTGCAGCAGACGGGTGCTTCAGAAAACCCCGGGGCGCTTCAGCGTCGAGGAGACAAAAGTTTTTTGCTTCTTTTTTTCAAAAAAGAAGGCCTTGCCTTGCTATCCCCCAGCCACCATCAACCCATCCACCCGGATCGTCGGCGCATCGGTCCCCCGCCGGAACACCAGATCGTTCGCCGGCTGCAACGCCGCGAACATCTCGATCAGGTTGCCGGCGATGGTGATCTCGGCCACCGGCTCGGCCAGCGCCCCATCGCGTATCATGAAGCCGGCTGCACCCCGGCTGTAATCACCGGTCATACCGTTGATCCCCATGCCGATCAGCTCGGTGACGTAGACGCCCAGCGCGATGTCGGCCATCAGCTCGGCCGGTGTCGGCTCGCCGGCGTCCATGTACAGGTTCGTGGCGGACGGGCCAGGCGGGCCGCCCGTGCCGCGGCTGGCGTGGCCGGTGGTGCGCAGGCCGAGCTGGCGGGCGCTGCGGCTGTCCAGGATCCAGGTGGTGAGCGTGCCGTCCTCGATCAGGGTGATCGGCTTCGTCGGCACGCCTTCCCCGTCGAACACGGCGGAACGGGCGCCGCGCACGCGCCACGGGTCATCGCGGATGTGCACCCCGGGCCGGAACAGGCGTTGCCCCATGCGGTCCTTCAGGAAGCTGGTGCCGCGCGCGATCGAGGCGCCGTTAATGGCAGAGGAGAGATGGCCGACCAGGCTGTTGGCCACCCGCGGGTCGAACACCACCGGCATCTGGCCGGTCTTCGGGCGCGTCGGGTTCAGGCGAGAGACCGCGCGCTCGCCGGCGCTGTGGCCGATCGCGGCCGGATCGTCGAGGTCGGCCAGGTGGACCGCGCCGTGGTAATCGTAATCGCGTTGCATGGAGGTACCCTCGCCAGCGATCACGCTGGCCGAATGCGAGTGGTAGGTGCGCGCCGAATGGCCGGCGAACCCGGCAGAGGTGGCCAGGAACATCTCGGTGCGGCCGAAGCCGGCGCTGCCACCTTCGGAGTTGGTCACACCTGCCACCGCCATGGCCGCGGCTTCCGCGGCGTCCGCGCGCGCGGTGAGTGCCGCCACGTCCGGCTCGGCCGCGTCCACGCGGTCCAAAAAGGCCGCGTCACGCGGGGCGGCGGCGGCATCGGAAAGATCGGCAAGCGGATCGTCAGGCACCACGCGGGCCATGGCGACGGCACGCTCGGCAAAAGCGGCGAAACGCGCGGGATCGACGCTGGCGGCGGAGACGATGGCGCTCTTGGCGCCGCAGAACACGCGCAGGCCCAGATCCTGGCTCTCCGAACGCTCCAGCGTTTCGGTCTGGCCAAGGCGACGCTCCACGCTGAGGGAGGTGCGCGCCAGCAGGATGGCGTCGGCGCGGTCGGCGCCGGCCGTTTGCGCGGCGCCGAGCAGATTGGACAGCAGTTCTAGGCTCATGGGGAATCCTGATATTCGGCAAGTAAGCAAGCAGTCCTTTTTTGAAAAAAAGGACCAAAAAACTTTTACCCCCGCGCATTTGCAGCGGCCGTGTGCCTCTCGGAAAAACCGAAGCGCTTCAGCGTCGGGGAGATAAAAGTTTTTTGCTTCTTTTTTTCAAAAAAGAAGGCCTTCCTTCCTTCAAGCCGCCAACCGCAACGTAATATCGGAAAGGCTGGGAACACTAGCCGCCGGCCCCATCGCCGCAAGCGTCGGCACGCCCCGGAAGATACGCGACGCAGCCCGCCGTATGTCGGCCACCGTCACCGCTTCCAGCTTGGCCACCGTCTCGGCACTGGGGATTATGCGGCCGAAGATCTGCATCTGGCGGGAGAGCTGCTCGCAGCGGCTGCCGGTGCTTTCCATGCTCATCAGCAGGCTGGCCTTCACCTGCGCTTTCGCCCGGCGCAATTCGGCCTCGTTGGCGTCGATCTGCACGCGGTGCAGTTCGGCCAGCGTGGCGGGCACAAGTTCGGCGGCCTCTTCCTCGCCGGTGCCGGCATAGATGCCGAACAGGCCGGTCTCCACATAGGGCGCGGTGAACGAATAGACCGAATAGACCAGGCCGCGCTTTTCGCGGATCTCCTGGAACAGGCGAGACGACATGCCGCCGCCGAGCAGGCCGGACAGCAGCAGGACGGGATAGTAGTCCGGGTCCGAGTAGCTGACCGAGGGGAAGCCGAGCACGATGTGCACCTGGTCGAGGTCGCGCTCCTCGCGGAACTCGCCGCCGCCGTAGCGGCCAGGCTCCAGCGGCGGCGGCATCTCGGCGGGCAGGTCGGCGAAATGCTTCGCCACCAGGTCCACCACGCGGTCGTGCTCCAGCGCGCCGGCGGCGGCCACCACCACGTTTCCGGCGGCGTAATGGCGGCGCATGTAGGCCTGGATGTCGGCGCCGCGCATGTTGCGTATGATGTCTTCCGTGCCGAGCACGGGGCGGCCCATCGGCTGGCCGGGGTAGGCCGCCTCCTGGAAATGGTCGAAGATGATGTCGTCCGGCGTGTCGTTGGCCTGGCCGATCTCCTGCAGGATCACGCCGCGCTCGCGCTCCAGCTCCTCCGGCGCGAAGGCGGAATGCGTCAGGATATCGCCGATGATGTCGGCGCCCAGCGCGAGGTCCTCCTTGAGCATCTTGACGTAGTACGCGGTCTGCTCGCGCGCGGTGTAGGCGTTGATGTGGCCGCCGACGTTCTCCACCGCCTCGGCGATCTCGGCGGCGGTGCGGCGCTCGGTGCCCTTGAAGGCCATGTGCTCGAGGAAGTGGCTGACGCCGTTCTGGGCCGCGTCCTCGTTGCGCGTGCCGCTGGCCACGTAGGCGCCAAGCGAGACCGTCTCCATGCGGTCCATGGTCTCGGTGACCACGGTCAGGCCGGAGGGCAGCTTGGTCACGCGAATGGCTTCGGGTGTCATGGATGGTTCCTTGCAACGAAAGCGCGGATGACGGCCTGGACCTGGGCGAGGTCGGCCGGCGCGGTGGAGAAGCGTTCTTCGCGTTCATATAGGTCGGCCAGGTGCGCCGGCAGAGGGGGGCGCGCGCCGGTCGCGCGCGCCATCGCGTCAGGGAACTTGGCGGGATGCGCGGTGGCGGCCGCGATGGTCGGCAAATGCGCGAAAGGGTGGGCGCGTGCGGCGGCGATGCCGATGGCGGTGTGCGGGTCGGCCAGGTAGCCGCATTCGCTGTTGAGGCGGGCGATCTCCGCGGTAGTGCCATCGTCATCGAGGCGGAAGCCGTCGAACAAAGTGCGGGCGCGATGCCAGACGGCTTCGGGCACGTCCATGCGGCCGGTGGCACGGAAGCCGGTCATGATCCCGGCGATCAGTGCCGGGTCACGGCCGAGCAGCTCGAACAGCAGGCGTTCGAAGTTCGAGCTGATGGCGATGTCCATGCTGGGCGACAGGCTGGGCTCCACGTCGCGCACGGACATGTCGCGGTCGGCCAGGAAGCGGGCCAGGATGTCGTTGCGGTTGCTGGCCACTGTCAGGCGCGCCACTGGCAGGCCCATGCGGCGCGCCGCCCAGGCGGCGAGCACGTTGCCGAAATTGCCGGTGGGCACGGCGAAAGCCACCTCGCGCTCCGGCGCGCCCAACGCCAGCGCACTTGCGACGTAGTACGGGATCTGGGCAGCGATGCGCGCCCAGTTGATCGAGTTCACCGCCGAGAGGTGCATCTGGTCACGGAACGCCACGTCGGCGAACATCGCCTTCACCAGGTCCTGGCAATCATCGAAATTGCCGCCGACCGCGATGTTAAGGACGTTCGGCGCGTCCACCGTGGTCATCTGCCGGCGCTGCACCGCGCTGGTGCGGCCGGCCGGGTGGAGTATCGCGATGTCGATGGCCGCACGCCCGCGGCAGGCCTCGATGGCAGCCGACCCGGTGTCGCCCGAGGTGGCGCCGACGATGGTGATGCGCTGGTTCTGCTGGCGCAGCACATGGTCGAACAGCCGGCCCAGGAGCTGCATCGCCAGGTCCTTGAAAGCGAGCGTGGGGCCGTGGAACAGCTCGAGCGCCCACAGGTTGGGGCCGAGCTGGACAAGCGGGATGATGGCCGGGTGGCGGAAGCCGGCATAGGCGTCGCGGCAGAGCGCCTGCAGCGTGGGAAACGGCACCGCGTCCCCGGTGAACGGGGCGATAACCCGGGCTGCGAGTTCCGCGTAGGGCAGGCCGCGCAAGGCGCGCAGGTCCGCGTGCGAGAAATGCGGCCAGGTTTCCGGCATGTAGAGGCCGCCATCCGGCGCCAGGCCGGCCAGCAGGACGCCGGCGAAGTCTTGGGTTGGGGATTGGCCTCGGGTGGAGAGGTAGCGCATGGGGAAACCTGGATAAGAAAGGAGGCAGTTCTTTTTTGAAGAAAAAAACCAAAACTTTTATCTCGCCGCATTTGCACCGGCCGGGTGCTCCAATACAAATCCCGGCATCGGCAGCGTCGTCAGGGACAAAAGTTTTTTGCTTCTTTTTTTCAAAAAAGAAGACCTTGCTTGCTATTCTTTCGGCTGCGCCTTCGCCGGCGTACGCGCAATCGACCTGATGGAAGCACGCGGCCGGCCGGACGCCGCGCCGATCTCGCGGTCCTGCGCCTCGATGAACCATTTCGCCGGCTCGTCGCCGTCCAGCCCGCCCAGTTCCGTGTATGGCACGCGGCGATTGGAGCTGAGCGTGCCGTCCGTGTACGTGACGTCGAAGGCTACGAAGCTGCTGAGTATCTTGCGCTTAGGCGGCATCAGGCGCGTCCGGCACGGGGTCGTCCTCGGCGGGCTCGGGCAAAGGCGGCTCGCCCGCGGCGGCGCGGCGCTTGGCCTCGGCTTTCTCGGCTTTCTTGGCTTCCGCCTTGGCTTCCTTGGCGCGCTCGCGCTCGGCGCGTTGAAAATTGTAGTTCGGTTTGAAGACCATGTGAGTTCTCCACTCAAGCGAGGGATGAGCGTGGAAGGGGTATGACAGAGTGAACGCTGCGCGGCCACTGAGGGAAAGCAGGCAGTCCTGTCGAAAGGAGCGAAGGGCCGCGTTTTGCTGCCACGCGCTGCCGAAGGAAGCCCGGCGGAGAGTAGAAGCGTCCTTTTTCCGTCCTTGCGGAAGACGCCTGCCCGGCCCTACTCAGCCGCCAGGCAATCCCCGGACGCCTGCGAGGCGACAGACAGGAACGTGTCCACCTCGGCGCGTGTGGTGGCAAAGCTGGTCACCAGCCGTATCACCGGCAGCGCCACGCCGGGGACCCCGATCCAGCGGTAGAACCTGGCGCCGGCGCCTTCCAGCGCCTGCACGGTGTCCTCCGGCATGGCCACGAACAGCTCGTTGGCCTGCACGTCCTGCAACAGGCGGGCGCCCGGGACGGCGCCCAGGCCACGGGCGAGCGCCTGGGCCATGGCGTTGGCGTGCGTGGCGTTGCGCAGCCAGAGGTCGCCTTCCAGGTAGCCCAGCATCTGCGCGGACAGGAAGCGCAGCTTGGACCAGAGCTGGCCCGCCCGCTTGCGCCGGCGCTCGAAGCCGGCGGCCAGCGCCGGATTGAAGAAGACCACCGCTTCGGCGGCCAGCGCGCCGTTCTTGGTGGCGCCGAAGGACAGCGCGTCCACGCCGGCGCGCCAGGTCAGCTCCGCGGGCGTGCAGCCGAGATAGGCAAGCGCGTTGGCCAGGCGTGCGCCGTCCATGTGCAAGTGCAGCCCGTGGCGGCGGCAGGACTGGCCGAGTGCCGCCACCTGGTCGACGCTGTAGACCGTACCCCATTCCGTGGCCTGGGTGATGCTGACGGCTTCGGGCAGCACGTGGTGCACCCCGCCATCCGTGGCGCGCGCCATGCCGGCATCGACCTGCGCCGGCGTTATCCGGCCAGTCTCCGATGGCAGCGTCACCAGCTTGGCGCCGCCCATGTAGAATTCCGGCGCGCCGCACTCGTCGGTGGCGATATGCGCTTCCTCATAGCAGAGCACCGCCCCGTACGGCCGCACCAGCGTGGCCAGCGCCAGCGCGTTTGCCGCCGTTCCGGTGGCGACCGGGAACACGGTCAGGTCGGTGCCGAAGACGTCGCGTGCCTTCTCCGTCAACCGCCTGGTGAGCGGGTCCGCGCCATAGGACGGCTCGTGGCCGGTGTTGGCCTCCGCCAGGGCGGCCATGATTTCCGGGCTGACCGGGGCGGTGTTGTCGCTGGCGAAATTCATCTCTGGAGGGTGGTCCTTGTCTGTCTGCGGTGCTTACGGGCAGTGGCCGTCGCCCGGAAGGCCCAGCACGTCGGCCATGCCGTACAGCCCGGGCGCACGGCCCTGCACCCACAGCGCGGCTTGCACGGCGCCGCGGGCGAAGATGCGGCGGTCAAGCGCCTTGTGCGTGAGGGATATGTGTTCGCCGTCGCCGGCGAACAGGAGGGTGTGTTCGCCCACCACCTGGCCGCCGCGCAAGGCTGCGAAACCTATGCCGCCTTGCGGGCGCGGGCCGGTCTGTCCGTCACGCGGGCGGATCGGCTGCAAGGGCGTCTCACGGCCGGCGGCCACGGCTTCGGCCAGGGCCAGTGCCGTACCCGACGGCGCATCCCGCTTGCCGCGGTGATGCATCTCCAGGATTTCCGCATCGTATTCCGTCCCCGGCAGAGCGCGTGCGAGCGTGGCGGCCACGGCCAGCATCAGGGCCACGCCCGGCGAGAAGTTTGCCGCCCAGACGACCGGTATGGATCGTGCCGCCGCGCGCACGGCGGCCTCGCCCGGTGCCGGCAGCCCGGTGGTGCCGAGCACCCAGGCGGTACGGCCGTCCTGCAACGCGCCGGCGTGGCTGACCGCCGTGTCGGCATGGGTGAAGTCGATCACCACGTCGCTGCAGGCCGCAAGCGTAGCCATCGATTGTACGCAGGGTGCGCCGGAGGCGTTCGCCAGCGACGTGCGGGCCAGGCCGGCGGAGAGGACGGCCCCGGCCTGCGGCACCGCGTCGGCCACGAGACGGCCCATACGGCCATTTATTCCGGCAACACCGATGCGCATCGGCTGCTCATAAGCCGCCCGGGGCCTGGCGGTAAGCGCCCGAGCAAGAAAAACTGTTTCTGCAACGATTACGGTTTCTATTTACACGAATTCGTGTTTTTGTACACGGGTTAGTGATTAGGAACCGCTCATGAGGAAGCTGTGTACCGTTGTCACCGCCTCGCTGGTGATCACCGCGTTGAGCCAGGCTGCCGCCGCACCGGTCGATGAAGGCCAGCAGGTTCTCGCCACGCAGGCCGGCGTGATCGTGACGCCTGGCTCCAGCATCGAACGGCGCGAGGATCTGGGACGAGCGGCGCACACCAACGTTCACCTGTTCCGCCCCGCACGGATGCGCTCGGCCACCGTCGATTCCGGCAATTTCATCGAGACGCCGGCTTCTCTCGCCTGCCTGTATGGCGTGGCGCCGCATGTATCCGGCTGCAACCCGCAGACGGTGACGACCGTAGCGACGGGCGGAAGCCGGGCAATCGCCATCGTCGACGCTTTCGACTATCCGACGGCTTCCGCCGACCTGGCGGCCTTCAGCGCCCATTACGGCCTGCCTGCGGTCACTTCGGCCAATTTCTCCGTCGTGTATGCTTCCGGCACGCAGCCGATTGCCGACCCGTCCGGCGGCTGGGCCCTGGAGGCGGCGCTCGACATCGAAATGGCGCATGCGCTGGCGCCAGGCGCGCGTGTGATCCTCGTGGAAGCCGCATCCAACAGCTACAGCGACCTGTTCGCCGCCGAGCAGGTCGCGGCCAGCCTCGTTGCCGCCGCCGGCGGCGGCGAGGTGTCCAACAGCTGGTCCGGCGGGGAATTCTCGGGCGAGTTGCAGGAGGCCCCGGCCTTCAGCGGCACCAACGTGGTGTTCTTCGCCTCTGCAGGCGACACTTCGGGCACCGGCGTGCCGTCCGCGCTGCCGAACGTGATCTCCGTCGGCGGCACCACCATCAACCGCGACGCTTCGGGCAACTTCATCAACCAGACCACCTGGGCCAACACGGGCGGCGGATTGAGCCCGTTCGTGGCTGCACCCGCATTCCAGCTGCCCGTCTCTACCGTGGTGGGCAGCATGCGCGGGACACCGGACGTGTCCCTGGTTGCCAACCCGGCGTCCGGCGTATGGGTGTATGACACCACGCCCTACAATGGTGACGTGCCGAACTGGATCGTGTTGGGCGGCACAAGCGTCGCCAGCCCTGCCACGGCGGCGCTGGTGAACAATGCCGGCGCCTTCCGGGCTTCCACCGCGGCCGAATTGCAGGTGATGTATGCCAACCGCCTCCGTCCGCGCGCTTTCACGGACATCACGGGCGGGACGTGCCCCAATGCGGCAAGTGGCGTGGCGACGATCGGCTACGACTTGTGCACCGGCATTGGCACGCCACTCGGGCGTATAGGCAAATGAGACAAGTCTGAAATGATGGCGGCGCAGTCGGGGGGAGACTGCGCCGCCTATGACACCGGCCGTCAGCGCTGGGGGGGGGTGCGCCTCGTCCTGGTGTCCGACCACATATTGCTCTGCGCAGCCGCGGCGCAACGGCGGCTGCGTCGTCTCACGAAGGTGTGTAACGGCGCTTGCGTGACGTGCTTTTGTCACAATGGCCCGCTAGTCCCGCCCTGCCAAAAACTCCTTCATCTTGGCGAAAAAGCCTTCATGCTCAGGGCTTCCTTTGGCATGGGCCTGGGCCTCGGACTCGAACTCCTCCAGCAGCTCACGCTGCCGGCGGGTGAGGTGCTGCGGTGTCTCCACCTTTGCCTGCACAACCATGTCGCCACGTGCCGCGCTGCGCAGCACGGAGAAGCCGCGGCCGCGCAACCGGAACTGCGCGCCGGCCTGGGTGCCGGCGGGGATGCGCACCTTCTGCGTGGTGCCGTCGATGGCGGGAACATCGATCTCGTCGCCCAGGGCCGCCTGGCTCATACGCAGTGGAACCTCGCAGAAGATGTGCGCGCCCTCGCGGTGGAACAGCGCATGCTGGCGGATCGCCACGTGGACGTAGAGGTCGCCGTTCGGCGCCCCCTGCCCGCCCGCCTCGCCCTCGGCCTGGATGCGTATGCGGGTGCCGTCTTCCACGCCTGGCGGCACGGTGACCTGCAGGGTGCGTTCGCGTTGCACCGTGCCCGCTCCATGGCAGACGCGGCAGGGGCTGCGTATGACACGGCCGGCGCCGCCGCAGGTGGGGCACGCGCGCTCGATCAGGAAGAAGCCCTGCTGCGCGCGCACCTTGCCGGCGCCGTTGCAGGTGGAGCACGTGTCGGCCGCCGCCTTGCCGTCCGACGAGCCAGTGCCTCGGCACGCCTCGCAGGTGACGCGCGTGGGCACCCGGACGGGCGTCTTGGTCCCGGCAAACGCCTGGGCGAGGTCGATCTCCACCTGCACCTGAATGTCGGCGCCGGTGCGCGTCCGGGTGCGGCCGCCGCTACGACCGGTGAAGTCGCCGAACATCTGGTCGAAGATGTCGCCCAGGCCGCCGGCACCGGAGAAGTCGAACCCGCCGGGTGCGCCGCCGCCCTGCTCGAAGGCGGCGTGGCCGAAGCGGTCATAGGCCGCGCGTTTCTGTTCGTCCTTCAGCACCTCGTAAGCTTCGGAGACGATCTTGAACTGGGCTTCGGCCGCCTTGTCGTTCGGGTTGCGGTCCGGGTGATACTTCATTGCCAGCTTGCGGTAGGCCTTTTTCAGGTCCTCCGGGCTGCAGTCCTTGGCGACCTCCAGGGTCGCGTAGTAGTCGGGCTTTGCCATCTGGCTTCCTTAAGGCCAGGGGCTCTGCCCCTGGACCCCGCTGGGGGCCTTGGCCCCAGCGGGGTCTGGGGCAGAGCCCCAGCGCTTACGCTGACTTCTTCTTGCTCTCGTCGAGCTCTTCAAACTCAGCATCGACCACGTTGTCCCCGCCACCCGCAGCCGGAGCCTCGGGCGCTGCGGAAGCCGCAGCCTCCGCCTTGTAGACGTGCTCGCCGATCTTCATCGCCGCCTGTGTCAGCCGGTCGCTTGCGGCTTTTAGCGCATCCGCGTCCGAACCTTCCATTGCCGACTTCACCGCGGCCATCGCGGACTCAGCCTCGGTGCGGTCGGCCGCCGGCATCTTGTCGCCGTGATCCTTCAAGTTGCGTTCGACCTGATGGACCATCGCCTCAGCCTGGTTGCGCGCCTCCACCATCTCGCGGCGCTTCTTGTCCGCCTCGGCATTCGCCTCGGCGTCGCGTACCATCTTCTCGATGTCGGTGTCCGACAACCCGCCGCTGGCCTGGATGCGGATCTGCTGCTCCTTGCCGGTCGCCTTGTCGCGCGCGCTGACGCTGACGATGCCGTTCGCGTCGATGTCGAACGTAACCTCGATCTGCGGCATGCCGCGCGGTGCCGGCGGGATGCCCACCAGGTCGAACTGGCCGAGCATCTTGTTGTCGGCGGCCATCTCGCGCTCGCCCTGGAACACCTTGATGGTCACCGCACCCTGGTTGTCGTCCGCCGTCGAGAAGATCTGGCTCTTCTTGGTGGGGATCGTGGTATTACGGTCGATCAGGCGGGTGAACACACCACCCAGCGTCTCGATGCCCAAGCTCAGCGGAGTCACGTCGAGCAGCAGCACGTCCTTGACGTCGCCACGCAGCACCGCGCCCTGGATGCCGGCGCCGATCGCCACGACCTCGTCCGGGTTCACGTTGCGCGCCGGGTCACGGCCGAAGAACGACTTCACCGCCTCGATCACCTTGGGCATGCGCGTCATGCCGCCCACCAGGATCACCTCATTGATCTCCGAGGCCGTGACACCGGCGTCCTTCAACGCGGCACGGCACGGGTCCAGCGTGCGGCTGATCAGGTCGTCGACCAGGCTCTCCAGCTTCGCGCGCGACAGCTTCATCACCAGGTGCTTCGGCCCGGAGGCGTCCGCCGTGATGAACGGCAGGTTGATCTCGGTCTCCTTGGCCGTGGACAGCTCGATCTTCGCCTTTTCGGCGGCTTCCTTCAGGCGCTGCAGGGCCAGCTTGTCGGTGCGCAGGTCGATGCCCTGGTCACGCTTGAACTCGCTGGCCAGGTAGTCGATCACCCGGGCGTCGAAATCCTCGCCGCCGAGGAACGTGTCGCCGTTGGTGCTCTTCACCTCGAACACGCCGTCACCGATCTCCAGGACGGAGACGTCGAACGTGCCGCCGCCCAGGTCATAGACCGCGATAGTGCCGCCGTTCTTCTTATCCATGCCGTAGGCGAGGGCAGCCGCGGTCGGCTCGTTGATGATGCGCAGCACGTCCAGGCCGGCGATGCGGCCGGCGTCCTTGGTCGCCTGGCGCTGCGCGTCGTTGAAATAGGCAGGAACCGTGATGACGGCCTGGGTCACCTTTTCGCCGAGATAGGCCTCGGCGGTCTCCTTCATCTTGCCGAGTATGTCGGCGCTGATCTTGCCGGGCGCGTACTTCTCGCCGCGCGCTTCCACCCAGGCGTCGCCGTTGTCGGCCTTGACGATCTTGTAGGGCACGAGGTCACGGTCCTTGGCGACGAGCGGGTCGTCGTAGCGGCGGCCGATTAGGCGCTTGACGGCGTACAGGGTGTTGGACGGGTTGGTAACAGCCTGCCGCTTGGCGGCCTGGCCGACCAGCCGCTCACCCGATTCAGTAAACGCAACCATGCTGGGCGTGGTGCGGGCGCCCTCGCTGTTGTCGATTACGTGGACATCGCCGGATTCCATGATCGCCACGCACGAATTGGTCGTGCCCAGGTCGATACCGATCACCTTGCTCATACGCGAAAAACTCCTGTTCAGCGGCCGGGTGCGGCCCGAAGCACCGCACGCGGCCCTCACTCTCGATGGCGCGAGATGTATTGAGCAGGCAGGTCCAACACAAGGGGGGCAGCCTGCTGGCCGGCACGCGCCGGCGTGGGAACGTAGCACGAACATTTTGTTGCCCAGGTCTGCGCTGGCCGGATAGTTTGCCGGTCGTGCCGCAGCCTGCACCGTGCGGCCGGAACGCCTGTTCCAACCAACGCGCCCGGGGGAGAAATTCGCGATGCCGTTTCGCCAGCAGAAGAGCTTTGCCACCGCACCGGCTCTGGCCGTGCTGATGGCGGCCACGTGCCTGACCCCGCCGGCGCGGGCGCAGACCAGCTTCATCGCGCCGGACGGCCGTAACCGCTATCCCGGCGTCACCATCTTCTGTCCCAGCGGCAATGGCGTGGCGCCCTGCGTGTTCGGCGGCGGCGGCTCCGGCGGCAGTGGCGGCGCGGTGACGGTCAATCTGGGCACCGCGGGGGCGGTGTCCGCCAGCAACCGCTTCCCGGTCACCGACCAGGCGCTGGACGCGCTGATCAGCGGCGGGGCGCTCAGCATTACCGGCTCCGTGGGCCTGCTCGGCACGCCCGCGGTCAGCCTGGGGGCGGGAACGTACACCGTGGGCGGGGTGACCCAGGCGGGATCGTGGACCGTCTCGCTGGGCTCGGGCGCCAACGCGATCGGCACGGTCGGCCTGGCCGCCGGCTCCAGCGTTTCGCTGGGCGCCGGCACCAGTCTGATCGGCCCGGTGCCGGTTGCAGGCTCGGGCGGCGCGGTGCGCCAGAGCGGCC
>CAXUOA010000015.1:0-20628 GCA_964252625.1 uncultured Acetobacteraceae bacterium | reverse complement strand
GCAGGAAGTAAAAGTTTTTTGCTTCTTTTTTTCAAAAAAGAAGGCCTTGCTTCCTGGCATGCGCAAACGTCAGCCGCAAAATGCGAGCATGCCCGGTTGTAGAGGCCACGGCCGCAACCTTGCCACCCTCTCAAAGCGCAAGGGTGTCACCGAGCGCCGGCAGGCCTACGTGCCGCGGCCTGGCGTGCAAGGCCCGCCACGAACCGCCGTGCCAGCAACTCCTGCCGGCTTCCCGTCCGCTTGCACGCCAGCTCCGTCTGCCGGGCCTCTTCCAGCAGGCGCGAAAGCCCCTGGCTCGACCAGATCGCCAGGCACGCCGCGGTAGCGGCCTGCGCCCGGAAGAACACCGGTGGCCGCATGTAGCGGATGGCGTCAGCCGCGCTTTCGCCCGCATCCATCCGCAACCTGGCCTGGTGTAGGCGCTGCATCAGGGACACTGCCATCCGAAGCACCGCCACGCCGGCCAGCCCATCCTGCACGGCGGCTTCAACCCCGGCATCCGCCGCCTCGATGCGGCCGCCCAGAGCCGCCAGAAGCCCCTCGTCGGCGCTGCCGGCCGCGCTCTCACCGGTGCAAGCCCGTGCGGCATCCAGATCCACCCGCCCGTCGGCGCCCGCCAGCAAGGCAAGCTTCTCTATCTCGTTGCGCAGAATCGCGCGGTCTCCGCTGAGCGACTGGCTCAGCCAGGCGAGGGCGTCCGGATCGATCGTCACGCTGGAAGCGGCCAGGCCGAGCTTCACCAGATCGCCCAGCGCCCGGCCCTCATCGGGGTAGCACGCCACCGCCACGCCGTCCGCGGCCGCTTCGGCAAAGCTGCGCAGCTTGCCTTTCCCCAGGCCGGGCGCCTCCAGTATCAGCAGCGCCCCGCCGGGGCCTTTCATCGCCTGCAGGGCCTGGCCCAGCACCGCATCGGTCACCTCGCGCGCCACGATCACACGGCGGCCCCCGATCATCGACAACGCAGCCATCTCGGCCGGTATCTGGCCCCAGCCCTCACGGCTCAGATCGGCTACGAGAAACGGGTCGGTCAATGTCCCGGCGACCTCGCGCGTCAGCGCCTGAGACCGCTCGCGTATCTGTCCCTCGTCCTCGCCGTAGAACAGCGCCAGCCGGTATTTCCCGGAATCACGCAGCAGCGCCGGAAACTGCCTGGCATCCAGCTTCATGCGATCCCACCGGGACGCGTGGGCGCCGAAAAAGCCGCGCGCCGGGCCACGCCGTTCACCCCGGATGTTTGTCGAAATATATGCCCATCGCGAGGACGATCTGATCCGCCAGGGCCTGGGCCAGGCGCCGCTCCGCCGCATCCTCTTCCAGATCCTGGTAGAAGAACTGCTCGTCGATGATGTTGTAGCCATCCACGCTGCGCACCGTGCCGCCGGCAAGCTGGATCACGGGGTTGTCGGCGGCGTGCAGGCTCCACGTGGCGTTGCCGACCGTCCGGTTCCGCGTGGTCGAGTTGTCCGCCTGCACGTCCAGGCCGGTGACGGACTCCAGATACCCGACAGCCAGCGTGTAGCGTTTGGCCACGTCGCCGGAGCTGCCCTCGAGGCGGGCCTGCAGCGCCTGCCGCAGCATCTGGCCGGACCGGTTGGGGATGATGTTCACATAGACGGCGGCCAGGGCGGCCTGGCCGGGCTGGCCTTCGCCGTAGACCGGATGAAAGCCGCAGCCGGCCGTCAGGCCGGCCAGCGCGAGCACTACGGCGCGGCGGCCGATCATCCCGCCACCACGAAGTTGACGATGCGCCCAGGCACGTGGATGCGCTTCACCACGCGCCTGCCCTCCAGCAGCCGTGCCACGTTCGGCTCGGCCTCCGCCGCGGCAATCACCGTCCCGGCATCGGCGTCCGGCGCCACCGCGATGGTGCCGCGCAACTTGCCCATGACCTGCACCGCTATCACCAGGCTCTGCGCCGCCACCAGCGCCGGGTCCGCCACCGGCCACGCCTCCTCCGCCAGCAACCCCGTATGCCCGAGTTTGGCGAACAGCTCCTCGGCCAGATGGGGCATCATCGGAGCGATCAACCGTGCGGCCATCTCGATGGCCTCGCGCCTGGCGAACGCCAATCCGTCCACATCGCCACCCCTGTCCGCGTCTGCTATGCCGCCGGCCAGTTCGTAGATGCGCGCCACCGCCACGTTGAAGGCAAAATCCTCCAAGGCCTGTGTCACGCTGGCGATGGTCCGGTGCGTGACCCGCCGAAGCGCCAGCGCGGCGGGCGCGAACATGGCCGGCTCGCCGGGCACAGGCGCCACGCTCGCATCCGCCAGCCGGTAGAGACGCTGCACGAAGCGGTTCGCTCCGACCACACCCGATTCGGTCCACTCGATGTCACGCTCCGGCGGATTGTCGGAGAGGATGAACCAGCGTGCCGTGTCGGCGCCATAACGATTGATGATCGCGCCTGGGTCTATCGTGTTGCGGCGGGATTTGCTCATCGCCTCCACCCGGCCCACGGTCACCGGCGTGCCGGTTGCACGCTCCACGACCGCACCGTCTGCCGTGACGGTCTCTTCGGGATATAGCCACCGTCCGTCCGCCGATTTGTAGCTCTCATGTGTCACCATGCCCTGGGTGAATAGCCCGGCAAACGGTTCGGCCACGTCCAGATACCCGGTCGCCTGCATCGCCCGGGTGACGAAACGCGCATACAGCAGGTGCAATATCGCGTGCTCTATGCCGCCGATATACTGGTCGACCGGCAGCCAGCCATCCACGGCCGGGCGCACAACCGGCGTTGCGGCGTCAGGGCTGCAGAACCGCGCGAAATACCACGAACTGTCGACGAAGGTGTCGCAGGTGTCCGTCTCGCGCACCGCCGCGGCACCGCATTGCGGGCACGCCACGTGCTTCCAGGTGGGATGGTGGTCGAGCGGATTGCCCGGCTTGTCGAACATCACGTCCTCGGGCAGCAGCACCGGCAGCGCGCTGTCCGGCACGGCCACCACACCGCAGGCGCTGCAATGGATCACCGGGATCGGGCAGCCCCAGTAACGCTGCCGGCTCACGCCCCAGTCGCGCAGCCGCCAGTTCACCACGCCGGCGCCCCAGCCTTTCGCCGCCAGCGCGTCGATCGAGGCGCGCTTGGCAGCCTCGATGCCCAGCCCGTCGAGAAACCCGGAATTGGCGATCAGCCCGGGGCCGTCGTACGCACGCTCCGCCACGCCGAACGTGGCCGCGTCCTCGCCCGCGGGCACCACGACAGGCACCACCCCCAACCCGTATTTGCGGGCGAAATCCAGGTCGCGCTGGTCATGGGCCGGGCAGCCGAATATGGCACCCGTGCCGTATTCCATCAGCACGAAATTGGCGATCCATACGGGGAACACCTGGTCCGGCAGGAACGGGTGCCGCACCATCAGCCCGGTGTCGTAGCCTTGCTTCTCGGCCGTCTCCAGCGCCACTTCGCTGGTGCCCATGCCCCGGCAGGCGGCAACGAAGGCGGCCGCTCCCGCGTCCCGCGCCGCCGCCGCGCTGGCCAGGGGATGCTCGGCCGCCACCGCCACGAAAGACATGCCGAACAGCGTGTCCGGCCGGGTGGTGAACACCTCCACCTCGGTGACACCCGCCTCTTCTCGCACCAGCGGAAACCGCAGGCGCGCACCCTCGCTGCGGCCGATCCATTTTGCCTGCATCACCCGCACCCGCTCGGGCCAGCGCTCCAGGCGGTCCAGTTCAGCCAGCAGTTCAGGCGCGAACCGGGTGATCCGGAAGAACCACTGCGACAGTTTCTTCTTCTCGACCAGCGCGCCGGAGCGCCAGCCACGCCCGTCGATCACCTGCTCGTTGGCGAGAACCGTGCCGTCGACAGGGTCCCAGTTGACATAGCTCTCCCGCCGCTCGACCAGGCCGGCCTGCAGGAACGCCAGGAACAACCGTTGCTGCTGCCCGTAATAATCGGGATCGCAGGTTGCGAACTCCCGCCGCCAGTCGATCGACAGGCCCATGCGGCGCAGTTCGGTGCGCATCGCCGCGATGTTGGATCGTGTCCACACGCCGGGATGGATGCCACGCTCGCGCGCCGCGTTCTCCGCCGGCAGGCCGAACGCGTCCCACCCCATGGGATGCAGCACCTGGTAGCCACGCGCCCGCTTGTAGCGGGCCACCACGTCACCCAGCGTATAGTTACGCACGTGGCCCATGTGAATCTTGCCGCTGGGATAAGGAAACATCTCCAGCACGTAGTATTTCGGCCGCGCGCCTTGCGGCACGTCGTCAGCGAGGAAACACCCGGCCTCGTCCCAGGCCTGCTGCCATTTGGGTTCGGCGGCGGCAAAATCGTAGACCGTGGGGGGGAGGGTTTCGTTCATGGATTACACTCGAGGGAAAGCAAGCAAGCAGTCCTTTTTTGAAAAAAAAGGACCAAAAACTTTTGTCCCTGACGCATTTGATGCAATCGCGTACAGCCGGAAACAGGCGCGTGCGGTCTTGCCGGCGACAGGAGTAAAAGTTTTTTGCTTCTTTTTTTCAAAAAAGAAGGCCTTTCCTTAACTGGTCCCCTGAGCCCGCAACTCGCGCGCCCGGGCCAATATCTTGCCCTCGATGTCGGTCGCCGTCTGGGGGCTGACCGGCGCGTCCGTCCACTCTCCCTCCTCGCGCGTCTGCCGGAAGATCGTCACGTGCACGCCGTCCGCCCGCAACTGCCGCCCCAGCACGTAGGCCGTCGCCTTGAACCGCTCGCCGGTCGTGGTCGGCGGCGAGTACCAGTCCGTCACGATCACCCCGCCGAACGGATCCGTCGAGGCGAACGGCATGAACTGCAGCGTCTCCAGCGCGCCGCGCCACAGGTATTTGTTGACCTGCAGCGCGGCGTCGGATTCCTGCTGTGCGTTGCTGCGGCTCTTGCCCGGCACGATCGATGGCGGGGTAAGCCCGTTCGGGTCGGCATAGGACGCATCGGCCAGCGGCTTGGCAGACCCGGTATTGCCGCCGCCGCAGCCCGCCAGGGCCGCCACCGGCAGCAGAAGCGCGATCTGGGCGTAGGTGCGGAAGACGGAGCGGGCCATGATATCCTGATGAACACCGGCCGGCGCGATCGCGGGCCTTGGCCTGTCTAGCGCCGGATAGGGCCTGCGCCAAGCTTCCGGTTGGGAAGCAAGACAGGCCTTCTTCATCAAAGAAACAGCGGCACTCTCGCGCTGCGCGCGCGGCCGTTCTTGACCGGCTTGCCTGGGGCACCCATCCCTAAGCGTCATGGATGCACCCGACCAGGACATCGCCGCGGCCCTGCAAGCCCTGCGCGCACGCATCGCCTCGGCCGCCAGCCAGGCCGGCCGCAGCCCGGACGGGATCACCCTGGTTGCCGTGTCCAAGACGCACCCGGCCGCCGCGGTGCAGGCGGCGCTCGCCTGCGGTCAGCTCACCTTTGGCGAGAACCGCGTCCAGGAGGCGGAGGCCAAGTTCCACGGCCTGCGCGCCGGCCACCCGGACCTTCGCCTGCACCTCATCGGCGCCTTGCAGACGAACAAGGCCGCCGATGCGGTGCGCATCGCCGACGTGATCGAAAGCCTCGACCGTCCGCGCCTCGCAGACGCCATCGCCACGGCCGCAGACCGCACGGGCCGCGTTCCCGATCTGCTCGTCCAGGTCAATATCGGCGACGAGCCGCAGAAAGCCGGCATCCCCGCCGCGGGCGCACCCGCCTTCATCAAGGCGTGCCAGGTTCGCTTCGGCAGCGCCCTGAAGGGCCTGATGTGCATCCCGCCTGCGGACCAGCCGCCTGCACCCTATTTTCAGGCGCTTGCCCGCATTGCGGCGGACCACAGCCTGTCGATACTGTCGATGGGCATGTCCGGTGACTTCGAAGCCGCGATCGCGTGCGGCGCCACGCATATCCGCGTGGGCAGCGCCATCTTCGGTTACCGCCCGCGGCTTTGAGGTGACTTAGGTGAGGGGGCCCAAGGCGTCGTGCGCAGCACGCCTTTAGGCCCGCCAGTGCGAGCCCGCTTTGTGGTTGACGCTTGGGCAAGCAAGGAAGGCCTTCTTTTTGAAAAAAAGAAGCAAAAAACTTTTGCTTCCTGCGCAGGCTCAGCGGCCTTGATTTATCCGGAGGCACCAAGCTGCTGCAGATGCGACGGGAAGCAAAAGTTTTTTGGTCTTTTTTTCAAAAAAGGACTGCTTTCTTTTACTGCGTCAGCCGCGCGACCAACTGGTATAAGACAGTTGTCCTTAGCGCCTTTTCCATCAGCAATCCTGATAGATTGACTGCCCAGGGCCTCGAGGCCCCAGCGGGGTTTAGGGCAGAGCCGCAACCTTGCCTCGCCTTACTCAAATACATGGCGGCCAATGCCCGACACAGTATCCCTGCGTTGCGTTGCACCACCCCGTTAACAAGGGTAAGTCCCGCGCGCAGATGAACCAGCTTACCCATGCCGATTTCGCCAAGCTCCAGCGCGGCGTGCCAAAGCTCGGCGCGCTCGTAGGCGTTCTGGGCGTCGTCTACGGAGACATCGGCACCAGCCCGCTCTACGCCTTCAAGGCGATCCTCTCGCTGTTCGGCGGCCGTGCCATCAGCAACGGCGAGATCATCGGCTGCCTGTCGCTGATCTTCTGGTCGCTGATACTCATCGTCACCCTCAAATACGTCCTCCTCGTCATGCGCGCGGACAACCGCGGCGAGGGCGGCATCCTGGCGTTGATGGCGCTGGCGCAGCGTGTGGTCACCAATCCCAGGCTGCACTGGGCGGTGGCGCTGACCGGCATAGGCGGCGCCTGCCTGCTGTTCGGCGACGGCGCCATCACCCCGGCCATCTCGGTGCTGGGCGCGATCGAGGGGCTGGAGGTCTCCATCCCGCAAGCCAGCACGTTCGTGGTGCCGGCCTCGGTGGTCATCATCATCGCGCTGTTCGCCATACAGTCACGCGGCACCGGCGCGGTGGGCAAGATATTCGGCCCAATCATGGTGGTCTGGTTCGTCACCATCGGCATACTCGGCGCAATCGGCATCACCCGGAACCCGTCCGTGCTGCAGGCCCTGCTGCCACAGCATGGCGTGATCTTCTGCCTGCATCACGGCTGGCTGGCGTTCGTGGCGCTGGGGGCCGTGGTCCTGGCCGTAACCGGTGCCGAGGCGCTGTATGCCGACATGGGCCATTTCGGTGCCCAGCCCATACGCTTCGCCTGGCTGGTCCTGGTCCTGCCGTCGCTGGTGCTGAACTATTTCGGCGAGGGCGCGCTGGTGATGTCGGACCGCGCGGCGGTGGCGAACCCGTTCTTCCTGCTCGGCCCGCTCTGGCTGCGCCTGCCGCTGGTGGTGCTCTCCACGATGGCCGCGGTGATCGCCAGCCAGGCGCTGATCTCCGGCGCGTTCTCCATCGCGCGCCAGTGCATGCAGATGGGCTTCCTGCCGCGCCTCACCGTGCGCCACACCAGCACCACGGAGGAAGGCCAGATCTTCGTCCCGCAGGTGAACAACGCGCTGCTTGTGGGCGTGCTCATCCTGGTCGTCACCTTCCGCGGCAGCGATGCGCTGGGCGCGGCCTACGGCATCGCGGTGACCGGCACGTTCCTGTGCACCTGCTTCCTGGCCACCATCGTCTTCCGCCGCCAGTTCCATTGGCCGGCCTGGGCGGCGCTCGGCGTGTTCGGCGCCTTTTTCGTCATCGACCTCGTGTTCTTCGCAGCAAACACGCTCAAGATCCTCGACGGCGGCTGGATCCCCCTGGCCGTGGCCGCGGCACTGATGGCCATGATGACCACCTGGAAGCAGGGCCGTGGCCTGATGTTCAGCCGCTGGAAGCAGGACAGCCTGCCGCTGGCCAGCTTCCTCGCCCGCCTGCCGCAGTCGCGCACCGTGCGCGTGCCGGGCATCGCCGTCTTCCTCACCGGCAATCCGGACTACGTGCCCGCCGCCCTGCTGCACAACCTCAAGCACAACAAGGTGCTGCATGACCGGGTGCTGTTCGTGACCGTCAGCACGCTGGACGAACCCGAAGCCGGCCCCGAGCGCCGGACCGAGGTCAGCGAGCTGGCCCCGGGCATACACCGCGTGCTGCTGCGCTACGGCTTCATGGAAAGCCCCAACGTTCCCCGCGCGCTGGAGGATCTGGCGTCACGCGGCATCCCGTACGATCCTATGCAGGTCAGCTACTTCCTCGGCCGCGAGGTGCTGGTGCGTGCCATGGCGCCCAAACTGTCCCTGTGGCGGCTGTGGCTGTTCCTGCTGATGGCCCGCAATGCCGTGCCGGCAACGGAGTTCTTCCGCATACCGAGCGACCGCGTGGTGGAACTGGGCGTGCGTGTGGCGATCTGAGCGCAGCGGATTGCCGTGCAAAGCGACCTTGAACGCACAACCACGTCTCCACCGGCTGCGCATCGCCGAGGCGGCCGTTCCCTATGCCGGCGACAGCGGAGCAAAAGTTTTTTGCTTCTTTTTTTCAAAAAAGAAGGCCTTTCTTGCCTTCCATGGCCGACACCTCCCCGCCAGGCACCGCCCTCCTCTTCCTGCGCGAGGAGCAGATCCGCCAGGCCCAGGACATGCTCTTCCTGGCCTGGCGCGATTTCAGCGCCGCCGCCGACCCGCTCCTCGATGAGACCGGCCTCGGCCGCGCCCATCATCGCGCGCTCCACTTCATCGCCCGCACGCCCGGTATCACCGTCACCGGCCTGCTCACCGTGCTCGGCATCACCAAGCAGAGCCTGTCACGCGTGCTCACCAGCCTCCAGGCAGCCAACCTGGTCACCCTGCAGACCGGCCGGACGGATCGCCGCCAGCGGCATCTGCGCCTGACGCCGGCGGGCGAAGCGCTGGAGCGCGCGCTGTTCGAACGCCAGCGCGAACGCCTGCTCGCGGCCTACCGCGAGGCCGGTGGCCCGGCGGTGGACGGGTTCCGCCGTGTCCTGCGCGCCATGATCGGCCCGGACGGTCAGGCGTGGCTCGACGAAACAGAAGGCGGCAAGCCGCTCCGCCGTGCTAGCCTGTGACGCCCATGTCAGACGAACCACCAGACGCCCACGTCCTCGTCGTCGATGACGACGCCCGACTGCGCACCCTGCTCAGCCGCTATCTGGCGGAGAACGGTTTCCGCGTCAGCACCGCCAGCCACGCGGCGGACGCACGCGACAAGATGCGCTTCCTGGCGCCCGACGCGCTGGTGCTTGACGTGATGATGCCCGGCGAGACCGGCCTGGCGCTGACCGCCGCGCTGCGCGCCGAGCGCACCGGCGTGCCGATCCTCCTGCTCACCGCGCGCGGCGCCCCGGAAGACCGCATCGCCGGTTTCGAGAGCGGTGCGGACGACTACCTGGGCAAGCCGTTCGAGCCGCGCGAGCTCGTCCTGCGCCTGCGCGCCATGCTGCGCCGCTCGGCCGGCGCCCCCGCCGAAGCGGCGCCGGCCGGTCCGCTTAGGCTGGGCCCGCTCAGCTTCGATCCCGCACGCGCCGAGCTCAGCGGCCCCGACGGTCCGCTGCATCTGACCGGCGGCGAGAGCGCGCTGCTGGCGGCACTCGCCGGCCGCCCGAACGAGGTGTTCACGCGCGAGGACATCGCCGCCGCGCTGAGCATGGACGAGACGGGCGAGCGCGCCATCGACGTGCAGGTGACGCGGTTACGGCGCAAGATCGAGGCGGATCCGCGGGAGCCGCGGTTTCTGCATACGGTGCGGGGGCGCGGGTACGTGTTGAAGCCTGGTGTTTAGGCAAGTAAGCAAGCAGTTCTTTTTCGAGAAAAAGAACCAAAAAGCTTTTGCTCCGCTGTCGCGGGAGTTTCAGGAAACTCCCGCGACTGCGGAGAGAAAGCCTTTTGCTTCTTTTCTTCAGAAAAGAAGGCCTTTCTTGCCTTGAATACCTGGGACCGCCCCGCCCGGAAATTCCTGCCCCGCAGCCTGCTGGGCCGCTCGCTGCTGATCATTTCGATCCCGCTGGTGGCGGTGCAGGCCATAGCCCTGCTCATCTTCTACGGCAGCCACCTGGACCTCATCTCCCGCCGCCTGTCCGGCGCCGTGGCGGGCGAGATCGCGCAAACCATCAGCCTGCTGAACTCCACCGACGAGGCGTCCGACCAGGCCTGGATCCTGCGCACCAGCCTCACCGATTTCGAGCTGCGCATGCAGGTGCGCCCGGGCGCCCACCTGCCGGCGGACCCGAAACGCGTGAACATCCTGGGCCCCATGGACGACGACCTGGCGGTGGCGCTGCGCGAACGGGTGGCCCGGCCGTTCCTGATGGACTGGACGCATGACCCGAACTCCGTGCTGATCGACGTGCAGCTGCGCCAGGGCGTGCTGCACGTCGAAGCGCCGCGCAAGCGCCTCTACACCAGCATGATCTACGTCTACGTGCTGTGGCTGGGCGGCAGCTCCATCCTGCTGTTCGGCATCGCCGCGTTGTTCATGCGCAACCAGGTGCGCGCCATACGCCGGCTGGCCGCGGCGGCCGAGAATTTCGGCCTGGGGCGGGACACCGGGGCCATACGACCCGAGGGCGCCACGGAGGTGCGCAAGGCGGCCACCGCCTTCAACCGCATGCAGGAACGCATACGCCGCTTCCTGACACAGCGGACCGAGATGCTGGCCGGCGTCAGCCACGACCTGCGCACGCCGCTGACCCGCCTGCGCCTGGCGCTCGCCATGCTGCCGTCCGAGGGCGCCCTGGCGGCGGACGCCGCCGACATGACCGCGGACCTGGAGGAGATGGAGCGCATGATCAGCGGCTACCTGGCCTTCGCGCGCGGCGAGCAGGCCGAACAGGCCCAGCCGGTGGACCTGCCGGAGATGCTGGAGGACGTGGCCGCAAGCGCGCGGCGCGCCGGCGCGCAGGTGAGCGTGGACGCGCCAGGCCCGCTCACCGTGCAACTCCGCCAGGATGCCGTGCGGCGCGCGCTGACCAACCTGGTGGACAACGCCCGGCGCCACGCCGGCCAGGTCGCCCTCTCCGCGGCCACGCTCGGCCGCTCGGCGTTGGTGATGGTGGACGACAACGGCCCGGGCATCCCGTCCGGCCGGCGGGAGAGCGTGTTCCGTCCGTTCGAGAGCGGGGCGGCCGGCGGCACCGGGCTGGGGCTGACCATCGCGCGCGACATCGTGCGGGCGCATGGGGGCGACATCACGCTGGAGGACAGTCCTTTGGGTGGGCTCAGGGCGCGGGTGCGGCTGCCGGTTTAAGCGTGGGCAAGGCAGGCCTGCTTTTCCGGCGAAAAGGAGCAGGACACTTCTGACTGGCGCTGTCGCCGACTTGCCGGGCAGGGGTTGCCTTCTGTTGACGGGCGCTCTACCTCCCCGGGCTTCGGCGCGGATGGCGACGTAGCTCAGCGGTAGAGCAGGGGAATCATAATCCCTTGGTCGGGTGTTCAAGTCACCCCGTCGCTACCATCCGAAGTTGTCTACCTCTGCGTCCCGCTACGATGCAAATGTGCTGGCGGGCGCGCCGTCGTTGTTTGCCTGGCAGCAGCAACTACAGGCACATCGCGCTGTCACAGTCAGGCGCAAATTGTCTTTCACGCCGAAATCATTTTGAGCCAGCGGCTTTCGATGCGACAGCAACCGGGCTGTACGGGAGAACGCTCATGCGCCTTATGTCGCTTTCCACAACGTTTTTTGCGGCTTGCCTTGGCTCGTTCTCCGCATCGGCTGCCGTCACACCCGCCACTTACGTATTCTACGGACAGGTCCAGACCGGTTCGGGCGGCATTCACGGGCCAAACCCCGGCGACCTCGTGTATATCTCGGTAACCGTCGACACTTCGTTCCCTGCCTTCACCCAGAAAAATCATGTTACCACGTATATTGGTGGCGACGGCTACGTTTTGCCGTCGCCCATTCTGGCGCTGACCGTTAACGGGCAGGATTCGAACGGCATATTCGACAGCATCGTCATCTCCAACGATGCGGCGGGCAGTTCCGGTCTGCAAATACAGGCATCTTCGCCCATGGGATTGGGCTTCAACATAACGCTATCAAGTACAGTTAAAGGCGTGCTCCAAAACGACAGGATTCCGCGACAGGTGTTTCCTGGCAATTTCCAGACGAGGTCATTTAGCGTGGAGGTGCCTCCCGGTCTTACCTACAGCGGCCAGATTGTCGAGTAGGTTGCGTCAATTGTGTTACTGAGGCACGCCGCACGCGAGATGAGACCTTAGCGGCTGTATTACCAGAAGCCGGCTCTACCCTGTCTGGCAGCGCCTGTGATGCGCCCGAGCCTCTTCCACCCACTGATGCCCGCCGCACTTGCTTCGGTGTTTGTGCTGCTGTAGCCGCCGTCTAAGCCGGAGCCGCCACAGTACAGGCAAGCGACGCTACCATCCGCGTCATCGGCGTTACGAGATCGAACCGCCTGACCGGATTGTGGTCCAGGCTGCAATTCGACAGTGTGCAAAGCGTTCTTCGACCGCCCCCAGAACCCGGCCGCAACACAAGCGCCGGCTCCCGGCTGGCCACGACAGACTTGCCCCCGCGCTGAACCGCCGCCGGACCACAGCGCAGAACCAGAAACCCCTGCTCGCGTTGCTGCCACGCCACGCAGCGGCCGATACGGCCTGCCCGGAGCCGAGATGGCCGACCATGACATCACAGCCGACCGCTCTCCGGAGGTGACGCAATGGCAGTACATCGACGCACTGAGGGAAGGCGTGTACGTCGTCGATGCCGCCGGCAACTGCCTGTTCGCCAACAGATCGGCGCTAGACACCCTCGGCTATGACTGCCAGGCGGACCTTCTGGGCCGCAACATGCATGTGGCCATCCACCACACCAGGCCGGACGGCTCGCCGTTTCCGCAGGCCGAATGCCCGCTGCTGCATACCATTTCCAGCGGACGCCCGGTAAGACTGGACAATGAGATGCTGTGGCGGCGTGACGGCACGCCGTTCTTCGCCGAATACTCCTCGTCTCCGGTGATGAACGGCGCGGTCATTATCGGCAGCATCATAACGTTCACCGACATCAGCGTTCGCCAGGACGCCCAGAAGCGCCTGGCCGTGCAGTACGCCGTAAGCCAGGTGCTCTCCGGCATCAGCAAGGATGCCAACATGCCGGCCCGCCTGCTCGCGGCAATCGGCACCGGCCTCGCCTGGGATGTGGGGGCGTTCTGGCGCCGCGAGGAATCCCGGCCGGGCCACGACGTGCTCCGGTGCGTCGCCGAGTGGCGATCCCGCGATTCCGGCCGGGCCGCCGCGTTCGCCCAGGACAGGGCAGGCTCGGCACTCGAACTGGGCGCCGGCCTGCCGGGCAAGGTGTGGGCCGCGGAGAGTGCGACCCATGTCGCCGATCTGTCATCGGCCACCGACAGCCTGCGCAGCGCGGACGCGGCGCGGCTGGGCCTGGCCAGCGCGCTCGCCTTTCCGCTGATGGACGGCGCCACCGTCGTGGGCGCGGTCGAGTTCTACAGCCGCCAGCCTATCGGGCTGGACGAGAGCCTGCTCGAAGCCGTCTCCATGCTCGGCCACCAGATCGGCCTCACCATGGAACGCAAGCGCGTGGCCGGCGCGCTGGGGGAAAGCGAGCGGCTGAAAGGCGCCATCCTGGCCGCCTCGCCCGACGGCGTGATCACGCTGAGCGCGCAGGGCACCGTGCTGGAGTTCAACGCCGCCGCCGAACACATCTTCGGCCACAGCGTCGCATCCGCCATCGGCCGCGAACTCGGTCCCCTGATCTTTCCCGAGGAGACCCTGCAGGGCCATCGCCGGTGGTTTGCCCGCGCGGCCGGCGGCGACGATTCGATGCTTGGCGGACGCGTCGAAGTCGACGCGGTGGATGCGTCCGGCAAACGCTTCCCGATCGAGTTGTCGGTGACCCGCGTGGCGCGCGAGCCGCGGCCGCTGTTCACGATGCATTTGCGCGACATCTCCGCGCGGCGGCGCGAGCAGCAGCGCCTGCGCGAAAGCGAAGCCCGCTTTCGCACCATCGCAGACGCCATACCGCAGATGATCTGGGTGACCGACGCCGCGGGTGCGATCACCTGGTACAACCGGCGCTGGTACGACTACACCGGCAAGACGTTCGCGGAGATGTCAGGCTGGGGCTGGAAGAGCGTGCACCACCCCGACTATCTGGAGGGTGTGGAGAGGCGCCTGCGGGAGAGTTTCGCCACCAGCAAGGACTGGGAGGACACCTTCCCGTTGCGCGGCCGCGACGGCCAGTACCGCTGGTTCCTCTCCCGTGCGCTGCCGATACGCGAAGAACCCGACGCCGCCTGCCCCAAAGGACGGATATTGGGTTGGTTCGGCACCAACACCGACGTCACCGACATGCGCGAGGCCGAAGAGGTTCTGACGGCGGCGCGCGACGAGGCCGAAGCGGCCAACCGGGCGAAGAGCACCTTCATGGCAAACATGAGCCACGAGCTGCGCACCCCGCTGTCGGCCATAATCGGTTATGCCGAAATGCTGGCCGAGGAGATCGAGGACGGCACGCCACCCGACGACCTTGCACGCGACGTGCAGAAGATCGAGGGCAACGCGCGGCATCTGCTGGGCCTGATCAACGACGTGCTCGATCTCTCGAAGATCGAGAGCGGCAAGATGGAGGCCTATGCCGAAAGCTTCGACGTCAGCGCCATGATACGCGACGTGGCGACGACGGTGACCGCGCTTATGGAGAAGAAATCCAACGCGCTGGTGCTGCAGGTCGGCGCCGGGCTCGGCACCATGCACTCCGACATCACGCGGATACGCCAGATCCTGCTCAACCTGCTGAGCAATGCCGCCAAGTTCACCGAGCACGGCCAGATCACGCTGGCGGTCTCACGCGGGACCGGTCCAGACAGGATCGACCATGTGCACCTTTCGGTGTCCGACACCGGCATCGGCATGACGGAGGAGCAGGTCACCCGCCTGTTCCAGCGTTTCCAGCAGGCGGACGCCTCCACCACGCGGCAGTTCGGCGGCACCGGCCTGGGGCTGGCATTGACCAAGGCGTTCGCCGCCATGCTGGGCGGCGACGTGCAGGTGCAGAGCACGCCTGGCAGCGGCAGCACCTTCACCGTGAGCCTGCCGGTGGTGCTGCCAGAGCCGGAGGCCGCAGCACCGCCGGCGCCGGCTGAGAACGGGAACGATAACGTGGATTCCGGTTCCGGCGACGTCGTCCTGGTCGTCGACGACGACGAGACGCAGCTGCATCTGATGAGCCGTTTCCTGGCACGCGAAGGTTTCGTCCCGCGCATCGCGGCCGATGGATCCAGCGGGCTGGCACAGGCACGCCGCCTGCGGCCAAGGGCCATCCTGCTGGATGTGACCATGCCCGGCATGGACGGGTGGTCGGTGCTGAGCGCGCTGAAAGCCGATCCGGAGATGGCGGATATCCCCGTGGTCATGGTGACGTTCGTGGCGCAACGTGCGCTGGCCACCTCGCTGGGCGCTGCGGACTACATCCTCAAGCCCGTCGACTGGGAAAGGCTGCGCACGGTGATGGAGCGGTTCCGCGCCACCGGAAGCAGCGTGCTGGTGGTGGACGACGATGCCGACACCAGGGACCGCATGCGCCAGGCGCTGGAGAAAAGCGGCTGGCGCGTCAGCGAGGCGGTCAATGGCGAGGACGCACTGCGGAAAGTGGCACAGGCAATTCCGAATGTCGTGCTGCTGGACCTCAACATGCCGGTGATGGACGGCTTCGACTTCCTGTCTGCCTTCCGCGAGCGCCCCGCCTGCGGCGAAGTGCCGGTGGTGGTGCTGACCGCGCGGGACCTGACGAACGACGACAGGCGGCGGTTGCGCGGCGCCAACCAGGTGTTGAGCAAGGGTGACACCAGCCTGCACGAACTGGCGGAGAAGTTGCGGCAGCTGCAGCCTGGGGCGGCGGCGGACGGGATTTGACTCGTGCCCAACCCACTTTGGGGTTTTCGCGACAGGTTAGGAAGGCTTTCTTTTTCGAGAAAAAGAAGCAAGAAGCTTTTGCGTGCGCTGTCGCCGGCCTCTGACACGACGCGTTCAGCGACACGCGACGTCCGCCCCCACCCTCGTGATTTGTCCGGCCGGCTTGCGGCGAGGTAAAACAAGCGTGTTAAAGAGGCCCGGTGAGCTGCGTGCGCCGGCTGTCCCAGGTCGGGCCCTTACCCAGGAGCCCAGCGAACCATGACGTATCGCCCCGCCACCACCCTGATCCACGGCGAGACCGAACGCACGCCGTATGGTGAGACCAGCGAGGCGGTCTTCCTGACCTCCGGCTTCGTCTATGACGACGCCGAGCAGGCGGAGGCCACGTTCACCGGCGCGGTGACGCACTACCAGTATTCGCGCTTCGGCAACCCCACCGTGGCCGCCTTCGAACGGCGCATGGCCAAGCTGGAGGGGGCGGAGGCATGCCGTGCGACAGCCACCGGCATGGCCGCCGTCAACGCCGCCATGCTGTCCCATTTGCGCAGCGGTGGCCGCGTGGTGGCCAGCCGGGCGCTGTTCGGCTCGTGTCACTGGATCGTCTCCACCCTGCTGCCGCGCCTGGGCATGACCTACGAGTTCGTCGATGCCGGCGACATGGAGGGCTGGCGCAAGGCGTTGGGCCAGCCGGCGCAACTCGTGCTGCTGGAGACTCCGTCCAACCCGATGCTGGACATCGTCGACATCCAGGCCGTGTCCGACCTGGCGCACGCGGCCGGCGCGCTGGTGGTGGTGGACAACGTGTTCGCCACCCCGCTGCTGCAGCGCCCGCTGGAGCTCGGCGCGGACGTGGTGGTGTATTCCGCCACCAAGCACATAGACGGCCAGGGCCGTGTACTGGGCGGCGCCGTGCTCGGCCGGCAGAAATGGATCGAGGAGACGCTGCAGCCCTTCATTCGCAACACCGGCCCGTCGCTGTCGCCGTTCAACGCCTGGACACTGCTGAAGGGCATGGAGACGCTGAGCCTGCGCGTGGACGCCGCCTGCGCGCGCGCCGCGGCACTGGCGGACTTCCTGGCCGCCGCACCGGAGATCACCCGCGTGTGGTATCCGGCGCGGGCCGACCATCCGCAGCACGCGCTGGCGATGCGGCAGATGACCGCCGGCGGCACGCTGGTAACGTTCGAGCTGGCAGGCGGCAAGCCGGCGGCGTTCCGCTTCTGCAACGCGCTGCGGCTGATCGCCATCAGCAACAATCTGGGCGATTCGCGCAGCATGGTCACCCACCCGGCCACCACCACGCACATGCGCATCGGCGCGGAGGAGCGCGCGCGCCTGGGCATCACCGACGGCGTGGTGCGCCTGTCGGTGGGCCTGGAAGACCTGGCCGACCTGCAGGACGACATCGCCGGCGCGCTGCACGCAAGCGCCCTGCGGCACGCGGCCGAATGAGCAAGCCACGCGAATACGCCGCGCTGACCCGCGGCATCAACGTGCGCGTGGCGGCGTTCTACCTGGAAGACCAGTCCGAGCCGGAAGCCCACCGCTACGTCTGGGCCTACCGCGTGACCATCGAGAACCGCGGCCAGGAGACGGTGCAGCTGCTGCGCCGCACCTGGGAGATCACCGACGCCACCGGCCGCATGTTCCGCGTGCAGGGCGACGGCGTGGTGGGCGAGCAGCCCGTGCTGGAACCGGGCGAGGCGTTCGAATATACCTCCGGCACGCCGCTGGAGACGCCGTCCGGCTTCATGGTCGGCTGGTATCACATGGTGGCGCACGGTGCCGGCCCGGCGGTGGCGCTGGCCGCGCCTGGCGGCGAGGCGTTCGACGTGGCGGTTCCGGCGTTCAGCCTTGACTCGCCACATCATGTGGGGCGGTTGCACTGATACCAACCCGCTTTGCGGTTGACGCCTGGGCAAGCAAGCAAGGCCTTCTTTTTTGAAAAAAAGAAGCAAAAAACTTCTGCTTCCTGCGCAGGCTCAGATGCCTCGATCTACCAGGAGGCACCTTGCTGCTGCAGATGCGACGGGAAGCAAAAGTTTTTTGGTCCTTTTTTTCAAAAAAGGACTGCTTGCTTTCTCTGCTTCAGCCGCAAGACTGCCTGGCATACGGCAAGCAAGGCTTTCTTCTTTGAAGAGAAGAAGCAAAAAGCATTTGTCTCACCGCTGGGTCGGCGCTTCATTGCTTCTGTTGCAGGCGCGGGCTGTTTAAGTTCTGCGTCTTTTCGCCTGCGGCCCGAGCGTTCAACATCGCAACGAACACGAGGAAGCGTCATCCCTTGAACGAAGCCAGCCCGCCGAAACCGAAGCCCGCGGACACCGCCAGCCAGGCGCGCCCGTCCCGCGAGGATGCGGAATCGGCCATACGCACCCTGATACGCTGGACCGGTGACGACCCTGGCCGCGAGGGCCTGCGGGACACGCCCACGCGCGTGGCCAAGTCCTACCTGGAGTTCTACCGGGGCTACGAGGAAGATCCGGTCGCCATGCTGGAGCGCACCTTCGAGGAGGTGGAGGGCTACGACGAGATCGTACTGCTGCGCGACATACGGCTGGAGAGCCATTGCGAACACCACATGCTGCCGATCATCGGCCGCGCACACGTGGCCTACCTGCCGGACCGGCGGGTGGTGGGCATCAGCAAGCTGGCCCGCGTGGTGGACGCCTACGCGCACCGCCTGCAGATACAGGAAAAGCTGACCGCGCAGATCTGCAACACCATAAACGACGTGCTGCTGCCGCGCGGCACGGCGGTGATCATTGAGGCGACGCACGAGTGCATGACGACGCGCGGCGTGCACAAGACGGGCGTCAGCATGGTGACGAGCCGCATGCTCGGCGCGTTCCGCGATGACCCGACGACGCGGCGCGAACTGCTGGCCATGGTCGGAAACCGGTCGCCCGGGGGGTTGGAGGCCTGAGGGACTGGCGTTCTCTGAGGAGGACGCCCTGCTTCGGCGCGGCGCGCGTCACTTGCGCGAGCGAGCAAGCAAGGCCTTCTTTTCTGAAAAAAAGAAGCAAAAAACTTTTGCTTTCTACGCAGGCTCCAAATGCTTCGGTCAGACGGATCGGCACCCGGCTGGTGCAGATGCGGGACGACGGGGTTTGGTGCAGAGCCCATGAGCGCGAACTCTAAGCATCCCTGAGCATGTCGGCTTGGATTTTTCGCGCGGTCGTGACTTCGGCCAAAATGTGTCCGAGCGGCTTGCGGTGACGTTTTGCCTGTTGTCTTGTTCCAACAGTCTTGCGGCTGACACAGAGAAAGCAAGCAGTCCTTTTTTGAAAAAAGGACCAAAAAACTTTTACTTCCCGTCGCATCTGCAGCAGCCGGGTGCCTTTGGATTGATAGAGGCGCCCGAGCCTGCGCAGGAAGCAAAAGTTTTTTGCTTCTTTTTTTCAAAAAAGAAGGCCTTGCCTGCTTGCCCAAGCGTCAACCGCAGAGCGGGTTGGAATCAAAATCGTCGATCACACCCGACCGAGCCGATACATGCCGTAAACTCGCGCCTATGGGGCAGAGCCCCAGCCTTCCGCTCCTTCGATGCGCGCTGCAATCCTGGAAAGCAGCCAAAAGCCTGCGCTATGTAGGCGCATGAAATCCGCCACCCTGCGCAGGCGACTCGCCGCACTCCCGGCCCTGCGGCCGCAATCGCGGTTCGACCAGGCCACCCCGTGCAAGGTGTGCAGCCATGTCTGCCCACCCTTCGACGTGGTCGATTTCAACAAGTTCTGTTCGGCCACCAACTACTACGGGTTCGGCGCCTCCGGCATCCCGGTCACCTACTACCGTTGTCCCTGGTGCCGCTTCCTGTTCACCCGGTTCTTCGACGACTGGTCGCCCGAGGATTTCAGCCGGTTCATCTACAACGACGACTACATACGCGTGGATGGCGCCTATGCCGCCGACCGGCCGGCCAAGGACGCCGAGACTGTGGCGGCGCTCCTGGAGGGATTGCCCAAGGACCTGCGCATCCTCGATTACGGGTCCGGCAGCGGAACGTTCGCCAACAGGCTGGCCGCCAGGGGCTACACGGACGTCACGTCCTACGACCCGTTCGCCCAGCCGGATCCGCCGGCCGGCGATTTCGACCTGATCACCTTGTTCGAGGTGATCGAGCATGTGCCCGACAGCATCGCCGTCCTGCAGGATGTCCGGCGCCTGTTGCGTCCGGGCGCCGCCATTCTGTTCAGTTCCGGTTTCCAGCCGCCGGACATCGCCACGCTTCGCGGCAGCTGGTGGTACGTGGGCCCCCGCAACGGCCACTGCTCCATCTTCTCCACCGACTCCCTGGCGATGCTGGCGGAGCAGCTGGGCCTGGCACTCAGGGGGGGCGCCGGCCTGTGCGCGCTGCAATCCTGGCCGCCCTCGGACACCACCCGTCACGTGACGCGCGCCATGCCCGATCCCCTGTTCGTCCGCCACCTGGCGCCCCCTGCTGCACAGGAGGGCGACGGCAGTGCCACGACACCCCGGGCCTGGTACAGGGTGGAAGAAGGCCCGGCCGGCGCGTTCCGCTGGACCGCAAGCCCCAGGATGTCCTGGAACTTCGCCGGGTTGCCGCAGGCTCCGGCCCGGCTGCGCGTGTTGCTGCCCATGCTGAACGAGTGCACGCCGGGCTACGCCCGTGCCTGCGCGCTGGACGTCGCGGGCGCACGATGCGTCACCAAGGCCGTGGAAGGCGCCCTGCAGGCCGAGTGCCCCGCCACTGCCGCGCCATTCGCGGTGGTGCTGGACGGGCCCGTGCTGCCTGGGCCGCGCGCCAACGACAAGCGGCCGATCGGGCTGGCTGTCATGATGGCGTGAACCGGCGGGCTGCGCGGGTGGTGAAGCTGACGCAAAGGAAGCAAGCAGTCCTTTTTTGAAAAAAAGGACCAAAAAACTTT
>CAXUOA010000014.1:0-20649 GCA_964252625.1 uncultured Acetobacteraceae bacterium | reverse complement strand
CGGTCGCGCAACGTGGCGGCGAGCCGCCCGTAGCACGCCGCCCGGTCCGCCATCGGCGTCGCGCGCCACTGCTCGAAGGCGGCCCGGTTCGCCGCCAGCACGCGCTCGGTCTCGTCGGCGGTCTGGAACGGATAGGTTGCGATCAGCGCACCCGTCGCGGGGTTGCGCGAGGTCGCGCCGGGGGTGGGATCGGCGGACTGGTTGGGCATCCTGGTCTCCTCGGTGCAAGCGTCCTGTGTGACGCGGTCGGGAGGCAAGTGGAACGCGGCCGAACGCGCCGGAAGGCATGTTCCTATCCTATGATTGCTTGTCCCGGCCTGCCGGCCGCGGAATGTAGGTCACGAGCGAGAGGTCCGGCCGGCCCTCCGGTGTGAGCGCCATGTAGGTCAGGTCGAGCAGGCCTCGGGTCGGATGGCGCAGGTGCTTCAGTCCCTCGTCGAACCCCTGCACGTCGACCGCCGGCCACCAGGTCCGGAACTGCTCGCTTTTCATGCAGAGTTCCTCGACCAGCCGGTCGAACGGCGCCTTGTCCGATACCTTGGCGCGGGCTGCGCGGAACACGCGGATCGTGGCGCGTGCCTGCTGCTCCCACTCGCGCATCAGGCTGTGATACGGCGCATAGAGGAATATCAGGCGAAGCGTGTTGCGCTCGTGCGGCTCCAGCGCGCCATAGTCCACGAACAGGTCCGCCACTGCCGGATTCCAAGCAAGGATGTCGAGCCGGCTGTTGCGGACATAGGCGGGAACGGGATCGATCGCCTGGACGAGATGGACCAGCGCGTCGCTGAGCCCGCCAGGGATCGTGACGACCGGCGGCTGACGCGACGACAGCGCAAGCAGGTGCAGGGATTCCGCGGGGTCGAGGCGAAGGACGACCGACAACCGCTTGAGCATTTCGGCCGACACCCCGATGTCGCGCCCTTGCTCAAGCCAGGTGTACCAGCTGACGCTCACCCCGGCGAGCAGTGCCACCTCCTCGCGCCGGAGGCCTGGCGTACGCCGCTGCCCGGTGGGCAGGCCCAGCTCACCCGGCTGGAGACGGCCGCGCCGGCTGGACAGGAAAGCGCCGAGCTCCTTGCGCTCTTCCGGCGACGGCTTCTTCATCCGCGATCCCTTCAGTCATTATCCGCCGCGATCATGCCTGAGGCGCTCACCGATATCAGCCATACCTGTGAAACAGCGTGCAAAAGGGGCTCTGACAGCGCCATCGCATGACAGCCAGCCGCTGCCGTGCCGCGCGTGCGAGGGCATTCAAGTCGTGGACACAGGAGACGTGCGCTCAAAGCGTCGGATGATTGCCCGCCCGCACCTGTCGCAGCCTCTCCTGAGCTCCACCCAATCAACGTGACAATGCCCATCCACGCTGTATTTCAGCGCCGGCATCCAGCACGAGGTCCACGGACTTTTCGGCAGCCTGTCTCCCGCAAATGACATCCATGCTGGCCAGACTGTCTGCGCAGGCGGACGATCCGGTAGTCACCCCGGCCATCCTGCCATGATCGAAGTGATTGAGCAGGGAAGGCGCGGAGACTCGGGCTGAACGACGCCATGCTGTTTGGCCGCACCTGCATCCGCAATTTTGACCATGCCGACAACCGGCCGGTCTTCGCGACGGCTGCGGCAGTTCCGCCGGCTCTCTACATTTACCCGCGCTCGTCAATGCCGGCAGCGCTCGATGCGAGACCGTGGGGGTTTCGATTAATTGCCGGCTCACCGGCTGCGACGTGGCCGCGCCAAGCACCACTCGGTCTCTGCTTGACTGAGAGTCGACTGGCCAATTTACTTACACGCCGCCGATCACGCTCGCCCCTCGCTAAGTAGTGTCGAACGATAATGACATCGGTAATCACTATTTGACCGTGAGCCTTCTTTCACGTTGTACTTGTTCAAAGAGACCGTGAGTTTAACGTGTTGTTCTTTTAGCGTGATGGGCGAACTCGTTCCGAAAAACCGTAACGGGAATAACTGGCTCTGGCCCTTAGTAGCCGCTCAACCCCGTTCATCCTCTGTCTTGAGGCTCGGTTCGGGGTTCCGCCACCGTCAACCTGACGATTTGGTCATAACGCTTGCCAGGCGGCTTCTCGCGCCGTAAGTCTGATCGTCAAGATAAGAAAACGGGAGGGGGAAATTGATTGTGAGCGTTCGCAGAAGCGTAGTCGTCACGCCTTTGATGATGTTGTTCGCAGGTGCAGCATGGGGACAAACGGTGCCTGGCTCACCCATCAACTCCTCGCCTGCAGCCGGGTCGTCCGCCGGCGCCGCGGTGCCGCAACGCGCGCCGCAAACACTGCCGGCTTCGTCGTCCGGAAACAATCTGGAGCAGATCGTCGTTACGGCTCAGCGCCGGTCTGAAAACCAGCAAAAGGCCGCGGTGGCTGTGGATGTCGTCAAGGGCTCGCAGCTGGTTGCCTCAGGCGTGACAAACGTCGACACGTTGAGCAAACTTGTCCCGGCAGTGGACATCGTGGGCACCGCCCAGGCGCCGCTGGTGTTCATCCGCGGTGTCGGCAACTTCACCTTCCAACCGAACAGCGACCCGACGACCGCCTTCAATTTCGATGGTGTCTACATCGGTCGCCCCGGGTCCACGGAAGGCCTGTTCTATGACCTGCAAAGGATCGAGGTCCTGAAAGGGCCACAGGGCACACTGTACGGTCGCAACGCGACGGGCGGCGCCATCAACGTCTTGCCGGTCCAGCCGTCGACGGCAGGACTGTCAGGCTACGAGACGACCAGTTTCGGCAACTATGGCACGGTGACGACGGAGGGAGGTGTGAACGTCCCGGTCACGGACACCGCGGCCCTGCGGGTTTCGGGCAGTTATGACCACCACGACGGCTACTTCTCCGACGGTACGAGCAACGAAGACTCCTACGGTGTAAGGGCTCAGTTCAAGGACGACATCACCCCGGACCTCACTGTCCGATTGCTGGCCGACTACGCGCATGACGGCGGTACCGGCATCGGAGCGAGCTACATCGATAGTTACGCATTCAACACGAAGGCCGGCCAGTATGTGACCACTCCGTTCAACGGTTCGGCATCCCAAGGCCAGTTCAGCCCGGCGCAGCAGGCGTTCCGTGAAACCGTAACCGCCGGCACGGCTGGTCGGCTGCTTGGACCACTCACGGACTATCCATTCCAAAGCAATAACTTCTATGACGTGCATGGCGTCATCGACTGGCGGACGGACATCGGCACGATCAGCTTCCTGCCCGCGTGGTTCCATGGCGACCGCAACTTCCTCAACGATGCTGGATTTGAGAACGGCGACGTAAATCATTCAGACCAGTACAGCTTCGAGGCACGCCTCGTCAGCGACCCGGGACGGATCATCGACTACAACCTTGGCGCGTTCTTCTACGATGAGCGTATCAAGGACACGCAATATCTGACCTCACAGTCGGAAGCGAGCTTCGTCAACTCGGCTTTCAACACGAGGTCACCCGCGGTATACGGCCGGCTGACCTGGCATATCACGGACAAGCTGCGTCTGACAGGCGGCCTGCGCTACACCGAAGATGCCAAGTCGTTCAACTCGCAGGCTGATGCCATAGGGATCGTCTGCGTCCTGCCGACCGGCTGCCCCACCGCGCCATTGCTGCCGTTAACGACCACTATCGGCCAGCAGCCTTACAATCCTTCGGCCAGCAAAATCGTCCTCCCCAGGATCGGGCACGTTCTCCCAGTGGCGCCAGGAGTTTTTGCGACCAGCCAGAGCAGCAGCGCGCTCGATGCCGACAGCATCGACAGGATCACCTACCGTGCGGCCGTCGAATACGATGTGGGGCCACGCTCGCTCGCCTATGCCAGCGTCGAGACGGGCTACCGCTCCGGCGGCTTCAACGCCGCGAACGGGTTTGAGACCTTTCAGCCCGAATCCATCATCGCTTACACGCTGGGTTCAAAGAACCGCTTCCTGGACAATCGCCTACAGCTCAACCTGGAGGCATTTGATTGGGAGTACCGCGATCAGCAATTGTCTTTTCTGACGCTGGACACAAGTGGACGGCCGGACTTGGTGACTGAGAATGTCGGCCGGGAAACGATCCAGGGGTTCGAGGTAGAGGGGCAGGTCCTGGTCACCCCGCAAACCTTGTTTACGACCGATCTCCAATACCTCAACAGCTACTACGATTCCTTTGTCTATCAGCAGGCGGCTATCGCTGGTTATCCGTTTGTCGGATGTGCGGTGAGCGTGGCAAGCACCACCAAATACAACGTCAACTGCACGGGTAAGCAGGGTTTCAATTCGCCGCGATGGACGATCAATGCCGGTGTTCAGCAGACGGTACCGCTCGAGAAATACGACCTCGTCATGAGCATCAACACGCAGTACAAGACGGGCCGCTACACCGGGTTCGAGTATCTTGCTGCGGAACATCAGGGAGCGACCACGCAGACCGACGCGCAGGCATCTCTCACTCCGAAGAACGGATGGTGGGCTGTCTCGGTGTTTATCCACAACCTTGAGGATGACCGCTATCAGACCTATGCGACACCGGTACCCACCGAAGCTCTCGTCGTGGAAACCATCAACCAGCCACGCACTTACGGTGCACGCCTGTCGGTGAAGTTCTAGCCTGTGCGCACGTATTGAAGCCGTTGCGTCAAGCCATAAGGAAGCCGTGATGGCGCCGTCAGATCTCGGCGCGATCGCCATCCCGCTCGACAGGGCTGCGATGCGGCGGGCAATTCCTCATTCTGACTCTGGCGATGCTGCTGTCTGTGCTGGAGGGCTACGACTTTTGCAAGAAGGACGCTGAAATGGCTTGTGTCTCCGAGGCTTCGATCATTGGCGGCGGCATTGCGGGACTGGCCGCGGCGCTGGCGCTCGCCCGCGTGGGCGTGAAATGCGACGTGGTCGAACTCAGCGATGCACCGGCCGGCGCGTCGCTGGGGATATCCGGACGTGCCGCCGAGGCGCTGGCTGAACTTGGCGTCTACGATGAGTGCCACGCCACAGGTACGCCGTTCGACAGCAAGGCCTCCACATCGATCACGGCCATCATGGATACGCAGGGCCGGGTGCTGAGCCCCGGCCCGAAGCGGCCGGAGTGGCCCGGTGCCAGGGACGGCATCGGCGTCTATCGGCCGGTATTGCTCGACATCATGGCCGACACTGCACAGCGGCTTGGCGTCACCATCCGGCGAGGCATCACCGCCACCAACATCGAGGACGGCGCAGATGCGTCCTTGGTGACGTTCAGCGATGGAGAGCAGCGCCGTTACGATCTGGTTATCGGCGCCGACGGTATCGGGTCACGCACCCGCAGCATGGTGTTTCCGGATGCGCCCAAGCCCGCCTATGTCGGCCAGGTGAGCATCCGCTGGATGGTGTCCGGGCCCAGTATTCCCGGCGCCGGCTGGTACGTCGGACCGGTCGGCAGGCTCGGTTTCTACGAGCTGCCGCAAGGCATCTACGTCGCGGCTGTGGTCTCGATGCCGCAATTCCGCCGGATGCCGGACGAGGAAGTGCACGGGCTGTACACCCGCTTGCTCGACTCGTTCACGGCGCCCGCGGTGGTCGAACTGCGCCGCCGCCTGACCCCCGATTCGGAGCTTATCGCCAGGCCGTTCGAGTGGATCTTCCTGCCGCGTTCCTGGCACAGGGGCCGAACCCTCCTGGTTGGAGACGCGGCCCACGCGACGACCGCGCATATGGGCATGGGCGGCGGCATGGCGCTGGAAGACGCGGCCGTGCTTGGACAATGCATAGGCTCGGCCTCGACGCTGGATGAGGCATTCGGCGCGTTCATGGCGCGCCGGTTCGAACGTGTGCGCACGGTCGTCGAAACGAGCGTGAAATTATCACATCTGGAAGAAGCCGGCGCGTTGCCGGAAGAGAACAGGGCGGTGCTGATGTCAGCGTTTCAGACGCTCGCGCAGCCTTACTGAGCTGTGTAGAACGCGGTAGATTGCCATCCGGCAGCGGCGAAGCGTGCCGGCGTGACCGTGTAGCGATCTACTCTGTTAAGACAAAGGAGGCGTTCACGAAGCAAGCTGAACGACCTCTTTGTCGCGAGTGTCAGTCAAACCGACGCATCAAGATCACCACACGCCTACTCCACCGGCTTGAGATGAAGCGCGGAGGCGCTGAGCGACTCCGCCTCCGCGAATCCTATACCGAGGCCGCGCAACATCAGCGCGCCGATTTGCTGAGCCAAAGTCAGCGTAATCCGGTCGTCGCCGTTCTCCACGGCCGACATCAAGGCGATTTCACAGGCGCCGATTACGAACAGGGCTCCGGCCGCTACCGATGGCACAATGAAACGTCCTGACCGAAGCCCCACGGCCACGTCCTCCAGGACGCCTTTGTTCAGCGGGTTGTGCGTGGATGCCAGCCCCACGTTGATACGCAGGAGAACGCTTGCGCGCTCGTGACACGCAAGCACGTAATTTACATAGACCGCCAGCGCCCGGACTACCCGGAATGCCGGGTCCTGCACGTTACTGTTGACCCGTGCTACGGCAGACTCGATCTCCTCGCGTATGTTGTGGAAGATGGCGGACGCGAACGCGTCCTTGTCCTCGAAATGGTTGTAGAAGCTCCCCTTCGCCACCCCCGCCGCCTGCACGATCTCGTCGATCGCCACCGCGTCGACAGGTCGTTCAGCCAGGAGCTTCTGCCCTGCCGCTAGGAGCGCGATGCGGGTTGCCGCTCCTCGTCCGGCGGTCGCCTGATTGGTCACTGCGTTCAACTTCATCGATCCATCTAACCTACAGGAGCACGCGCCGGCGGAGCAGCCTGCGTGTGCACTGCAGCATGCACCTATCGACCCATCGACGCCATGCAAACATGCGTATTCCGGCAGGGGTTCAAGACGGAGCCCTGAACGTCCGGTCAACTCGCCGCCACCGTCCCTCCCTCAAGCGCCGGGAGTGCTTTGCTTCATGGTCAGGTCAGGCCAGAGACGTCCCGCGCCGCCCCGGGTATCCGGAGGCATCAACAAGGCTCCGGGTGCGGTTCAGCGAAGGTGTGCGAGCTCGCGCTTTCCGTCTTGCGCAGCCCGCGCGCTCACATCCGCCGAGACAGCGAGGGGAACAGCTTCATCGCGTTGTCGCGCCAGATGCCCTGGCGGAGCCGGTCATCCAGCACCGGCGTGGCCTCGAGCGCCTGCATCAGCCTTTCGCACGCCACTGGCGGCGTGTAAGGATAATCGCTGCCATAATGCAGCCGGCTCTCGTCGGCTACGTCCAGCAGCGCACGAAGCAGGGTGGGCACCGGTGCGCCGGCAAGATCAAAATGCAGTTCCCGCAGTGCGTCCTTCAGGCTGGGCAGCGCTGGACTGCCAGGCGGCGACAGCAACGGCAGAGCCAGATCGACCCGGTTCATCAGGATTGGCAGCGCGCCGCCTGCGTGCGGCACGATGAACCGCAGCTTGCGATGGCGTTGCAGCACGCCGGTCAGCACCAGATCGATCACCGAACGCGCCGTCTCGAAGATGAACTCGTAGACCGGGCGCGGATATTTGGCGTCCAGACGCGGGCTGCAGGAACAGGCGGGTGACGTCGGATGGATCAGCAAGACGGAGGAGCGGGCGTCGAGCTCGGCATAGAGCGGCTCCAGCCTTTCGTCACCGAGATAGACGCCGTGGTGGTTCGTCTCCAGAACCAGTCCGTCAGCGCCGAGCTCGTCAAGCGCATAGGCGGCCTCACTGACGGACCCCGCAAAATCCGGCAACGGCACGGATGCGAGATGGCCGAAGCGCCCAGGATGCGCGCGTTGCAGGCGGGCGCCCTCCGTGTTCACTTGGCGGCACAGACGGCGCGCCTCGGCGTCGTCACCGAAATGCACGCCGGGCGACGTAATCGAGAGGAAGGCGGTCTGCACGCCAAGATCGTCCATCGTCTTCAGCGCCGTTGCTTCGTCCCAGGGCGGGATGGCCGCGATGCCGTCCGGCTTCGCGTGGCCCGCGGCAATCTGGGCCTCACGGTAGAAGTCGGGAACGAAATGCGCATGCACGTCGATGCGGTCGACAACCCGATTTACCATGGTGCGGCTCAGACTTTCTGCGAGAAATGTCTTGAGAAGACCGCACACTGCGCATCAAACATGGCTTTCCCCTTGCTGACCTTTTGGTCATTGATTTACCTGTAACACCCTTCTAGCGTAAGAAACAACGGTGCAATCGCCGGCGTCTGGGTCGCCGGCTAACTCTGGAACCGGGCGGAGCGCATTGCACAACTGCGTGCCCTGTCGCTAGTGAATCATCTTGGGGACAAATCATGCGATTGCTGCGGTTCGACGATGCCGGCAGGCCACAACTGGGCGTGCTCCGGGGCGAGGACATCGTGTCCTTGGAAAGGCTCGGCAGCGAGTTTCCAACGATGATGTCGATCGTGGCTGGCGGCGACACGGCGCTGGCGCGCATTGCAGATGCGTTGAAAACCGGTCGCGTCATAAAGCTGCGGGACGCACGCCTGCTTGCCCCCATCGAGCGTCCTGGAAAATACCTTGCCATCGGCATGAATTATCGCAAGCACGCTGCCGAAGCCGAGCGCGCCGGCGTGGCGGCTCCGAAGCAGCAGCTCTGGTTCAACAAGCAGACGACCTGCATCAGTGGTCCCTACGATCCAATCGAGCCGGGCCCGACCGAGCGGCTGGACTACGAGGTTGAACTCGGCTTCGTCATCGGCAAGCCGGCCAAGAACGTCAGCGAGGAGCGTGCCAGGGAGCACGTGTTCGGCTACTTCGTGGCCGACGACGTCTCAGCCCGCGACTGGCAATTCCATTCGCCCACTTTCACCATGGGCAAGTCGTTCGACACCCATGGTCCGATCGGACCGTGGATCGTCACCGCGGACGAAGTTCCTGACCCGCACGCCTTGTCCCTGCGATGCTTCGTGAACGGTGAACTGCGTCAGCAGAGCGACACCGGTCAGATGATCTACAACGTCTGGCAGCAGATCGCCTACCTCTCTGCCGCGTTCACGCTCGAATCGGGCGACCTGATCGCTGCCGGCACACCGGAAGGCGTGGGCGCAGCCTTGAACCCGCCGCGTTTCCTCCAGCCCGGTGACGTGGTGCGATGCGAGATCGATGGTATTGGCACGATTGAGAACACGGTGGCACAGCCGCCGGCGAAGCAGTAACCTGCAAGCCAAAGCCGGCATCTTTGCAAGGATGCCGGCTTTGGCTTGACGCCCTACCCGCGCAAAGCTCTCTCGTATGCCGACAGCAGAACGGCTGCACTGCCTGTTCCGAACACCACCCTGTCCGGCCGGACCAGGACCGCCTGGGCGTCGTGGCCGTCCAGCCAACTGTCGAGAGCGTCACGGAAGGGCGCGAGGCGACTGCCAGCCAGATCGACCACATCGACGTCCGGCGATCGCGCGGTGCGGCACTCCTGCCCGGTCTTCGCGAAAAGCCAAGCACCATTGCCCAGTACATCGTCCAGCCGCGTCTGGCCGTGTGGCGCCTGAACGACAGGTTGCGGAAACAACGCTCCGGCACCGGGGGTTCCTTCCATCACCAAGCCTTGTTTGAACGGCGAAAAGGCAACGGACGGGGGCGGCGCGCCGGCAGCACGAGCGGCAAGCATATGCGCGTCACGCCCGGCCGCCACGTCAGGGTCCAATGTGCAGACCACCCGGCCGAGCTCGATCGCTAACCCGATCACCTCGCGGGCATGCGGCAGCCGCTCCTGCTCATATGTGTCCAGGAGTGCGCCGCTGGCCTGGCCGCGTATGACGGCGGCCATCTTCCAGGCAAGATTGAAGCTGTCTCGAATGCCGGAGCACATTCCCTGGCCCGCCATGGGCGGCATCTGGTGGGCGGCGTCACCGGCGATCAGCACCCGGCGGTCCCGCCACGTGCGCGCGATCAGGCCGTGGAAGCGGTAGACCGCCTTTCGCTCGAGGACAAGGTCCGAACCGTAATTCCATGCGGCAACCAGTCCTTCCGCAAAGCCATCGGCAAGCGCGGTCTCCGTGGTCTCGCCCGGGAGCAGCATAAATTCCCACCTGTGGCGGCCCGGTCCGGTCAGCACGCAGGTGGTCGGGCGGGCGGGATCGCACATCTGCAGGTTGATGTCGGACAGCCTGTCCCGCCCGCCGACCGTCACGTCCACCACCAGCCATGGCTCGTCGAATGCGAGGTCCTCAAGCTCGATCCCCGCGGTCTCGCGCACCGGCGAGGCGCCGCCGTCGCAGCCGACGAGGAAGCGCGCCCTGACCTGCTTGTGGCTGTCCGGCCCGGCCAACGTAGCTGTCACGCCCGCCTCGTCCTGCACGAAGCCTTGCAACGCGTGTTGCAGCCGCACGACGATCTTGGGTTCGCTCTGCACCAGGTCTCGCAACACCCGTTCCAATCCCGGCTGGTGGAACATGTAGCCGCTGGCCCAGCCCTGCTGCGTGGTGGCTTGCCGCTTGATGCAGAACAGCGTCTGGCCGCTCGCGTTGCGGAACTCGTAGTCAGGCGCTTCGATGATGTGCGGCTTCAGCGCCTCGGCGATGCCAAGGTCCTGGAATATGCGCATGATCTCCGCGTCGAAATGGACGGCGCGTGGAAGCGGATGAATGTCGCCAGCCCGATCGACGGCCAGCACGGAGAGGCCCTGGCGTGCAAGCAGCGCGGCCAACACCACGCCCGAGGGACCGAGCCCTACGACCAGCACGTCAGCATCGAAATCCTCACCGTGCACGCTCACCGCTCCGGATTCTCAGGGCGGAGAACGGCAGCCACTGCGATTTCAGCCTTCAGGATCTGCATTCGACGCTTCCACGGTTCGTAAGCTGACTGTTCCGTCATGTATGCCGGGATTGCCGTCTCTGTTCAAGCATGTCAGCAGGCTCGCATCTTCTGCCGGAGCGACGCAGGCCCGGCTGCGCCGGCAGGCGGGTTGCCATTCGCTGACCGGCATGGTCAAACCACATGAAAGACGTAGTTGACGAAGCAGTCATGGGGGAAGGTTCATATGGCGCGTAAGGTCATCATCAGTTGCGCCGTGACCGGCTCCATCCACACCCCGAGCATGTCGCCATTCCTGCCTGTGACACCTGACCAGATCGTCGCCGACGCGGTCGCCGCAGCCGAAGCGGGCGCCGCGATCGTGCACCTGCACGGGCGCGATGCCAACACCGGCCGGCCATCCGCCGATCCGCAGAACTTCGCCCAGTTCATGCCGAGGATCAGGCAGTCAACCGACGCGATCCTGAACGTGACGACCGGGGGCGGGATGGGCATGTCGATGGATGACCGGCTCGCCGCCGCGCAGTGGGCGAAGCCGGAACTCGCATCGATGAACATGGGATCCCTCAACTTCAACATCTCCGGTGCCGGAGCCCGCATCACCGCCTGGAAGCATGACTGGGAAAAGCCTTATCTGGACTCCTCTGCCGACGCGATCATGTCCAACACGTTCGCACAGATCGAGCGCGGGCTGCGGCAACTGGGAGAGAACGGTACCCGGTTCGAGTTCGAGTGCTATGATATCGGGCACCTCTACAACCTCGCACATTTCGTCGACCGCCAGCTCGTCAAGCCGCCTATCTTCGTGCAGGGCGTGTTCGGTGTCCTGGGCGGCATCCCCGCCGAACCCACGCACCTGATCCATTTCAGCGAAACCGCAACCCGCCTGTTCGGCCAAGATCATATCCTGTCGGCTTTGGCGGCCGGAAGGCAGCAGATTCCAATGGTCACGCTCTCCGCCATACTCGGCGGCCACGTCCGTGTCGGACTTGAGGACAGCTTGTTCGTCGGGCGCGGAACACTCGCGAAATCCAGCGCCGAACAGGTCGTGAAGATACGCACCATCATCGAGGCCCTGGGGCTTGACGTGGCCACTCCTGCCGAAGCGCGTGCGATGCTCGCAACCAAAGGCAGTGACAAGGTCGCTTTCTAGTATGGACCACTTTGTCTGCCGATGCTGACGTTTCGGTGATTGTGCTCAACCCGGCAAAAACAGGAGCTTCCGCATGGTCAACGCGTTCCGGCTTGGCTACATCGAACTAGGCACTGAAGCGCTGGAGGCGGAGCAGCAGTATTTCGAGCAGACAATCGGGGCCACAGTTTCGGACTCCACGAATACTGCTCGCTACATCAGCCTCGGCGTCGACCACCATAACGTGGCCTTGGTGCGGCATGATCGTTCCGAGATGCTGGCGCTCGGCCTTTGGGTCACCGGGGGAACATCCGCCGGCATCGCCGCCCATCTCAAGAGCCTCGGCATCAGCCACCAGGTGCAGCACGACGCCCGGCCAGGCGTGCCCGAGCTGGTCGAGGTTCACGCACCGGCTAACGTCAAGCTGCAGCTGTTTCCCCGCATGGAGCAGCCGGCCCCAGGCTTCCGTAAGCACGGCATCTCGCCCGTAGGGCTGGGGCATGTCGCGCTCGCCACGCCGGAGGCGCCCGCCCTGACCCGCTTCCTGACCGACGTCCTTGGCTTCCGCGCCACGGACTGGTTTGAACAGCTGGCCACCTTCCTGACCTGCAATCACGAACACCACGTGATCAACGTTCTCCATGTTCCGGTCGCAAGAACGCAAGTGCACCACATCGCATTTGGTTTGCGCGACAGCGCGCACCACTACCAGTCAGCAGACACGCTCGCATCGCTGGGCGTGCCGATTGTCTGGGGCCCGTCACGCCATACCGCAGGGCATAACTATGCGTCCTACCACTTGGACGCGTCCGGTAACCTGATCGAGCTCTATTCGGACATGGATATATTCATCCCTGAACTGAACTGCTTCGAGCCCCGGCCCTGGCATGATCACCTGCCGCAGCAGCCGAAGGTGTGGCCGCTGTCGGAGCTGAGCACGTGGAGCAAGACTTTCGGCTTCGATCTGGCGTCCGTGCTGGCCATCTGACGCAGCGATGTTGGGTCAGGGAGCCGAAACCGCTTGCGATACGGCGGCGATTGTCGCGATCCATCTGACCTGGCCTCTGGTGCGGTACCAGTACGCCAGGGAGGGGCGGCCTGATGCATCTGACGCGATCTGCAGCCCGAATTTGATTCTGCCGCCCGGCAACCTGCTGGCTTGCCGGCATCAGCGAACGGCGAAGCTGACGTAAGACGCCGTAAGCGGGAATTCACTTACCACAAATGACCAGTCAGCCAAAGCGCTTGCTCTGCCTACCTGCTTTGGATACAGCGCGGGTGCTCTTTACGCGCAGGTGGCTCGTCCGGCGAGATGCTTCAGCGCAAGCAAACGGCCCAGATAGGTGCTGCAGGAGAGAACGATGAGCTACACCGCGTTATCGCCGGGCAACACGCTCGAGGCCGGACCGATGACCAGGGCGCAGATCCTGGTGATCGGACTCCTGGTCCTGCTCTCCTCGCTGGACGGCTACGATCTCCTCTCGATGGCGCTGGTGGCGCCTGCGATCGGGACTGCCTGGGGTGTCGGCAAGGCTGCACTGGGCATCCTGCTGGCCAGCAGCCTGCTCGGCATGGCGCTGGGCTCGCTCGGCCTCTCCCCGCTCGCTGACCTGGCCGGCCGCAAGCCTGCGGTGCTGGGCGGTATCGGCCTGATGGCCGCGGGCACGTTGCTGTCCGCCTTCTGCCATACCGTGCCGGAACTTGCCGCAAGCCGCGCGCTGACAGGCTTGGGAATCGGTCTTGTCGTGACACTCATCACCTCGCTGGCCGCGGAGTTCGCCAGCCTGCGGCGACGTTCGCTGGCCATCGCCGCCACCACGATGGGATTGTCCATCGGCAGCATGGCCGGTGGTCTCACCGCCGCGGCTCTTCTAAAGTATCATAGCTGGCCCTGGGTGTTCCTGACCGGCACCATCGCCGCGTCCGTCCTGTTTCCCCTCGTCGCATTCTACTTGCCCGAATCGCCCGCCTTCCTGGTCAACAGGCGGCCGACAGGCGCGCTTGGCAGGTTGAACCGCGTCCTCTCCCGCCTGGATCACCCGCCGCTTGCTTCCCTGCCGCCCGGTGCGGTACTCCGGCGCAGTTCATACCGGGCGCTGTTCGCGCCGGGGATGGCCTCGGCGACGATACGCTTGACAGTCGTCAACGCGCTGGTCGTGACCGCAGCCTACTACATGCTCAGCTGGCTGCCGCTGCTGGTGGCGGGCGCCGGTTTCCCCGCCTCCACGGCCAGCCTGGTATCGGCCGTTTCCTCGCTTGTGGGCATCGTGGGCGGATTGAGCCTCGGCGCGCTCGGCAGCCGGATGGCGCCGGCTCGCCTCGCGGCCGGTGCCATGATCGGTCTGGGTATCGGACTTGCAGCAATCGGCCTGGTACCGCCCGTTCTGCCGGCCATCATCCTTGCCACCTCGGCATACGGATTCTGCCTGTCCGGCTGCACTGGCGTCTTCTACGCCACGGTCACCTCCACCTTCGGCCCGCTTATGCGCGCCTCAGGCATCGGTTTCGTCATGGGCGTAGGCCGCATCTTCAGCATCCTGGGTCCTTATGCCGGCGGCCGTCTGTTCGCGGCCGGCCTGACCCGCGCCGAAGTGTCGCTGGTGTTTGCGACAGGAGCAATCGCCGGCGGCTTGCTGTTGGCCAGTTCCGCCCGGCTGCACCGGCCTGCGGACTTGCGGGCGGCGGAGATAACCTGATTCACCCCGGGCCGGCACGTGCCGCCGTTTAAAAGGACGTTTTATGGCCTGTGTTGCAACGGCTCTGATGGTGGGCGGAGGTATTGCCGGCCTCTCGGCTGCGCTGGCGCTCGGACGGGTCGGCGTCACCTGCGACGTGGTCGAACTCGCCGATTTCCACCTTGGCGCGTCACTCGGCATTTCCGGCCGCGCTGCCGACGCGCTGGTGGAATTGGGCGTCTATGACGAGGTCTACGCAACCGGAACGCCGTTCGAGTTCGGTTCCACCCGCGCCTCCATGTCGGACGCGGCGGGACGCCTGATCAGCCCGGGGCCGCAACGCCCGCAATGGCCGGGAGCCAGGACGGGGATAGGCGTCTATCGCCCGGTGTTCCTGCAGATATTGGAAGACGCGGCCCAGCGTGCGGGTGCCACCATCAGGAAGGGCTTGACTGTCGAGACGATCGAGGACGAGGCAGATGCGTCTCTGGTCACGTTCAAGAACGGCGAGCAGCGCCGCTACGATCTCGTGGTCGGCGCAGATGGGATCGGCTCCCACACACGCGCGCTGCTGTTTCCCGAGGCGCCCAAGCCCGCCTACTCAGGGCAGATGAGCATCAGGTGGATGGCACCTGGTCCCAAAATCGATCCTGAAGGCTGGTACAAAGGACCGATCGGACGGCTGGGTTTCTATTACCTGCCGCAGGGCATGGTCTACATGCCAGCAGTGATCGATGCGCCGGAAGGAACCCGGCTGACGAAGGCGGAAGTATACACCCTCGTCAAAGAGCTTCTTGACACTTACACGGCCCCGGCGGTCGTGGAGCTTCGCAAGCGCCTCACGCCGGATGCCGATCTGATCTGCAGGCCATTCGAATGGATTTTCCTGAGCGATACATGGCACCGTGGCCGCAACATCCTGATCGGTGACGCAGCGCACGCCACCACCGCGCACATGGGCATGGGTGGCGGCATGGCGCTGGAGGACTCGGCGGTGCTAGCACAATGCGTGTCTTCCGCGCCAACCTTGGCGAATGCATTTGAAAGCTTCATGGAACGCCGGCTCCCGCGCGCCCGCAAGGTGGTCGAGACCAGCGTGGCACTGTCCCGTCTGGAACAGGCGGGTGCGCCGCAATCAGAAAACGTGACGCTCATGCAGTCCGCGTTCCAAGCTTTGGCACAACCGTATTGAAGGAGCTTGCTGATCGTTCCGTGAACGGATTGCGCAGATCGCTGAGCTTGATGAAGAAAGCAGCCCAGTGATGAGGCTGGTAGGCAGAGAGCACGAAGCCCTCTCCAGCCAGATCGGGCAACTGAGCGCCGCGTTTCGAAGAATTCGACGCTTCTCTCAGGCAACGCCTCGCTTACTTCTGCACGATCTCGCCTGAAACCTGCATTTCTCGTACGGCAATGGGCTGGCAGCCGGTGGCAGCCGTACCGCGGAGCCGTCGCAAGGGAGCTAAACATGGCTGTAAAGATAAACTCCGTCCTGCCTGGCCTCTACATCATTCCTGGCCTGGTAAACGTCTACCTGCTTGAAACTGTGAACGGGGACGCACTCATAGACACAGGTTTTCCGGGCAGCGCCGACAAGATCCTCGCTGCGCTGAAATCGATAGGCAAGACGCCGCAAGATGTGCGGCACATCCTTCTCACGCACGCTCATCCGGATCACGTCGGCAGCGCGGCTGCCCTGAAGCAGGCGACCGGAGCCACCATATATGCGCACGCGATCGATGCGCCACTTATCGAAGGCACGGCGCCGCGCCGTGCCGGTTACGCCGCGCCGGGATTGCGCAACTATCTCATGACGAAGATTTTGCTCAGCACCCTACCCAAGGTCGAACCCACCAAGGTGGACAGCCTGGTAGCCGCGGAGGAAAAGTTGCCGTTCGCCGATGACGTGGTGGCGATCCACGCACCGGGGCATTGCGCCGGCCAGGTGGCCCTGCTCTGGAACCGGCATGGCGGCGTGCTGTTCACGGCGGACGCCTGCATCAATCGCGGCGGCCTGCAACTTACCGCCGCCGTGGAGGATCTCGAGACGACGCGCCGCACCCTGACGAAAATCTCTGCCCTCGACTTCGAGGTTGCGTGCTTCGGGCACGGGCCACCAATCATGCATGGAGCGAGTCTTGCATTCCGGAACATATGGCCGCCCATGGCAGCCTGAGCCTGGCCGCGTCTGCACGGGTAAAGCGCGCACACAACGCGCTATGAACAGGTCGGACGGCGCCGTCGATCGGCGCATGCTGTCACCTTCCTTGAACAGGAGGGTATTCCTCGACAGTGACCATGCGCGCCGCTTACGGTGTCCGGCACGTGCAAGCGTGCGTGTGCATCTGGCGAGATAGTGAGATACCGGCCGGACGCGCTGACCACCCGCTGCGTCAGCGTTCGTTTGGCCGCGCCTTGTATTCGTCGAGTGCCTGCTGCGCTGCGCGCATCAAGAAGTTCTGGTCATTGGACAGGACGAAAGCCGTCGCACCCAGTGAACCCATCGCGACGGCATCGGCCTTGCTCGATGGCAAAACCATGACCGGAATGCCGGCGGCCGCCGCCGCAGCCGCGATGCGTTCTACTGCCTGGTGCACCGCCGGATCGGCAGGAGTGTCCGACTGCATCGAAAGAGTGAGGTCGCCACGCCCGATGAAGAACCCGTCCAGTCCGGGCACTGCTGCAACCTCTTCCAGGTGGTCGAGCGCGGATAAATCCTCGATCATGGCAATGCAGGTGACGAGCTGGTCGGATTCTGCAATCAGCCGTCCCATGCCGAGCGCGCCGTAGCCGCCGGCGCGGGTGGTGTTGGAGAACCCTCGCCTGCCGCCGCGATAACGGCATGCAGCCACGATCTCCTGCGCACGCACAGCGCAATCCACGTGCGGCACCAGCACGCCCGTGGCGCCGCAATCCAGTGCCGAGAGGATGCCGGACGCGCTACCGTCGGCCACCCTGACCAGCGCGGCCATATCGGTCGCGCGCGCGGCCAGTATCATCGCGTCTATCACTGCCCGGTCGAGCGGCGCGTGCTCCGCGTCAAGTATTACGAAGTCGAAACCGAGTTCACCCAGCATCTCGGTTGCGTGCGGAGACGGCGTCTTGACGAACGTGCCGAGCAGATGTTGGCGGTCCCTCAGACGCTCGCGGAACATGGACCGGCGCGAGTTCTGGTTCGTCATGCAGGTCTTCCGTTTCGCGCCAAAGCAGCGGCCCTCTGAAACTTGGCGTCATCAGAGCCGTGTTGTAGACGGCTCAAGCTTCAATCGCCCGCATCGCGCGCCAAAGCTTTGTTCTCATAGCAGCTTCTGTTCTGTTCAAGGCATCGGGTAGTCGTCCGCGTTCAGCACCCAGCCTGCTTTCGAGAAGTCCCGTCGCGGTGGGCAGAACAGGTCCACCAGTTGGTTGCGGCCGGCGCCGCATGCTTCCGTCGTGTGTATGGCGGGTGGCGGGATGAACGCTACGGCGTGCCGCAGTGCTCGTGCTCGTCGGACCGCCAGGCCGCCTTGTTTGTCGTCCAGGGCCAGCGGAGGTGGTGGATGAACTCGCCGTCCAAGGCCAGGGACCCTTGTTCGAAATCGTCGTGATGGTGCGGCGAAAGCTTGCCGGGGTCGCGCGGCCCGTCCAGGTGGTCCAGCCAGTTAATCATGATCGTCGTGCACCGCCAGATCCGGCCGAAACGGCCCGGTGCAGGGGGCACGTCCAGGCTGTAGGCGCGTATGCGCAAGCCGTCGGGCGGTGTGGGCCAGTCCGCCAGCGGCGCCACGATCGGGCGCGCCGCCGCGTATGCGCCGGCGTTGGAGCACGCAGCGGCCAGATCGACCGAGCGGGTGGTAAGCACACGGATCAGCCGGCCCGGAGCCAACAGGCGCACCGTGCTGTCGCCCGGGGGCACGAACACCAGATGATACCCCTCGACGATTTGCGTCGCGCCGCCGGCGGACACCTCGATCCGCGTCGAGCGCTCCGGCAGCAGGATTGCGTATTCGTCGAGTTGGGCGGTTCGTGCCAACGTCGCTTCTTCCTCGGCTTCCGTGTAAGCCAGCAGGAAATTGTGTCCCCGGCCCAGCCACGTACGCGCGCCTTTTTCGATCACATCGGGATCGGTTTGGGAGAAGCGCAGGTAGTCGGCCGCATCGAAGGTCCCCGGCATAGGCGCTCCCGGTGAGGCTGCCGCTGTGGCCAGTGCTGCGCGCGGGTCACTCTTGTCGTACATCGATCCTCCTTGCGGCCTGCCACCTGGCACAGGGCTTCACGGATTGTCCTTGTCAGCACCTGAACTCTTCGTTTTCGATTCTTCCAGGGCGGGGTTGGTCACGGGCGTGCCGCCAGCGAACCAAGGTTCGAACGTGCGATGCGCGACACGCCACCTTCCTCGCTCGTCACCAACGCAGCGATCCGTCATCAACGAAACCTGGATCGGCGGGTGGGTGGGCAGCACAGGCACGCCATCTGCCGCATACAGAAACAGGTACCAGGTGCAGACGGCCTCTGCGGCGCCCACGACCTCGATACGGAAGTTGCTGACGCCGTGGACGGCAACTCTTGCTCCCCGACCCAGGCGATACTGGTAGAATGCGCGTATCTGTTCCCGGCCGCGATACACGCTGCCGAGCGCCTCGAAAACAGCATCTTCGGTGTAGTAGTCTGGCGCGTTGCGTCCCCAGTTGGTGTCCACGTCGTGCCAATAGTCGATCAGCAGGACATGGAGTTCCTGGGTCAGCCGCACCCTGTCCAGGCTGCCGGGCACGCCTGTCCCGTCAGCCACCGCTAGGCGTCTCCCCCGGCGTATTCGTGCCTGGACCGAGACCCTGCGCCGTATGAAGCCTGGTTTGCCCGCGCCTGGTGTTGCCGCAGCAGGCTCATGCCGTAATCGTTGCCATTGGGCGTTCGGACGAGCGTGTGAGCGTGAAACCGCTCCGGCTCGTTGTTGTCCAGAAACACGCCGACATGATGATCGAATTCGATGAGCACAACGGGGCTATGTATCTTGTAGTAAAACGGGCTTCTCTCCAGGTCCATGCCGCCGATCCAAGCGAACCACGTGTCGTCGAGGTGGCTGACGATATCGCCAATCCAGACCGCAGCATGCCCTTTGGGCAGGCGTGCGGCGTATAGTCCGATGATGTCGAGCAGCATGCCGCGTTGCGCCTTGTCCAGTTCCGCAGCACAAACGCCCTCGTAGGCAAGCACGACGTTGTCCTTGCCCGCACCGCCGCGCGTTCGGCCGTCCCATGGCCCAGCCAAATGTTCGGGCAGGTCCATCATCGAGGCATGCAGCACAGCGCGGCCTTGCTGTTGCGGCGAGAGAGCACGTATCAGCCGCAGCCCGAACGATTCCTCCTCGTCGAAGACGTGTAGGCCGGCGAACGGCCCCGTTTGCTCATCGCAGACTTGCGGCTCCGCCCCCAGAAAGGCCGGCGTCAGGACGAGTTGGGTGCCGATCACTGTGACGTTGAGATCGAGATGGTGGCCAGCGATCTGCCAGCCCCAGGGTTCGTCAAGCGACGGCACGCCGAACAGCGTGACCCAATACATCCACTCGGTAAGGTTCCGCCCGTCGTCCCCGATCAGGTGTCCCAGATGGGCATTCAGCCGCATCACCGCACGGGCGTCGCGGAAACCCCTCTCGCTCAGAGTGGCCTCCATAAGGCTCAGGGCCAAATTGCGAACCTCCGGGCTGGCTTCTTCCAGCAGCACGCCGTGTGGCGCGTAGGACATGAAGGCGTTGATCCATAGGCGCCTTTGGTGGGCGTCCAGGGGATGGCTGGCAACCGCGCGCTGCTCCGGCGCGAGGCCGCCGAGGAAGGCCTGTGCCGCCGCCACCATCCGGGCCGGCGACAGGCCGGTGTCCGCGAGGGAGTAGAGACTTGGAATGACCGATCCGTCAGTGGTGACGCCGCGGAAAGGCTGCTTGGACGCCGGCTCTACGCCGCCGAAAGCCTGCACCATCTCCTCTGGTAGTTCGGCCATGTTGAAGGTGGCGCGCCGGAGCTGGCTGGTGTCATGCCTGGCGCCGAAGCTGCGATAAACCGGATTACCCATGCGCAATCTTCCATCGATGGTCATTGCCGCCTAGAGCCCAATCACAAGACGTTTTGCATACGCGATAGCTACAAAAATCGACTTCAGACATTCGACTTGTTTCACAA
>CAXUOA010000013.1:2331-22394 GCA_964252625.1 uncultured Acetobacteraceae bacterium | reverse complement strand
GCGCTGGCGGAGTGGCTCGCCAGCCAGCCCTCCGGCCGGGTGCGCGCTTTCGGCGCCACCATCGGCATGCGGAGCGTGTGGTTTGCCGACGCGCCGGACCCGTTCCACAACTTCAACACGGCAGAGGACCTCGCCTACGCACGAACCCGTGTGTAGAATCGGACGTGTCGCCTGAGGATTCGACCGTGCACTGGTCCAGCCTGAACACCTTCTTCTACGCCGTCGTCGCCCTGCTGGTGATCGTCGATCCCCCCGGCACGGCCGTGGTGTTCGCCGCCATGACGCCCAACGACACGCACGCCGAGCGCAACAGCCAGGCCCGCCGCGCCTGCCTGCTCGCCTTCTTCGTGCTGGCGGTGTTCGGCCTGGCCGGCGAGAGCCTGCTGGCCTCGTTGGGCATCGGCCTGCCGGCCATGCGGGTCGCCGGCGGCATCCTGCTCTTCATCACGGCTGCCGACATGGTGCGCGGCAGCCACGCGCTGCGCGACACGGACCAGGAACGCCAGGCCGCCATACGCACCGATGAGGACATCGCGATCTTTCCGCTTGGCATACCGCTGATCGCCGGGCCGGGCGGCATGACGACGATGGTCGTGCTGCACAGCCACGCCGGCGGCGACCCGCTGAAGATACTCTCGATCGAAGCGGCAGTGGCGGTCAGCGTCGGCGCCACGTTCGCCTGCCTGCTCGGCGCCAGATGGATTGCGAGCGGGCTGGGCGACACGGGCGCGAGCGTGGCAGGCCGTGTGCTCGGCGTACTGCTGGCAGCACTGGCCGTGCAGATCGCCCTCGATGGGCTGCGGCAGGCGTTCGCAGGCGGCTGACCGCCCCGTGGCCTGGCAGCGCGGCGCTTCAGTCTGCCGCAGGACACCGGAGCCGTGTTCAATTTGGGTGGCCAGATGGCGGAGGGACAGCTAGAAAGGCGGTGCAAGCGGCGCTAGGGGGCCGGCCGCCCCCCTTTGTGCAGCGCTGGTTTGTTGAGCAGGACGCCGGGTTAGCACAGCGGTAGTGCAGCGGTTTTGTAAACCGAAGGTCGGGGGTTCAATCCCCTCACCCGGCACCATCGCCTTGGCAACTACTTTGTTTCCAGGGCTCTAAGCGTAACGGCCACACATCACAGGGATCGCTGGCTTCTGTTGTGCCTTGTCGTTATCATACCGCATCGTCTTGCGAAGGCTCCCAAATGCGCCAAGCGGTTTTGATAGTTGTGGCCAGCGTTCTGTTTACGAGTGCAGCCGGCGCACGGAGCAGCCACAATTTCAACGCCCCTAGGGCGATCAGGCCATATCTACAGCTTTGCGCGTAGTCGGTGCAAAAGCGATGCATGCTTCAGCAAGCACCCGGATGGCGGCTGGACACATCCTCTGACGAGCCGAGTGCGTCAGCGATAGCTGCCTCATCGGGCGCCATCGATGAACCGCTCGTAGGCTCCCGTCCAGTCCTCCGCAATCGCTGCTTGGGCGTCCCCCAACGGCAACTCGCCATCACACACCATCCGGTTCAACACCCGCTCCAGCCTGTCCTTCTTTCGCGCTGTCCACCTTCCAACTGACCGCCGCTTCTCTGGCCACAGGTTACGCGGGTCCGCAGGCGCCCCGCCCAACTCCAGCGGGATCAAATGGTCTTCTTCGTAGTCCCACATTCGCTGATCCATGTAGCGCGCCGCGAACAACTGACGGCGCTTAGCCGGCTTGTGTACCCCAAGGGTGGCCGAACCGACTTGGTCCACCCCGGAACGCAGATCGTTGACGAGATGGTGGCAATCGTCACGGCCGGATTGACGGCGCAAGGAGTGAACGCCGGGTCCGGTCTGAACGATTAAGCGCGCGCACCGGGGAGCATCAAGCAGAACAACACCACTGCGCTTGCCAATCTACATAGCCCTATATAGAGTGGCGACATGGCACGCAACGACCCCCAAATGACCACCCAGACCTTAAAGGTCCTCCTGGCCGTTCTGAACGCCGAGGCTGAAGAGCTTTCGGGCGTCGAGATTGGGCGCGAGGCCAAGCTGATGTCTGGCACGCTGTATCCGATCCTGATGCGCCTGGAGGCGTGCGGCTGGCTTGAGAGCCGTTGGGAGGCCGAGGAGCCGCAAGCCCTCGGGAGGCCACGGCGGCGGTTCTACAAGGTTACGGGGATCGGCGCGACGCGCGCGCGGGCTGTCAGCGAGGAGCTTGCGCCGATGATGGGGAGGCTCGCATGGGCCTGATGAACTGGTTGTTTGGCACGGCGGGGGCTGTAGGAATCAGTGCTGTCGCAAAATTGCTCGCTGATGACGCAAAGGAGTGGGCGCCCTGGCTAACGGCACGCCTCCTACGCTCGGCCGTCCGTCATCTTCCAGAGCCGATGCGAGAGCGATATGCCGACGAGTGGGCGGGAGGCCTGTGGGAGACACCCGGCATAATCGGCAAGTTGATCTACGTCCTTGGGTTGCAAATTGCTTCGTGGCGAGCACGGGAAGACCACGCACATCAGATGGTGGTTCAGTGGCTTAGAGACGCAGAAACCGCTTCTCTCACTTTTGCGTATGATCTGGAGGCAATATCAGATGATGCGGACCCGGCTGAAAATAGCGCAAAATTAAGAGCGATAGCGCAGCGCATGCTGGAGCACGCCCGATCACGCCCTGACCTCGGCTTTACTCTGGTCGGATTGCGAGCAGCAGTCGGCGCGTTGTTCGAACCCCTGCGGTTCTATCTGTTCAAGAGGCGGCACGGGTGGTAGCTGAAACCTACCTGACGAGTCACACGAACAGGGCACACAACTTTCGCCTAGGCTGATCCTAAGTCACTGATTTCGTTCGTTGCCGCGTGGTGTGCCTCAATCCCCTTACCCGGCATCATTCAGTCGGCCTGCTACCACCGCGCAACCATTGCCTCGCCTGATTGTTGGACGAGCACGGTCAGCAAGAACCGTAGAGGAGACAAAGTTCATGCGCTGGTTCGTCTTGGTGCTCGCTCTGGCAACCGTCGGCTGCACGGACAATCACTCCGGCCCTACGGGAAGCAGCAGCCCTTCGCCCACCGGCGCCGGATCGCAGCCAGGGGCCAGCGCCGGTGCGTCCGTAGGCGGCGGACCTGCCGGGACGGGCACCACGGATAGCGCTGGCGGCGCCAAGTAATACGGTCGGCTGCTGATCGGGTGAGGAAGGCCAGGGGCTCTTTCCCTGGACCTCGCTCAGAACAACTCATCTGTTTGTTCAAAGCTGGCACTGGTAATCATCTGCTGGCGTTTTGCGCTCGGATGCTCATGGCTACAGGGAGGCCACTCCGGTGCTGTAAGATCACCGTCAGCTGACTTACCAGAGTGGGTCTTTAAAAGACCGTTACACGCCTGCCGTTTGCCCAGCTTGCGTCAGTGACGTGAATTTACCGTCGTAGGCACGATTGCGGCCTTGACGAAGTCTGTCATCGACTGCTCCTCGGCAAGCGACTGCTTCAATGCTGCGAGAGCCGGGCCTTCATCTCCAGATAATTCTTTAGCCGCTCCGTCAACTCGCTCGCCAACTGTTGCAACGCATGCAGGTTGCGCAGGCCCGTGTGACATATTTTGTAAAGCCTGTTGCCGTAAGCGTCGCCGTCCAACGATGATCTTCTTGTTGGCGTAATCTCCGTCGGCGCACCGCGTGGCACCGGCCGGCGGGCGACTTTCACGCAAGTTTGAGTCGATTCTAACCGCGTCGCCTGGCCACGGCACCCACCACGAGCGCACCGAATGCCGCAGCCACGGCGGTGGCCGCCGGGTTCAACTGCGCCTCGAGCAGAAGGCTGGTCTTGCGCGTGAACGGATGCAACGTGCTGCGTTCAGCCATGTCCTCGCGCACCTCGTAGAGGTTGTCGCGGCGCGCAGGATCACCGGGATTGTTGCTGGTTTGCGTAAACCGCCCGGCCCGGGCGAATATCCAATCCATGACGCGCGGCGCCGCCTGGTTTGCAATCGCCAAGGACAGCCCGCCCGCGCCTCCTATCATGATGTCGCGGTTGCCGTGCTCGCAACCATGCAGGATGGCGCGTGCCACCAGATGCGGATGATAGGCAGGCGGCGGGTTGCGCGTGCCGACGCTGCCCATGGCGTTGCGCGCATGTTCCATAAAGGACGTGTCGATCGCGGCTGGTTTGATCAAGGTCAGCGAGATCGGATCGCCTGCCGCGTCGGTCTCTCGCCGGAACGCCTCGGTAAAGCCCTTAACGGCAAACTTCGCGGCGCAGTACGGTCCCTGAAACGGAATGGCGAACTCGCCCAGCACGCTGCCGACATTGACGATGGCGCCGCCCGCTGCCTTCAAATGCGCCGCTGCAGCCAGCGTGCCATGTACCACACCCCAATACACCACATCGAACACACGACGCTGGTCTTCGAGCGGCGAGTCCTGCATGCGCCCATACAGGAAAGCACCAGCGTCGTTCACCCAGGCGTCGAAATGGCCGAATTCCGCGATGGCCTTCGCCGCGGCCCCATCGACCGCCGCCTTGTCCGAGACGTCGGCCACCGCGTAGGCCGCGTGCCCACCTTTGGCGTTGATCTCGTCTGCAAGTTCCTTCAGCGCCGCCTCGTTGCGGGCGACAAGAAGCAGCCGGGCGCCGCGTTCCGCCGCCAGCCGGGCCGTGGCCAGCCCTATGCCGGAGGTAGCGCCCGTGAGGACAATGACCTGCTGGTCGATCGGCTTGAGTTTCGCCATGTGTCGCTCCCGATTGCCGGGCTGAAATGGAGCGCCAGGCGGGGCTGGCTAGGCACCCGCGTGTTCAAGGTTTGGTGCAGACACCGAGCCCGATCGGAGAGACAACAGGCACACGCCCTTCGGCTTCCGTCACCCTGCCGTCTTGCAAGATGCCAGGCTGCGTCTTGCTATCTGGAGAGGTAGTCCACCAGCGTCATCGTGAACAGGATCGCCACCCAGAAGAACCCCAACCCGGCAAACACGCGCATCAAGGGGGGCTCCTTCAGCACTTCCATGGAGACAAGGAGCACGGTGAGCACCATGCAGGCGGCCACGATGGCTTCGATGACGTATGCCCAGGTGAATGGCAGCGTAGCGCCCAGCGCCACGTTCACGCTCAGCAGCGCCAGCAGCAGCACGAAACTGAACACGGCCGGCCGCATGTGGCGCCACAGGACCTGCCAGTCATCACGCGACATCTGGATACCTTAGCGGTTGAGAACGTAGAGGACAGGGAAGGCGATGATCCAGATCAGGTCGATGAAGTGCCAGTACAGGCCGTAGATCTCTATGCGGTTCTGGTGCGTCTGCAGAAAGGCCGGCTTGCTGGCTTTCCAGGTCAGCCACAGCAGGATGGACACGCCGGTGATCAGATGCACGCCGTGCAGCCCGGTCGTGATGTAGTAGACATCCACGAACAGCGTGGTTGCCTGATCCCGCGCCAGGACATACGTCCTGCCGGCCAAAAACGGCATCATGTGTTCGTCGTAGTCTTTGTAGTATTCGAAACCTTTCAGCAGAAGGAACAGGGTTCCAAAGGCGGCTGTCACCAGCATGGAACCAAGCATGAAGCGGCGCCATCCCAGGCGCGATGCGATGATGGCGGCCGACATCGTCAGGCTGGAGCAGATGAGCACCACGGTGTTTGCGGCACCTATCCAGAACTTCAGATGCGTGGTGGCCAGCGTCACGGAATGCGGGTGCTGCACGCGCAATATCAGCGCGCACAGGAACAGTCCGGCAAACAGCAGCAGCTCGGTCAGCAGCCAGGCCCACATGCCGAGCGTCGCCGCCTCGCGCTGCTGCTCGCGCGTGGTGAACTGCTCGACCAGCTCCAGGCCGACAGGTTCTGCGGCGATGCTGCCGCTAGCCATTGTCGCGTGTCTTGTTGGCGTAGTCGTATGGCTGGTAATCGACCACCGGGGTGCGCAGGAAATTATGTGCCGGCGGCGGCGAGGAGGTCGTCCATTCCAGCCCTTTGGCCTGCCAGGGGTTGGCCGGTGCCTTCCTGCCGAACCACAGTGACCAGATCAGGTAACTCAAGGGAAACAGGTAGCCTACGGCCAGGATCGTGCTGCCTGCGCTCGAGAGGACGTTGAGGAGCTGGAACTCCGGTGGGTAGGAATGGTAGCGCCGCGGCATGCCGAGATAGCCGAGGATGAATTGCGGAAAGAACGTTACGTTGAAACCGATGAAGATCAGGAACGCCCCTACCCGCCCCCAGGATTCGGGATACATCCGGCCGGTGAATTTCGGCCACCAGTAATGCAGCCCGCCCAGGAAAGCGAGCATCGTGCCGCCAACCATGATGTAGTGGAAATGGGCCACCACGAAATAGGTGTCGTGCAGATGTGCGTCCACGGCAAGCGTGGCCAGGAACAGCCCCGTCAGCCCGCCGAGCACGAACAGGCCGATATAGCCCATCGCATAGAGCATCGGCGTGTCCAGCCGGATGGTGCCCTTATGAATCGTGGCCGTCCAGTTATACACCTTCACGGCCGAGGGAACGGCGACTGCGAAGCTCAGGAACGAGAACACCGTGCTCGCCAGCTGGCTCTGGCCGTTGACGAACATATGGTGGCCCCACACCAGAAAGGTGATGGAGGCAAGCCCGATGCTGGCATAGGCCACGAACTTGTAGCCGAACACGCGCTTCTGCGAGAAAGCCGCCACCAGTTCGGTGATCACGCCCATGCCGGGCAGCACCATGATGTACACGGCCGGATGCGAGTAGAACCAGAAGAGGTGCTCGAACAGCACAGGGTCACCGCCCAGCCGCGGGTCGAATACACCGATATGGAACGCCCGTTCCATCACCAGCAGGATCAGCGCCAGCGTGATCACGGGTGTGCCGAGCAGGAAGATCAGGCTGACCGCGTAATGCGTCCACACGAAGATCGGCATACGGAACCACGTCATGCCAGGGCAGCGCATCTTGTGTATGGTGACGACGAAGTTCAGTCCGGTGAGTATGGACGAGAAACCAACGATTATCACGCCGAGCAGGGCGGGGATGACGTAGGTGTTCGAGTAGGTGGTGCTGAACGGCGCGTAGAACGTCCATCCGGTATCCACGCCGCCCACGATCAGCACGACGATGGTAAAGAGCGAACCGGTCATGAACACATACCAGCTCAGCAGGTTCAGCCGTGGAAACGCCAGGTCCTTGGCGCCGATCATCAGCGGGATAAGAAAATTGCCGAAGGTGGCTGGGATCGACGGGATCAGGAAGAACCAGATCATGATCACGCCATGCATGGTGAACAGCTTGTTGTAGGTGTCGTTGCTGAAGATCTGGCCGTTCGGGACGACAAGGCTCAGGCGCACCAGCCCTGCGGCGATGGCGCCCAGGATGAAGAAACCGGTGATGGAGGCGAGATAGAGCAACGCTATGCGTTTGTGGTCCGTGGTGAAAAACCAGCTGCGCAGCGTGTGCTGGGCGTGCAGGTAGTCGGCCGGACGGTCGATCGTGACGCGCGGCGTGTCCGGATCGCGAAAAACCGTGTCCAAGGGGCTCATGTCCGCCGCTCCGAAAAAAGTAGGCCGCCTGCACGCAATTTGGAAAGGAACGCCTGCCCCGTTTTCCTCACCGCACCGGCTCCTGATCCGACTTGATGTAGGCGATAAGCTGGATCAGCTGATCCTCGGGAATGATCCCGCTGAAGCTCGGCATCACCTGCTTGTATCCCGCGATAAGATTGTGGTCGGGGTTCAGTATCTTGTCGCGCAGATACGTGTCGTCGGCGATCAACGTGCCGCCATCGGCCATCGGCACCGGCTTCTCGTATAACCCGGCCAAAGACGGCGCCCGCACCGTGGCCGCCGCACCGTGGCACCCCGTACAGCCGTAGCTGGCAAACAGACGCTTGCCGTTGGCGGCCAAAGACTGTGTCGAGCCGGCCCGGTTTAGCCAGTTCTCGTAATCGCCCGGCTTCATCACGAAGATTTCGCCGTCCATCACCGAGTGGTCGGTGCCGCAATATTCGGAACAATACAGCCGATAGGCGCCAGGCCGGTCGGCCGTAAACCAAATCTGCGTATAGCGGCCCGGCAACGTCTCCATCTGCACGCGGAAGGCCGGCAGATACAGCGAGTGTATCACGTCCTGGCTTATCATGTTGATCAGCACGGGCTGCCCGGTCGGCACATGCAGATCGTTGATTTCGGCCTGCCCGCCAGGATGCTGGAACTTCCACATCCATTGCCGCCCGATGCCCTGTATCACCATGGCGTTGGCCGGCGGATGCTTGGCCACGTCGAAAAGCTGCGCGCCCCAGGCGAAGAAACCGAGTGTCAGAAAAAACGGAATAAGCATCCACGACATCTCAACCACCACGTTGCGGTCGGCTGGGTGGCCGCGATCCACCTTGCGGTTGGCGCGGTAGATGAGGGCGAACCAGGTGATGGCGAGAAAGATCGGCACCGTCAGCAGCAGCGTCACCACGGTGAACGCGCTGATCAGGTAGTCCACATGGGTCGCAGCATTGGATGCGGCGGCGGGCCATAGCAGCAGCGGATAATCGGCAGGGCTGGCGGGACCGCTCATTGCGCACGCTCCCTGGCTTGCTTGTCCGGAGCGGCATGCGCGTCGAGCGACTGCCCCGCCACCAACGCCATCGCTCGGTCGATCGGGATACGGGCCGTGTCGGCGTCCAGCGTCGCGTAGCCCTCCAGCAAGTTGTTCTGGCTGGCTTGTAGCGCCGCCAGTTCTGCTATCGGATCGGCCTGCAGATGCGGCAAAGGCGGCGGGGATTGCTCGCGCTGCAAGACTGTCAGCCCGACGTCGCGCGTCGCATCGCGGTGGTGCAGCACAGTCACCAATATCGTCATGAGCGCGATGCTGGCCAGTGCCGCACCCGCGAAGACGGCCATGATGCGGGCGAGCTGGCGTCCGTTCGCATCATCCGTCTCGTAGCCTGCTTCCAGCGATGCCGGGGTAGGCCGGCCCTGGCTGGCACCGTGCGCGCTCTGCGGGCCGAACAGGTCCTCGCTTGCCTGCACGCGCCGGCGCGGTGCCAACAGCCGCGCACTTGCCAGGGCCGTCGCTGCACCGGCGAAGAAGGACGCAACACCGCGGGCACGGTCCGTACGGTTCATGCCGCCACCTGGGCGGGCCGCCAGGCGCGTATGCTGACCCAGGCCAGGCCCGCCATGCCGATGATCACGGCGATATCGAGGAAAGATATGGTGAAGAAGCCTCTCAGGGACGGCGTGACCAGCCAGAAGATCTCGACAATATGCGCCACGAGGATGAGGGCGGCCGCAGCCGGAACGAAGCGGCGTGGCGCGCCGGCGCCCAGCAACGCCAGGCTGGCGGCCAGTCCGGATACGCCGAGCCACACGGCCAGGGTGCCGAGCGTATTGCCGCGATGCAGGTACCAGACGATCTCCGCCGGTTTGTCGGCCGACCAGATGACAAGATACTGGATCACATGCAGGAACGCCCAAAGCCCGGCAGCCAGCGCCAGCAGCACCGGCGCGCTCGGCGGCGCCACGCGCACCAGAAGCAGGCTGACCGACAGGGCGATGCCCGCCTGCACCGTCATCAGCAGCAGGCCGAACCCCGCGGCGTTCAGCCCGGGCGACAGCGAGGCCACCCAATCGGCGGCGGCCAGCGTCCCGATCACCAGATGCAGTGCCAGGCCGAAGCTGCAGAACCCGACACGGACCCGACGCTCCGGCGGCCACAACGCCGACAGGCACAGCCAGGTCCAGACCGCCAGATAGACGACACCGCGCAACCCGAACCACGCCGGCTTGAACCACGCACCCGCAAAGCCGTGACCGGGATGCCCGGCCCAGGGGTAGAGCGAGTGCGTCGCCAGCAGAACCGGCAGGCCCAGGAGGGCAGCGGCCGGCATCAGCACCAGCATCCAGCGGAGGAAACCGTTCTGCGCGGAGCCCCCCTGCCCGGCCAGCTCGGACCCCAGCACCAGTGGCAACGCCCCGACCGGCAAGGACAGGAACACCAGCCAGGCTGCCAGATAGGGTCCCATGATCGGCCTGCCAAACACCGCCGCGCAGGCCAGCGCCACAACCACCACGCCGGCCGAGGCGATCAGCCCGCGCCTCATGGCGCACCGCCCTGGGCCAGGCGCTGCCTGTCCTCCGGCGGAAGCAGCGCAATGGGCGCTGCCTGGCTCAGCTGCAAGGCGCGAACGTAGGATGCGATCGCCCAGCGGTCCGCCGGCGGCACACGCGCGGCATAGCTGTACATGGCGCCGTGCCCGTTCGTTATCGCGTCGTAGATCACCTGCGCACGCCCCCGCATCAGACGCAGCGTGGTAAAGGCTGGCGGATGCGGGAAACCGCGCTGCACGATCATGCCATCGCCGTTGCCGGACGCGGCATGGCACGGGCTGCAGAACACGTTGAACTCGGATTGTCCGCGCGCCAGCAACGCCGCGGTGATCATGCGCGGCTGCGGTGCCGGGGTGTCCGGCTGCTCCTGCGCGAGCGTGCCTGCTACCGGCGGGCGCACGGCGGCGCCGTTCGGCGAGGCGGGATCGCGGTCCCATTGCCGCAGGCTGCGCTGGGTGAACATGTCTTCTTTCTTGCAGGCGGTCACTGCAACGGACAGAATCGCCAGAATGGCAAGGCAGGCCGTTCTTTTTTGAAAAAAAGAACCAAAAAACTTCTGCTTCTGCTGCCTGCCCGGACTTGCGTGCCGGTCAATCGAAATCTCCAGTGCGGACAAAGACAAATATATCGCAGTCCGGTCCCTGCTCATCGCGGCACCCGCGTCACCATCACGGCCGGCTCGTCCAGCGCCGCAAGCAACCGTTCCGCAGGCTCGGGGTCGAACTCGCCCGTCCGCGCATGTGCCACGACGAAGAACCTGTCCTGCGTCGCACGGCCGATGCCAGGTATGTTGAACGCAGGATGGTTCAGCCGCGGAAAGCGGTTCTGGATCAGCATGGCCGCCACCACCGCCATGCCCGCGCACAAACAGGCGAAACTGGCAGTGGGCACCAGGAAGGCGGGCCAGCTGAAACGCGGCCTGCCGCCGATGTCGAACACGTAATCGTAGCCGGTGGCGTACAGGCACATGCCGAACATCGCAGCCCCACCGCCGATGCCGGCCGCCCAGGCCCACCGCGCATGGCCGCTCGTCATGCCCAGTTCGGCTGCGGTCGCGGGGTTCGGCATGGGAGAATACGCGTCGATGCGATAGTTGGAAGCGAGATGCAGAACACGGGCCGCCGAGAGCATGGCGTCGGCCGTGGCGAACTCGCCCGCCACACCCCAAAGCGGCGCGTCATGCGGTGCTATGCTACCGGCACCCTGTTGACCGGCGCCGGTGCCTGCCACCAGGCGGCGCTCGTCAAGCAGCGACACGACGGGAAGCAGGCGCATGAACAACAGCAGCAGAAACAGGAACAACCCGGCCGAGCCGGCAAAGGTGGACCACTCGAAAAACGAGATGTGGGTGGCTTGCGCGGCGGAGGGCAGGAAGTCGTGCTGGAGCGTCGCCACAATAAGCGTGTAGTGGTCGCCCCAGATGCCCGCCGCAGCCCCGCCGCCTACCCAGGCGAGTATACCGGGACGGCTGCGGAAGCTGGGTATCAGGAACAGCAGCGGCGGCAGCAGGCCGGCCGTCACCAGCATCCAGAAGCTCCAGGCAACCGGGCCGCCTGCCCGCCGGCCGAGAGCGGCAATATCCGCCGCCTCGCCGCCGAGCAGCGTGAAGAAGCCCGTTGCCAGCTCGCAGTAGATGTTCGCCGCGCATAGCACGAGCAGAAGCCAGGCCAGCACGGCGATATGCCGTTCGGTGATCAACGCCTCCAGAGCGAACGCGTGGCGTATGATGACGGTCAGCACCGACAGCATGCCCACGCCAGCGAACACCGCGCCGGCAAGGTAGGTCACCGGCAGCAGCGTGTCGTGCCAGCCGGGCTCCACTGTGCCCGCGAACATGACGGCAGCGCCCGTCTGCAACGCGATCACTACCAGCACGCCGAGCATGGCCAGGCCGCGATAGGCGTGGCTCCAGCGATGCCAGTGGATGATGGAGCCGCGCCAGCCGAGTGCCGCAATCCCGTAGCACTGCGCCAGCAGCGGGCTGCCACCTTCCGCACGGGCGCGCTCAAACGCCCGGTCCCGCAGGCTGGCGATGTCCGGCAACAGACCGATATAAAACAGCCCGGAGGCCAGGCCAAGAAAGCTCACTATGTCGATCGCGTCCCAATACAGCGGACTGCGGAATTGCGGCCACAACAAGAAACTGTTCGGATACGGCAGGTTCCAGTAGAAGAACCAAGGCCGGCCGAGATGGATGATCGGGTACACCGCCGCCGCGGCCGCGGCGATCAGCGCCATCGCCTCGGCGATCCGGTTCAACGCGCCGCGCCACTCCACGCCGAGCAGCAGGAACACGCCGCTCACAAGCACGCCGCCGCAGCCGATGCCGATCCACCAATCGTAGCTGACGATGTCCAGTGCCCAGGTGACCGGAATGTTGTTGCCCCAGATGGCGGTCCCGTTGAGGAACAGGAAGCCGAGCGATATGACGAGCACGCCGAGCAGCGCCACGGCGCCGGCCATCGCCAGCCACCAGCGTCCCCAGCCATGACGGCGCAGCACGATGCCGGTGAGCGTATTGCCTATGCTGTCATAGGTCTGGCCCGGCGCGATGCTCGGGGCGTCGGAGGTGGTTACCGACATGGAGTGGATTTCGCCTGGAAGAGGAAGCAAGGAAGCAGTTCTTTTTTGAAAAAAAGAACCAAAAAACTTTTGTTCCCCCGCATCTGAAACATCGATGTCATTACTGACAGATCGCGGCGGTGGCAGAGCGCGGAGACAAAAGTTTTTTGCTTCTTTTTTTCAAAAAAGAAGGCCTTGCTTCCTTCCGACACTCACCCCTCCCCGATCTGTGGCGCGCGCACGGCCAGATACGTCGTCCGCGGCCGCGTGTTCAGCTCACCCAGCAGGGCATAACGCCGCGGGTCGCGTCGGGCGGCGCTCACCGCACTATCCGGCCGGGCCAGGTCGCCGAACGCGATCGCATCGGTCGGGCATGCCCCCTGGCAGGCGGTGCGCACCGCGCCCTCGGGTATCGGCGCGTTGTCGCGGTCCGAATTGGCACGCGCTTCGGCGATGCGCTGCACGCAGTAGGTGCACTTCTCCATCACGCCGCGCGCGCGCACCGTCACGTCCGGGTTGCGTTGCTCCACGATGGTGGGTGCGGCACCCGCGGAATAATCCGCGTAGTTGAAGCGGCGCACCTTGTAGGGACAGTAGCCGGAACACGCGCGCGTGCCGATGCAGCGGTTATAGACCATCAAGTTCAGGCCTTCATGGTCGTGCAACGTGGCTTCCACCGGACAGCCGACCTCGCAGGGCGCCTGCTCGCAATGCATGCAGGGCACCGGCATGAAGGCCGTCGCGGTCGGCGCGGTGCCGATGGCGCCGGCTTTCGCCGGATATGCGTCCACGCGAAGCCAGTGCATCTCGCGGCCGGCCAGCACCTCGTCCCGGCCGACGACCGCAATGTTGTTCTCCGACTGGCAGGCCGTCACGCAGGCGTTGCAGCCGATGCAGGTGTCGAGGTCGATCACCATCCCCCAGGCCCGACCGTCGCCTTCCTTGGGCGGATAGAGGGTGGGAAGTTCGCCGTCACCATCGCCCACCGGCGGCGCGCCCGTGTGCTGCACGCGAACAAACCCTTCGCCGTCCATGCGGGCGTGGTCGTCGGTGCTGGCCAGCACGTGGGACGTGCCGGTGTGGACCACCGTGGCGCCGTCCAGCAGCCAGGGCGTCTGCTGCGCCCGCAGGGCGTAAGCGTCGTAACCCAGACCGGCGGAAAGCTGGCCGGCCGCACGCTTGCCGTAGCCCAGCGTCACCGCCACCACGTGGTCGGCCTGGTTCGGCGCGATCCATACGGACCCCGTCACGCTGTGGCCGCCTGCGCTCACCGTCACCACGTCGAACTGGCCGAGCTTCAGGCGGGCGGCCAGATCGGGGCCTAGCTGGATGGCGTTTTCCCAGACCACCTTGCTCAGCGGTTTGGGCAACTCCTGCAGCCACGCATTGTCGGCCACCGTCCCGTCCCACACGGTCGGGTCGGGTCGGAAGACGATCTGTGTGCCGGGCTCGGGCGCCGTCGTGGCGGGCGTCATGCCGCCGGTCTGTTGCACGGGCACCAGCGGCGCGGTGCCGCCTTCCAGCACACCGGTCAGCAACGCGTCGTGCCAGCGCCCGGCAGCGCCTGCGGCGTTCCAGTGCGCCTGCAGCAGGGTCAGCCCGTCACGCGGCTCGGGCTCCGTGAGCAGGGCAAGTATCTCGCCGGCGTTGCGGCCAGCATAGAGCGGCGCGATGGTGGGCTGTATGAGGCTGGCGGTGCCGTCCAGCGCCCGCGCGTCGCCCCAGGCCTCGAGGGGGTGCGTCATCGGCAGGTGCCAGTCCGCGTTCACCGAGGTCTCGTCCTCGTAAAGGCTGGCATGTATCTTCAGCGGCACGCGGGCAAGCGCCTCGGTGAAGCCGAGCCCGGCCGGCGAATCGTAGGACGGGTTGGTGCCGATCATCACCAGCGCAGTGACCGCGCCCTCGCGCATGGCGTCGACCAGAGACGGCAGGTCTTCCCCCTGGAACTGCAGCGGCAGCGTGTGCAGCACCGTCCTGCCGGTGTTGCCAAGCGCTTCGTTGAGGCGCTGCACCGCCTCCTGCACGCCAAGGCTGGCATGCAGGCCGGCCTGCACCACGCCGGCGCCACGCACGCCATCGAGCGCGCGCCAGGCGGCGTTGCACCACGATGCCGCCGGCTCGGGCAGGTCCGACTGCCCGCCCGCCGTCGCACGTGACAGCAGCGAGCGAGCCATTGCCTCGATCAGCGCCGGCTGGGCGGAGATACCGTGCTCCGCCTTCGCCGAGGTGAGGTTCGGCACGGCGAAGGCCGCGTGCATTTCCAGCAGGCTGCCATCGGCGGCCAGGCTGCGGCGTGCGTCGCTCCATCCGCGTGCGGCACCCACCTGATGCGGGCCGGGGTCCAGCAGGTCGCCATCCAGGCAGACGATCGCCCTGGCGCCGCTGAGCTGCCAGTGCGTCTCCAGCTTGCGGCCGAACGCCTGGCGTGTGCCCGCGTACAGCGCGTCCCGGGAAACCGCGCCATGCGTGAACACACGCATCTGCGGCCAAGCTTGTTGCAGGGTGGTGATGTGCGCGTGCAGCGAGGGCGACGTGGTGGGACCGATCAGCAGGGCCAGGCCGGCGCCGCGTGTGGCACGCCATTGCGCCTGCGGGCCAAGCATGGCGGCGCGGAAGGCGGTCCAGTCGCTGTCGCGCGTCTGGAACTGCACCGTCTGCGAGCGGAACGGATCATACAGCCCGAGCACGCTCGCCTGTCCGAATATGTCCGTGCCGCCACGGCTCCAGGGATGCGCCGGGTTGCCCTCCACCTTGATCGGACGGCCGTCTCGCGTGGCTACCCTGATGCCGTTGGCGAAGCCGTCCAGCAGCGTGGCGGATGCGTAGTTCAGCACCGTGGCCGGCGCCGAGCCGGGCGCCTGCGCCACCGGCGGGATGATTACGTCGTGCGTGTCGTCGTCATCGCCGCAGCCGGCCAGGCCGGAGAGCGCCAGCGAAGCCGCCATCAGCCGCATGAACTGCCGGCGGTCGGGCGTGTGCAGCAGGTCGGCGGCAGCGGGAAAACGCTCGCGTATTGCCGCGGCAATACCCCGTTCGCCGGCAGCCGCGCGCCACATACCGTCCGGCCCGGCGCTGAGCTTCAACGGTGGCATATGGAACAATCCGTAAGCTGGGCCGCGTTGCGTATGTGATACTGCGCCACGAGTTCGGGGCCCTTCGTCGCCTGATCCGCCGGCGGCGTCCAGTCCATGTTCCACACCTGGTCGGGCGTGCGCACGTTGGCGGCCGGATTGCGATGGCAGGTGATACAGAATTGCATCTGGAACGACTTCGCACGCGCCGTCATCTGCATGGACGTGACCGCGCCGTGGCAGGAACTGCAGCCGATCCCCTTCGTCACGTGCACCGAGTGATTGAAATAGACGTAGTCCGGAATGTGGTTTACCCGGGTCCATTGCAGCGGCTCGTTGTTCGCCAGACTGTCGCGCACCGGGCTCAACATCGGCGAACCCGTCCAGATCTGCGAGTGGCACGTCATGCAGGTGTAAGTCGGCGGCATGCCGGCGCTAGCCAGAACGGTGACGCTGGTGTGGCAGTAGCGGCAGGCAATTCCCAGCTCGCCGCTGTGGTGTTTATGGCTGAACGGCACAGGCTGCTTCGGCGCCACGCCTACGCCATACACGTAGTCCGAATTCGCCACGGCGCCGACGACGACGAGAAAAACCAGCGCACCGACCGACACCACGAGCAGTGCCAGTCGGAGTATGGCGTCGGCACCTGGGGCAAAAAGCTGACGCATCTGTCTCCGCTCGGTCGTGCTTCGGGCTATGTAACCTGGATCGGCGATTGCGCTCTGTCTTCAGCGGTCAACTGGGCGTGAGAGGGCGAAAGACGACGGAGGAGGGGCGGACACCGCCGCGACGGCGGCGCGAGTACTGGCAAGGTTTGGGCTCTGCCTTATAGGCGCGAACGTAAGGCATGATACCAACCCGCTTTGTGGTTGGCGCCTGGGCAGGGAAGGAAGGCCTTCTTTTTTGAAAAAAAGAAGCAAAAAACTTTTCCTTCCTGCGCAGGCTCAGATGCCTCGATCTACCAGGGGGCACCGGACTGCTGCAGATGCGACGGGAAGCAAAAGTTTTTTGGTCCTTTTTTTCAAAAAAGGACTGCTTGCTTGCCTTCACTGCATCAGCCGCAAGACTAGCTGGTACAAGCGGCACGCCTTCTCGCTCCCACGATCATCAAGACCATCGGCAGCACCGGAGTCAGAGCCGAGCCCCACGTCAGCACCGGCAGGCCCAACACCGCGATAAGCGCCGGCGGGTTGAACATCGGCGTCAGCCACACGGCCGCAGCAAGCCAGACGTGGCGGCCTTCCAGCATCGTCAGCACAGCAGCCACCGCCAGCAGCATGTGGTCGTAATCGCCCACATGCGGTGCACCGACCACCAGCGCGCACAGCAGGACAACCAGGCGCTGACGCAGCGGCGCCGCCGGCCGCCGTGCAAACACGATCCAGATGCAGGCCGCCGCCAGGGCGCCCGCGGCAAGCTGGCCGACCCCTGCGGTACCTTCGCCCAGCCCAAGCAGCCGCAGGCAGGTGTGCACGCTCTGGTCGTAGACGCGCACCACGTCGATCATGCGGCCCAGCAGCGGGTTCAGGCCGGTGGCGAGTCGCACCCAGGCCACCCACGCGCCGACTCCGGTCATGGCAAGGCTGGCGAGCATCAGGCCCACGCCACCGGCAAGGCCGCCGGCCATGGCGCGCCAGTGCCGGCCGGCGAGCAGCGCCACCGGGATCAGCGGCACGAATTGCGGCTTTAGGCACAGCACGCTGAAGACCAGGCCGGCCAGGAAGGGCCGCGTGTCCAGCCACGTCATGCCGGCCAGCACACAGGCGGCGACGAGGAAACTGAGCTGGCCGGAGCCGATCGTGTAGGCGGTGGCCGGGCAGGCAAACACGCCGGCAATCAGCCAGGCCCGCCGTCCCGCCGTCTCCCAACGCCACAACGCGACAGCCAGCAAGGCGGCCGTCGAGGCCAGGAACGCCACCAGCGAGGCGAGATAAGGCAACCAGCAGAACGCCACCGCCAGCATCAGCGTCACCGGCGGGTAGATGAACGGGTGCAGCACGGTGATCGGGTGCGTGAGGATGGCCGCATGGCTGCGGTTCATCTCGTCCGTAAAGGCGCGCGGGTCCGACAGCATGGCCAGGTCGCCGGCGAAGAAGCGCGCCGCCGCGGTATGGAACACCACCCAGTCCTGCCCCGGCACGCCGTGGAAGACGGCCCAGAACATCGCCCAGCCCAGCGGGGCCAGGCAGGCGCAGAGCAGCGTGGCGCGGCGCGGCGATCGATAGGACTGCGACCGGTCCTCCACAGAGAAAGACCGCGCTTTCACCACCGGCACCAGAGGATCGCCTGCCCAAACGATGGAGCGTCTGGGCTGGCCTGGAGCGAAAGTCTTTCGCTCGTTCCCGCCGAAGAAGAAGGGCGTGCCTCCTCTCTCAAGCCCGGCCCTCGCGCAGACGCAAACGGCGCGACATGTCCGATTGCAGTCGCCGCCCCGGGTCCACCGCGTCCAGGATGTCGCGGAACTCCGTCCAGCGCGGATACATCTCCCGGAACGCATCCGCCGTCAGAAGTGCGTCTTTCGCCAGGTACACGCGGCCGCCATGGGCAAGCGTGATGGCGACGAGCCGGGCATACAGCGCCTCGATGCCCGGCCCCGCCGGGAAATCCAGCGCCAGCGTGTAGCCGGCCTGCGGAAAGGACAGCGGCCCGGCCTCCGGCGCGGCGGGGCCCAGGCGCTTGAGCACGGCCAGGAAGGACGCGCGCCTGGATGCGGCAATGACTTCGAGCAACGCGCGCAAGGCCTGCGGGCCAGATGCGAAGGGCACCACGGCCTGGAACTGGTGGAAGCCGCGCCGGCCGTAGATCCGGTTCCAGTCGCGCAGCGCGTCCAACGGGTAAAAGAAGGACCCGTATGGCACCGTAGCCAGCCGCCCGGCGGCGGATACCCGCCGGTAGTACAGCGCGTTGAAGGCGGCGATGCTGGTGGGGTTCAAAGCCAGTGCCGGGAAGTCGAACGGCACGCGCAGGCCGGTCCGCGGCGTGGCGCCGCGGCAGGCGCCGCCCGAGGCTTCCGCGGTCTCCAGAATGCCCCGGCCCAACGCCCTGCCCTGCGCACAGCCGTCGATCCAGCCGACCGCGTACGTGGCCGTCCGCGCGCCGTCCATGGCCGCCAGGAATGCGTCCAGATCCGGCAGGCGCTGGCTGCGCACCGCCACGCCAGGCCCGGGCACGCGCTTGAGGTAAAAGGCGATGCGGGTGATCACACCCGTCAGGCCCAGGCCGCCGCAGGTCGCCTGGAACAATGCCGGCTCGGTTCGCGGGCCGATGGTGCGGGTGGCGCCGTCCGGGGTGAGCAGGTCCAGCTCGGTCACGTGCTGGCCGAAACTGCCGGCCACCTCGTGGTTCTTGCCGTGCACGTCGTTGGCGACCGCGCCGCCGATCGTGGCGAACCCGGTGCCGGGCGAGACGGGCACCAGCCAGCCTTGCGGCAGGTAGGCGGCCAGCAGCTGGCGGAAGGTGACGCCCGGCTCCACTGCGATCAGCCCGGTAGCCGGATCGAAGCTCAGCACACCTGCCAGGCCCGCCGTCAGCAAAGCGGTGCCCTGCGCGTTCAGCGCGCAATCGCCGTAGGCGCGGCCGGCGGCGTGGGCGATCAGGCCGTGCGCCCGCGGCCACTGCCCGAACAGCTGCGCCAGGTCCGCCACCGCGTCAGGCCGTTGCGTGACGCTCGCCGCGCGCGCGACGCGGCCCCAGCCGCTGAGCGTGGCCAGTGCCGCCTCCATCACAGCGTGGCGGCCAGCACGGCGGCCAGGCTGCCGACGCCCGTCAGCAGGCTGACCCGGTCACGCAGGGCGAACACGACGGGGTCGTCGTTCATCAGCCCGCGATTGCTGAGCATGAGCACCCGGCTGACCCAGAACAGCAGCAGGGGGCACAGCGCCCAGAGCGCGCTGGGGTGGTGATACAGCGGCAGCACGTCCGCGCTGTTGATGTAGAGCGCCATCACCAGGACGGACATGTAGCCGGAGGATGCCGCCATGCTGCGCAGCATGTCGAGGTCCTCTGCCCGGTAGCCGCGGCCGGCCAGCGCCGAGTGGCCGCCGGCGCGGACGTGGAGCGTGAGCTCGGTCAGCCGTTTGACCACGGCCAGGCAGAAGAACAGGAAAAGCGAGAACGCCAGCAGCCAGGGGGAGATGGGAATGCTGGTGGCCGCGGCGCCGGCAAACATGCGCAGCGTGTAGAGCCCTGCCAGCGCCACCACGTCCCACACCGCGCGGCGTTTCAGCACGAAGGAGTATCCCAGCGTGCACAGGTAATACGTGGCCAGCATGCCCAGGAACGGCAGCGGCAGCGCGGCGGCGGCAAGCAGCGTTCCCGCAAGCAGCGCCACCATGAGCACAGGTCCCCAGACCAGCGGCAGCGCGCCGCTGGCAAACGGACGCCGGCGCTTCGTCGGGTGCAGCCTGTCA
>CAXUOA010000013.1:0-2321 GCA_964252625.1 uncultured Acetobacteraceae bacterium | reverse complement strand
CGGCAGGTCGAGCAGGTCGTTCAGCAGATAGACGCTGGAGGCGCACAGGCTGAATGCCAGAAACCCGAGGCAGCCGTGCAGCAGCGGCAGCGCGCGTGCCTGGTGGGCGGCGATCAACGGCACGAACACGAGCACGTTCTTCGTCCATTGGTGCAGCCGCATGGCGCGCAAGACCAGACGCGGCCGGCCGGAGGCGGCGGCGCCGATCGCGGTCGCGTCGGCACACACCGCCCGGGCGCGCGCCAGCAGCCGCGCGGCGGGTGCCACCACGAACCCGCGCCGGGCCTGGGCCCATACGGGCAGGTCAGCCGCGGCGTCGCCCGCGTAGTCGAAGCCCTGCGCCCCGAACCGGGCAACCAGAGCCTCGGCCTTTGCCCGGCCTTTCAGGTTGTTGTGGCCGTCGGAGGCCAGCACGCCGTCGAACAGGCCGACATGGGCGGCCACCGCGCGGGCGATGCCGTCATCGGCCGCGGTGGCCAGGAACACCGCACGGCCCTCGCCGCGCGCGCTTTGCGCCAGCTCGATCACCGCCTGGTTGTAGACGAGGCTGACGGGGTTGAGCGTCACCGCCCGCGCCATCCGCCGTTTCAGCTTGGCGCGATCCGGGGTCAGCGCGCCCAGGAAGGCCGCCGGGTTTGCGGCCAGGAGACGGAGCGCGGCTTCGGCGAGGGTGTCACCACAGACAAGCGTGCCGTCCAGGTCCAGAACGAGAGGGATCATCGAGCCGCTGCTACAGGATTTCCGTTTGATTCGGGAGAGGGAGGCGAGCAGTCGCCCGATACCAACCCGCTCTGAGGTTGACACTTGCGCAGGGAAGCAAGGCCTTCTTTTTTGCAAAAAAGAAGCAAAAAACTTTTGCTTCCTGCGCAGGTTCGGGCGCCTTGATCAATCCAAAGACGGATTGCTGCGGCAAAATCGCAGGACAAGCGAGAGTTTTTGGTCCTTTCTTCAAAAAAGGACCGCTTGTTTTCACTGCGTCAGCCGCAGGACTGGTTTTCTCGCTCAGGTCCGAACCATAAACCGAAGCAGACACTGGTTAGCGTCAAGAGGAGCAATGCAAATGCACGACGACATTAAGTTCCCGGAAGGCGAAGACCCCGCCGAAGCAGGCAGAGCGGACGACTCCGGTTCGGACGAAGTATCTGACGGCACCGCCCGCCCCAAACTCGCCCCATCATCGGGCCGGCCTGGCTCAGACGGTCAGCCCACGCCGTCGAACGCGATACGCTGAACCGGCAAGGCGCCTGGTGTAGGGCCCGCCAGGCCCCAGCGCACACGGCCGGCGATGTGGCAGACGGGACAGGCCGGATGCCAGCCGCCCAGCGTGGTGCCGCAGGCCTCGCAACGCCATGCCGGGTCGGGAGACGCCATCGCGGCGCCGCGCAGGGCGTCGCGCTGGGCCGGCTCGTCACCATCCGCTTCGGCGATGTCGGCGCGCAGCAGGTGCACCCGCCGCTGGTCCAGCCCGCCTGCACGGGCGGCATCGAGGTGACGGTGCGCCTCGCTCGTCAACCCGGCGGCAAGCGACAGGCGGGCGAGAAGCAGATGGCTCTCCGCATGATCCGGTGCGCCGCGCACCAGCTCGGTGCCCGCGCGCAAGGCCGCTGTCCTGTCGGGCGCCGGCGCCAGCGCAAAGTCGGCGAGGTCGGGGTGCGGCGTCGTGGTCCACGTCCGGCGCAGCACGTCCTGCGCCGCCTTTTCGCGTCCGCCCTCGCGCAGCCGGCGGGCGTAGGCGATGGCGGCCGGCGGCAGCGCCGGATCGCGCTTCCAGGCCTGCTTGGCCAGCTTGTGGGCAATAGCCGGGTCCGCTTCGGCCTCCGCCGCGGCGGCCCCGAAGCCGGCTTTCGGCGCGTCGTCGTTGGTCAGCTGCAGCGCGTCCGCCCAGGCACCGGTGCGCATGGCGAGCTGCGTGCGCTCGCCGCGCAGCCAGGCAGCACCGGGATGGGCGGCTTCCGCCTCGCGCGCCAGCTGGGCGGCGCGGGGGTAGTCCTCATGCGCGATGGCCAGGCGAAGCAGGCCACGCAGGCCCAGGAAAGCCGCGTCCTTGCGGTCCGCCAATTTAGTGAAAGCGGCTTCGGCCTCCTCGTCGTTGCCGGAAATGGTGCCGGCATAGGCTGTCAGCAGCAGGGTCTGCGGCGTCTCGCCGAGCAGCCGCGTGGCGCGTGCGGCCTCGCGGCGCGCATCACCCGGCTCGCGCGCGGCCAGCGCGATCAGCGTGCCGGTCACCGCGCGGTCGCCCTTGCGGCGCCGTGCGCGCTCGCCGCCGCGGCGGGACGCGCCGGGCCGGCCGAACCGCCTGGCGCGCAGGCGGAAGACCATGT
>CAXUOA010000012.1:0-24470 GCA_964252625.1 uncultured Acetobacteraceae bacterium | reverse complement strand
AGGATCAGCCCGGTGCGGTCGATCACCTTGCAGCCCCAGCCGCGCTCCAGGTTGCGCTGCTGCACCGGGCTCAGCGAGGCGTCGACGATGGCGACGGTCACGTGCTCCTCGGCCAGGCGCGCCTTTTCCGCTTCCATCTGCCCGGAGCCGAGCAGCGTGGACGGCCGGCGCCCGCGCAACGGCAGGATGGCGGTGTGCACGACGACCAGGCCGATCGAGGCCGCCAGGCCCACCGCCTCGGCCAGCCGCGCTTCGGCAGCCCGGGAGGGATCCACGCCCGTGCGCTCGGCAGAGCTGGGCCTTTCCCACGGCAGGATCACCGCCGCGCGCGTGGGTTCCGGGCGTCCGGCGTGCGTCCGATCCGGGCGGTGCGCGCCCGGGGCCTGGTCGTCAGGCGTGTCCTCGTCAGAAATCACGATCGGCAGAACCGTCCTCCTTGGCCGTGAGCGTCGCCCCCTCCTTCGCCGCGTCGAACAGCTGGATGGGCGAACCCGGCATGACGGTGCTTATGGCGTGCTTGTAGACGAGCTGCGTATGGCCGTCCCGGCGCAGCAGCACGGAGAAATTGTCGAACCAGGTGATGATCCCCTGCAGCTTCACGCCGTTTATCAGGAACACCGTCACCGGTGTCTTGGCCTTGCGCACGTGGTTCAGGAACACGTCCTGCACGTTCTGCGGTTTTTCGCTGGCCACGAGGTTTGCCCTTCTTGCTTGCACGGCCCTGCGTTGGTGCGGGCCGTATCCACCGGAAGACCTGCAAACCTCGTGCCGAGGAGCCGCTTGCCTTGTGCCGGTTGAAGAAGGAAGTAGGGGGTTCTTTTCTGAAAAAAAGAACCGGGAAACTTTTCTCTGTCCGAGCGGGAGCTACGCCGCAGAGACCCGGCGCGCCAAGAGGCTGAACAGCTTTTCCGCCACAGGACCTGTCTCGCCGGTGCCCACGGCGGCACCGTCCACCTGCAGCACCGGCTTGAGGAAGATGCTGGCCGCGGTCAGAAACACTTCGCGCGCGCTGCGCAGCTCGGCGAGCGAAAACGCACGTTCTTCAAGCACAATACCCGCACGCTGCACCTCCTCGATCAGCGCGGCGCGCGTGCAGCCCGGCAGGATGGCGTGGCTCAGCTTCCGGGTGCGCAGCGTGCCGTCTGCGCCCAAGATCCAGACGGAGGTGGACGCGCCTTCGGTCACCATCGCACCGCGATCATACAATATCGCCTCGCTGGCGCCCTGCATGCGCGCGGCCTGGCGCGCCAGCACGTTCGGCAGAAGCCCCACGGACTTGATGTCGCACCTGGCCCAGCGCTGGTCCGGCAGCGTGATCGCACGCGTGGTCCAGCCGTCCAGGCTTTTTGGAAAAGCCGGCGCACGGCGTAGCGTCACCACCAGTGCCGGCCGCGTGCCGGGCGCCGGAAAGGCGTGCTCCCGCCTGGCGACGCCGCGTGTGACCTGGATGTAGAGCAGGCCGGAGCGGTGCCGGTTACGCGTGACCATCTCGCCGAGCACGGCCACCAGCGACGCGCGCGCGATCGGCCAATCTATCTGCAGCTCCCGCAAGCTGCGTGCCAGCCGGTCCAGATGCAGGTCCAGGTCCACCAGCCTGCCGTCATGCAGGTAGGCGACCTCATACACGCCGTCGGCAAACTGGTACCCACGGTCTTCAATGTGCACCACTGCCTGCGCGTGTGCCACGTAGCGGCCGTTTACGTAGGCAATCCGGCTCATCGATTTGGCAAAGGCGTCAACGCCTGCTGTCTGAAACGAAGACGCGAGATGCCCTCGCTTCCCGCCGCATCGGCAACCTGAGATCGACCAGGGAACACCGCGCTGCACGATGCGGCAAGGACGCGCTTGCAACCTGTTTCAGGCAAAGACGGCCGCCGTCTCTTCAAGCGGCGTCTTCGGCCCCATCCTGGCCGGGCTGCTCCACATAGGCCGGTGCAGGACCGTTAGCCAAGGGCGGCTGCTCCTCGCCCTCCTGCCCTTCACGCTCGCGCCGCGGCTGGCCGTTATGCTGGCCGTTCTGATACGGCGCGCCCTGCTGCTGATGGCCCTGGTGCTGCGGCTGGCCGCCATGGGTCTGTGCGTTCTGCTGGCTTGCCTGGTTGATGGCATTCAGGATGCGGAAGTAATGCTCCGCGTACTGAAAGTAACTCTCCGCCATGACGCGGTCGCCGGAGCCGGTGGCGTCACGGCCAAGCTGCAGATACTTCTCGAAAAGCTGTTGCGCCGTGCCGCGTATCCGAAGGTCCGGCCCGCTGCTGTCGAAGACATGGTTTCTGTTGAGCGGAATGTTGCCGCCATACTGGCGCGGGCTTGCGCCGCTGCCGCCACCCCCGCCACCGCCGCCGCCGTTGCGATGGGAGCGTCCGCGCATGCGTTTCATGTTCATCCGATTACAATGTGCTTCCCTGTTACAGCGCCGGCCCGTCCAGCTCCGCCCGGAAAAGGCCGCGAGCAGGAGCTTCCGTGGGCAGTCGCCAATGCCGTTCGGCTGCAAGCAAGCGTTCGGGGGCTAAATCGGCCAGGCCCGTCCGCAAGTTCCGCAGCGTGTCCGCAGTTTCGGCAAGTCGAATTGCCTCATCGGACCCGCATCCTGTGCGCTACGGCAACCTAGCGTGCATCGGCCGCGCTGCCAAACACTTTATCATGCGTCGTGCGCCCGTGCGAGGGTGACCGCCCGGGCGATACCGCCCAGATCCGCCTTGCTGGCCAGAAAGACCAGTACGGCCTGCGCCGCGAGCCGGCGGACCGCCTTCCAGAACCACCACGCCGGCCTCCTCCAGCAGGCAGCCGAGGCCGGGCAGCAGACGGCGATAGGCGTCCAGACCCCGCGCTCCGCCATCCAGCGCCCGCGCTGGTTCGTACAGACGCACCTCGGGCATCAGCCCGGCCAGCGCCGTGGTCTCGATATAAGGCGGATTACACAGGATAACATCGAATCGACCCTGTAAGGCGGCCGCCCAGTCGCCGGCCAGAAACGCGCAGCGGTCCGCCAGCGCGTGGGCGGCGGCGTTGCGCGCCGCCAGCCGGCACGCCGCCGGCGATACATCCACACCCACACCGAACGCATCCGGGCACGCGGTCAGCACGGCCAGCAGCAGGCAGCCCGTGCCGGTGCCCAGGTCCAGCACGCGCCTGGCGGCGGGCGCATGTGACAGCGCCGCCTCCACCAGCGTCTCGCTGTCCGGCCGCGGCACCAGCGTGTCGGAGGAGACCTCCAGATCCAGCGTCCAGAAGCCGCGCCTGCCGGTGATCAACGCCAGCGGCTCCCGCGCCGCCCGCCTCAGGACCAGGGCCGCATACGCCGCATGGTCGAGCAGTCCGGCCGGGTCCGGCAACACGCCTGCCGGCACGCCCAGCAGGTGCGCCGCCAGGAGGCGGGCTTCGCGCCGCGGCTGCTCCACACCGGCTTCGGCCAGGCGCTGCCGGCCCCATTGAAGCGCCGCGCCGAGCGGCATCGTCTTTTCCTGCGCTGCTGCGTTACCCTGTGCTGCCAATACGGGATAATGAGGCGTAGATGCGTCTGCCGAACCCATTCCTGATCCTGTCCGCCGCCTTGCTGGCGAGCCTTCCCGCGGCCGCCGGCGCCGTGGGGACCACCGTCAGCTTCCAGATCTCCGACGAGACCGACCCGGCCGAGATCACGGAAGCCACCACGGTGTTCATCAACGGCCAGCTCGTGGCGCATTTCGAGCTATCCGCAACCCACCCGTCCGGCAACGTGGCGGTCACCGTGCCGGCCGCCGACCGCTACGAATACGCGCTGTGCGGCCGCATCACCATACGCGCGTCAGACGGGCACAGCGAGACCCATGTGCTGGACGACGGGGCAACGATGACCGATCCGGCAGGGCGCAATCTGGAGGCGCTCGCGTCCGACGGGTTCACCACGTTCTTTCTGGCGGAGCGCAGCGCGGGACCGGCAGGGGCGCCTGCGGATCTGCACAAGACGAATGTTTGCGCTATTCCTACGTCCTAAAAGAAAACAAGGCCTTCTTTTCTGAAGAGAAGAAGCAAAACACTTTACGCCTGGCCGTGGCCAATGCGCAGGCTCGTCAAAAAGCGTCGAGCTGCCGCAAATGCGAACAGGACGAAAGTTTTTTGCTTCTTTTTTTCAAAAAAGAAGGCCTTGCTTGCTTCCTCAAAACTTGGCCGAGAGTGCCAGAGATCCAAAATTGAACAACGATTTCTCATGCTTGAACTCGGCGCTCTGCCAGGTCTGCGTGTAGGTCAGCCGCACCCCGTAATACAGCACCGCCAGCCCGCCCTCGAACTCGCCCACATCCCAGATGTGATGCACGTCACGCGAGTCGTTGCGGAACGTGCTGCCGTCGACCGTCACGTCGTAGCCCACCGCCTGGCCGTCCGCGCCGGCAAACGCATACCAGGCAAACGGCCGCACGTTCGTGTAGGCGTCCGAACCGTTCAGCCCCGGCGCGATGCGTGCGGTGCCGAAATCGCTTTGCAGCCCTTGGCCGAAGCGCAGCACGCCGCCCACCTGCACGTAATCGCGTATGTCGCCTATGCTGACGGTGCCCGAGGGCAGGGCATCGGTCTCGAACGGCCCGAACTGCGCCACCGGAATGCGGTACGTCCGTTGCCCGAGCAGCTGGAATGCAGGCTGGTCGGGCAGCTGGTAATGCCAGCCGCGGTTTTGCGTGTCGCCGATGATGCTGTGGAAGCCGTTCTGCACCTCCTCGCCCAGCGCCGCCGGCCCTACTACGCCCAGGCTCAGGCTCACCAGGTCGCGCGCGCTCGCGGTGTCGTGCACCAGCCCGGCGGTGGCGATCAGCACGCCGGCGTACGGCCGGTCATCCGGAGGCGGCGGGCTCACCTGCGTGTCGCGCGGGGTGAAGATGCTCTGGCTGATTTCCAGGCTGAGCCGGGTGGTGCCATCGCCCCAGATGTTGCGGCCGAGTGCGGCCACCGGCCCCACCACGTCCTGCCCGCTCGTCCAGCCGACCCGCAGGCCGCTGGTGTAGTACTGGTCGGAGGTGCCCTTCAACGTCGATACCGCGTCGTTCTCCACCTGGATGGTGTAGATGCTGTCCTGGTCCAGCGGTGGTGCGGCGGCCGCGGCGCCGCTTGCCAGCACGGACGACAGGGTGAGGCACCAGGTGCGAACGCGCATGCTTGCTTCCATTTTCCAGATCGCTGGCGGGTTTAGGCTGGGGTGGGAAAGGAAGAAAGGCCTTCTTTTCTGAAAAAAAGAAGCAAAAAACTTTTGCCTCCCCGCCTGCACCACGGCTCAACGACACCTGCCAATACGCGTATTTGCAGACCGGGCACGAACTCGGTGCGGGCGCAGGAGCAAAAGTTTTTCGCTTCTTTTTTTCAAAAAAGAGGGCCCTGCTTGCTGCAATCCACTGAGGCCGGTACATTCCCGGCTGGAACGCGCGCCAGACCTGGCCGTTGCCTGTGCTAGGCTGACCAAGCCGCCTCAGTCCCATCCCAAACCAGCCCGCCTGCATCCGCCACTCGCATGGCGGTGCCTGGCCGAATTCACGGAGCGCCCATGGCCGACGTCCAGCCAAATTCCAAGGAGCCGACCGCGACCGCTTTGCCGGACGCGAGCCGACTGCCGCATGCTCCTTACAATCAGGTCCTGACCGGCCAGCCCGCCATCGTGACCGGCGCCAATTCCGGCATCGGCGCGGCGGTCGCCCTGGGCCTGGCCCAGGCGGGCGCCGACGTGGCGATCAACTACGTCACCCATCCCGAGGCCGCCGAGGAGATCGCCCACAAGATAGAGGCCATGGGCCGCAAGGCGATCACCCTGAAGGCGGATGTCAGCAAGGAGGACGAGGTGGAGGCGATGTACGCCGCCGCCATCGCCCAGTTCGGCACGCTGCACATCTCGGTCAGCAACGCGGGTCTGCAGAAGGACTGCGCGTTCCCGGAGATGACGCTGCAGGACTGGGAGACGGTGATCGGCATCAACCTGACCGGCCAGTTCCTCTGCACCCGGGCTGCGGCCAGGGAGTTCAAGAAGCGCGGCGTGGTGGCGTCGGTGTCGCAGGCGGCCGGCAAGCTGATCTGCATGAGCTCGGTGCACCAGCAGATCCCCTGGGCCGGGCACGTCAACTACGCGTCGTCCAAGGGCGGCATCATGATGATGATGCAGAGCATCGCCCAGGAGCTGGCGCCGCATTTCATCCGGGTGAACAGCATAGCGCCCGGCGCCATCCGCACGCCGATCAACACGGCCGCCTGGAATACCGAGAAGGCGTATGCCGACCTGATGACGCTCGTGCCCTACAAGCGCATCGGCGAGCCGGACGACATCGCGCAGGCTGCGGTGTGGCTGGCGTCCGATGCGTCGGACTACGTCACCGGCACCACGCTGTTCGTGGATGGCGGCATGACGCTGTATCCGGGGTTCGCCACCGGCGGCTGACCCGGGCGTCACAGGTGTGGGCCAGGGGTCGCAAGCTCCCACCCTGGTTCGGGGCGCTGGATTGAACGCTGCAAAAGGCGAGGGCCAGATGCCCACACTTCCGGCCCTCCTTCACAGTTGCGGCCGCGCGGAGCGCGAGAAGATCAGGTCCAGTTCCGCCTCGAACATCGCTCCGATGTCGATCGGCGCGTCGCGCGCGTAGGAGCCGTTCCAGATCGTCGCCACCACCACGGGTGCCGTCAGCAGCATCGGAAACCGCACCAGCCCATCCGTCGTCAGCTCGCCGGTTTGCACGGCACGGGCCGCCATGCGCTGCAACAGGTCGTAGCCCGGGTCGATGACGTGACGGCGGTACAGTGCCGCCAGCGCCGGCGAGCGGGCGGCCTCAATGCTGACCAGCCGCACGAAACGCGCGGTGCCAGAGCTCTCCAGCGTTTGCAATACCGGCAGCAACGTCCGGGTCAGGAACGCCCTGAAGCCTTCATCCGGCCCGGGCTGTGTCGGGTACATGCTGCTGACCAGGTCCCGGACGGCCTGGCTGAGCACGCCCTCGAACAGCGCCTCCTTGTCGGTGAAGTGCAAATAAAGCGTGCCTTTCGCCAGCCCGGCCCGCTCCGCCACGTCGGCCATGCGGGTGCTGTTGAAGCCCGCCTCCAGGAAGGTCTGCAACGCTGCGGCCAGGATGGAGTGGCGGGTTTGCGCGGTCCGCTCCAGGTTCGGCCGCCGCCGCCGCACCGGCGCCTCCGATGTCGATCCCTCAGTCATCTGTCCCCGCTTCGTCCGACCTCTACACTCAGGATGACCAGCGATCCACTTTACCGTTGACAGGGCGAGCGCCGGATCGTCTAGTCGGCGTGTGACTGACCCGCGGGTCAGTCTTATGCAAGCACAACCGGGCACTGCCAGCTTTGCCCGGCCCCGGTCGGCACCTGGCGGCTTTCAAAGGATACGGATGATCATGAGACACCGCCTGGTAGCGTCGGGATGCACCGTCGTCATCGGACTCGCGTGCTGTGCGCCCGCGCACGCCGGCGACTGGCCGGTGTTCGGCGGCGGCGTGGCCAACCTGGCCGGCAACCCGACCGAGCGGCTCATCTCCAAGGACACGGCCCAGGGCCTCAAGCCGGCGTGGGTGGCTCACCTGGGCTACGACGTCTCCGCGCGCGCGGCCGTGGTCGGCGGCATCGCCTACGTGCCCGACTGGGGCGGCCACCTGTGGGCGATCGACACCGCAACCGGCAAGACCGTATGGCAACACCTGATGCGCGATTACGGCTTTGCGGCCGGCACCATCACCCGCACCACGCCCGCGGTGGCCGGCAGCACACTGTATTTCGGGACCCAGAAGGGCGCCTACCTGGTCGCGGTGAACAAGGACACCGGCGCGCTCATCTGGGTCAGCGAGATGGACACGCACCCGCTGGCCGTCATCACCGCCTCGCCGGTCATCGCCGCCGGCGTCATCTACACCGGCATCGCCTCCATCGAGGAGGGCGCGGCTGCCAATCCCTCCTACCCATGCTGCAGCTTCCAGGGCAGCGCGGTGGCCGCCGACGCGCAGACCGGCAAGATTCTGTGGAAGACCGCCACCGTGCCGGCCGGCTATACCGGCGGTGCCATCTGGGGCAGCAACATGGTCGTCGATGCCACGCGCCATGAAGTCTTCGCCGGCACCGGTGACAACTACAGTGTGCCGACCGCCCCAGCCTACAAGGCCTGTCTCGCCGCCGGCGGCAGCAACGCGAGCTGCACCGCGAAGGACGACTACTTCGACACCCTGTTGGCGCTCGACATGGCCACCGGCCACGTGAACTGGTCCCACCGCCTGCGCAGCTCGGACGACTGGAACGTCGCCTGCATCGAAGGCCCGCCAGGATCTGGCAACTGTCCCGTCACCGCCGGCCCGGATTACGACTTCGCTTCCGGTCCGCAGGAACTCACCGTCAAGACCGCGTCCGGCGCCACCCGCACACTCATCGGCATCGGCCAGAAAAGCGGCGTGTACTCTGCCTTCGACGCCGACACCCACAAGCTGGCCTGGGCGCGCCAGGTAGGCCCGGGCGGCGACCTCGGCGGCATCGAGTGGGGCTCCGCCTCGGACGGCAAGCGCATCTACGTGGCCGTCAGCAACAGCGGCGGCATCCGCTACGCCGGCGGCAGCGCGGGTTCGTGGAACGCGCTCGATCCGGCCACTGGCGCGATCCTGTGGCGCACGCCCGACCCGAACGGCGCCATCGACCTCGGCCCGGTCGCAGTCGCCAACGGCGTGGTCTATGCGGGTTCCATGGCGCCGGCTGCGAACCAGGCGAGCATGTTCGCGCTGAACGCGGCGACTGGCGACATCCTCTGGAGCTTCGCGGCCGGCTCCTCGGTCATCGCCGGCGCTTCGATCGTCGATGGCAGCCTCTATTGGGGCGCGGGTACCACGCCGATCGCCGCGGGCAGCCACAACACGCGGTTCTATGCTTTCTCGCTCGACGGCGAGGCGGCTGCCTCGCCCAAGTAGTACCGGTCAGAACCTGTGTGGCCGATCACGCAAGCCGAGCTTCATGATGTGCGAGGATTCCAGCCTGTCTCGCGAGATCGAGGCGCGGGCGAGGGCGCGGCGAAGCGGACCGCCGCGCCCCTTGCAGGCGGTACAGTAGTGATCGACGATTTGGTGGCAGGTGAGCCTCTGCTCCGGCGTGGGCCAGAGCGTGGCTACGTCGTACGTCAGCGCGCCTGTGCTTACCCGACGGTCGGCAAAGGTCATCGACTTGATTGCAGCGCTGGCAAGGGGACTTGCTCCGGGCGCGTTCAGATAACCAACCCGGCACACAGGTTTCGCCCTCTGTCTCCTACCGAAGACCGACTTGCATCTGAGAACGTAATGACTGGCGGCGAAACGCCGGTCGACTAGCTCGCCCCCATTTTGTCCTTCGGCAACGAGCCCCCCTTGAAGTCTGGCAGGTCGCTGACGTTCCATCCCCCGCCCAGTGCCCGCACCAGCTCGACATCCGCCTCGACGCGCCTGGTCCGCAGGTCGGTGGCGGCCTGCTCGGCCTGCAACTCGGCCGTCTGCGCCACCACCACGTCCAGGAAGTTCGACGCGCCGTCCTTGTAGAGGTGGGTCACCATGCCGACCGTCTGCTCGGCCGCCCGGACCGCAGCGTCCTGCTGGTGCGTCTCCTCGTCCAGCAGACGCAACTGGGAGAGTGCGTCCTCGACGTCCTGGAACGCCGTCAGTACGGTCTGCCTGTAACGCGCCTCGGCCAGGCGGAACTGGGCGACCGCAGCCGCCTCCTCCGCATTGCGCAAGCCGCCTTCGAACAGCGGCAGCGCCACACCGGGCCCGATCGCCCAGAAATCGTTGGGCAGGCTGAACAGCTGGAAGCCGGTGTCCTGCAGGCCGTAGAGTATGTTCAGCGACAGCGTCGGATAGAACGCCGCGCGGGCGACGCCGATGGTCGCGTCGGCGGCCGCCATCTGCCGTTCGGCGGAGGCCACGTCCGGGCGTCGCTCCAGCAGGGTGCTCGGGAGTCCGGCAGCGATGTCCGGCAGCCCCAGCGTCCATCGCTCGGGGGGCAGGCTGAGCTCGGCGGGCTGACGGCCGACCAGCACGGCGACGGCATGCTCCATGAGCGCCCGCTTGGCCGCCGTGTCGAGAATGGCCGCTTCCGCGCCGCCCAGTTGCGCTTGCGCCCGGCTCACGTCGATCCCCGATGCGATCTTCCCCGCGAACCGGTTCTCGGTAATGCGCACCGCCTGCCGGTAGGCGCCCGCGGCATTCTGCAACACGCGGACCTGCGCATCCAGGCCGCGCAGCGCGATGTAGTCGTCAGCGAGTTCCGCATGCAGGCTGAGGCGCGTGCCCTCCACATCGGCGGCGGTGGCCTGAGCGGCGTAGCGGCCCGCCTTGATGGCGTTGGCGACCTTGTCCCAGAGGTCGATTTCGTAATCCGCCTGCGCGCTGATGCTGTTGTCGAGGTACTGGTTGGCCTGGCCGGGCCGGCGTGTGGGCCGCCGGTTCGACTGGCGGTCCTCGTTGACCTGGCCGCCGAGGGACAGCGTGGGATACAGCCCTGCCTTCGCCTCGGCCGCCGACGCGCGCGCCTGCTGGAGCAAAGCCAGTGACGCGGCAAGGGTGGGGCTCGCGCTATCGACCTGCGCCTCCAGCCGGTCCAGCTCGGGATCTCCGAACGCGCTCCACCAGTCGCCCCGGCGGAGATCGTCCGCCGGGCGGGCGGGCCGGAAGGCCGCCGCTTCCTTGTAGGCGACCGGCACCCTGGTCAGCGGCACGTGGTAATGCGGCGCCAGGTCGCAGCCCGACACGGCGGCGAGCAGCCCGCAGGCCAGGATGGCCCGCCCTCGGCATTGCGGCATCATGTCTATTCCGAAGCGGGAGCGGGCGAGGCGGGCGCCACCGGAGCGGTCTGGTCCGAGGCGACGCTGACGATGTCGCCATTCTCGATCGTGTCCAGCGGCGTCGTCACCACGCGGTCCGCCGCGCTGATGCCGTCCTCGATCTCGATCTGCGTGCCGAGGTTACGGCCGATCGTCACGTCCCTGAGGACGACACGATTGTTCTTGTCTACTGTCGCGAGCTGCGCACCGTGCGCGCGGAAGATCAGCGCGCTGGCCGGCACGCGCAGGACGCCTTTGTCTCCCGGAACGTCGAAGCGCACCTCGGCGAAGGTGCCCGCCCACAGCTTGCGGTCGGGATTCGGCGCCATCAGCTCGACCAGCACCGTCCGGCTCTCCGCGGCGACGGATTGAGACGTGGTGACCAGGGTGGCCGGGAAGGTTCGGCCCGCGTATTGCGGCTCGGCCAGGGTTGCCACCATGCCGGGCTTCAGCTCGCTGGCGTAGGCCTGCGGCACGCGCACGTAGACGCGCATCTCGTGCATGTCGGCCACCTTGAACAGCGGCACGGCGGCGCTGGAGCCGCCGGTGATCAGCGCGCCCACGTCCGTGTTGCGCGCGGTCACCACGCCGTCGAACGGTGCGGTCAGCCGCTTGAAGCTCTCCAGCGCGCGCAGCCGGTCCACGTGCGCCTTCTGCGCGTTCACCTCGGCGCGCCGCGCCATGGCGTCGCCCTCCTTTTCGTCGGCGGATTGCTGCGACACGGAGTTTGAGGCGAGCAGCGCGTGCCAGCGCGTCGCCGTCAGCTCCGCGAAAGTGGACTGCGCCTGTGCCGCCGCCAGGTCCGCCTGGGCCTGTGCGAACTCCTGGTCCAGGTCGGGCGTGTCGATGGTAGCGAGCACCTGGCCCGCATGCACGCGGGCGCCGATGTCCTGGCTCCATCCCGCCAGGTAACCGCTCACCCGGGCATAGATGGACGCCTCGTAGAACGCTTCGACATCGCCCGGGAGCACCAGCTTGCGCGGTGCGTCGTCGTGGAACGGGTGCGCCACGCTCACGGTCGGTGTCGCCTGCTGGCCTGTCCAGGTGGCCAGCTCGGCATCGGACCGGCGACGCGTGAAGATGCCCCAGGCTGCGGCCGATACGGCCAGCAGGAGTACGACGACCGCAATCAGGCCAAGACGTTGCGGGCGGCCGCGCGGCGACCGGTGACCCTGCTGGTGGCCTTCCGCCCGGGTGCTCCGGTCCTGCTCGGCGTCCGGATCGGGCATCGGCGGGATTGCCAGGATCGGCGTGTCGTCCGGCATGTCGTTCATTCCGCTGGCTGTGCGCCGTGAGACGCTGGCTGGGCGCCGTGTGTCAGGCGGACACCCTTACGCGCAGGCAGGTTCTCGCGCTTGTGGACGAGGCTGAAGATGGTCGGCACGACGAACAGCGTGGCGACCGTGGCGAACAGCAGGCCGCCTATCACGGCCCGTCCCAGCGGCGCGTTCTGCTCCGCGCTGAGCGCGGTGGGCGCCAGGCCGATGCCCATGGCCAGCGCCGTCATCAGCACCGGCCGGAAGCGGGTGGCCCCTGCCTCCATCGCCGCCTGCAGCGCGTCCATGCCCGTCTCCATGCGCTCGCGGGCGAAGCTGATGACCAGGATCGAGTTGGCGGTGGCGACACCCATGCACATGATGGCACCGGTAAGCGCCGGCACGGACAGCGTGGTGCCGGTCAGGAACAGCATCCAGACGATGCCGGCCAGCGCGCCGGGCAGGCCCAGCACGATGACCGCGGGGTCCGTCCAGCTCTGGAAGTTGACGACGATGAGCAGGTAGATGAGCACGATCGCGAAGGCGAGGCCGCCGAACAGCTGGGCGTAGGCCTCGCGCATGGTGGTCACCTGGCCGCGCAGCGTCACCTGGCTGGCGTGCGGCAGGTAGCGCGCCTCCTCGGCCACGATGCGGTTGATGTCGGCCGCCACCGCGCCCAGGTCGCGGCCCTGGTTGGTGGCGTAGATGTCGATCACCGGGCGCACGTTGTAATGCGATACGACGGCGTCGCTGGCTTCCGTGTGCACGCTCGCCAGGCCGCCCAGCAACTCCGTCCGGCTGCCCGAACCCAGCACGGTGTTCTGCAGGTTGCCCATGGTATCCACGTCGTATTGCGGCGTCTGCACCACGATCGGATAGGACACGCCGTTATGCGGGTTCAGCCAGAAGGTCGGCGCGGTCTGGATGCTGCCCGCCAGCGTATCCAGCATCGACGTCGCAGCGTCCTTCTCGGTGATGCCGACGAGGGAGGCGAGCTGGCGGTCCACGTCCACCCGCAAGGTCGGCTCGTTGAACGCCTGCTGGATGCGTGCGTCGGCTACGCCCGGCACGCGCGTGATGCGCGCCAGCAGCCGGTCGGCGTATGCGCGGTTGGCCTGCAGGTCCTGGCCCACGACCTGCAGGTCGATCGGAGCCGGCAGGCCGAAATTGATGATCTGTGTGGTGATGTCCGCGGGCAGCAGGGCAAAGATGGTGCCGGGAAAATGGCGTGGCAGGTAGGCGCGGAGCTTGCGGGCGTAGTCGTTCGAGGTCGCCCCCTTCAGCGTGATGAGGATGTCCGCGTCACCGCCGCTGATGGTCCCGGAGTTGCCGTAGGCCAGGTTGATGCCGCTGACCGGCAGGCCGATGTTGTCCACGATCGTGCCCAGATGCGCGGGCGGGATGATGTGGTCGCGTATCGCCTGCTCGACGCGGCCGCACAGGGCAGAGACGTCCTCGATGCGGGTGCCGGTCTGGGCACGCACGTGCAGCTTGATCTGGTCGCTGTCCACCGCGGGAAAGAAGTTCTGGCCCAGGAAAGGGGCCAGGCAGAAGGACACCAGCACCGCGGCGAAGAACCCGGTGATGACCCGTGGCCGGTTGGCCAGCGCCAGTTCCAGCAATCCCACATAGCCGCCGCGGAAGCGCTCGAATCGCGCCTCGAACCCGCGCTGGAACCGGCCGAAGAAACCCGGGCGCGGCTGCGGTCCGCTATGGTGTTCGTGCCTGCGGAGAAGGAAATTGGCCAGCGTCGGCACCAGCGTGCGCGACAGGATGTAGGAGCCGATCATGGCGAACACCACGGCTTCGGCCAGCGGGCGGAACAGGTAGCCGGCGACGCCGCCCAGGCTGAACATCGGTACGAACACGATGCAGATGCACAGCAGCGAGACGGTCGCGGGCACCACGATCTGGCGCGCGCCGTCCAGGATGGCGTCCTGCACCGCCTTGCCGCTCTCCAGGTGGTAATTGATATTCTCGATCGTGACGGTGGCGTCGTCCACCAGGATACCCACGGCCAGGGCCAGGCCGCCCAGCGTCATCACGTTGATCGTCTCGCCAACCACCGACAGCATGGTCACTGAGAACAATATGGCCAGCGGGATGGACACTGTGATGATCAGGGTGGAACGCCAGCTGCCGAGGAACACCAGGATGAGCAGCCCGGTCAGGCCGGCGGCGATCAGCCCTTCCCGGACAACGCCCATCACGGCGGACGTCACGAACACTGACTGATCGCCGACCAGCTCGACCTTGAGGCTGGGCGGCAGGCCCGCCTTGATCTGCGGCAGGATGGCCTTCACCCCGGCGATGATGTCCAGCGTCGAGGCCGAACCCGACTTCAGGATCGTCATCAGCACCGCGTGCGTGCCGTCCTGGTGGACGATGTTGGTCTGCGGCGGCGAACCATCGCGCACATGCGCCACGTCCCGCATCGTCACCACGGTGCCGTTGACGGTCTTTACGGGCAGGTTCTCCAGGTCCTCAAATTCCTTCGGCGCGTCGTTCAGGGACACGTTCCACTCGAAGCCACCCACCTTCTGCGTGCCCACCGGCGTCACGAGGTTCTGCTCGGCGAGCGCTGCCACCACGTCCTGGGCGGACAGTCCGCGTGCCTGGAGCGCGTGCGTGTCGAGATCGATCTGGATCTGCCGCACCTTGCCGCCGTACGGCGAGGGGATGGCGGAACCCGGAACGGTGGCCAGTTGCGGGCGGATGAAGTTCTGGCCGTAGTCGAACAGCCGGTCCTGCGGCAGGGTGTTGCTGGAGAGCGCGAGTTGCAGGATGGGCACGCTCGAGGCGCTGAACTCGAGGATCTGCGGGGGCGTGATGCCGGCGGGCAGCGCCTTCAGCACGGTCTGGGACGCCGCCGTCACCTGGGCCAGGGCCGCGTTGATGTTCACGTTCGGCTGGAAGAAGACCTTCACGACTCCGTAGCCGAACATCGACTGGCTCTCGATGTGGGCGATGTCGTTGACCTGGGAGCTGAGCGAGCGCTCGTAGTAGTAGATGACCCGGCCGGACATGTCGTCCGGCGACAGGCCGTTATAGGACCAGACGGCGGCGACGACCGGGATGCCTATGTTGGGCAGGATGTCGGTGGCGGTCCGGACGGCCGAGAGGACTCCGAAGATCAATATCAACACCGCCATCACCACGAAGGTGTAGGGGCGGCTCAGGGCCACTTTCACGATGCCTATCATCTACAGCAGGCGCCCCGGCATCGGCGGCCGACAGGCCGCCCGGTCACTGACGGGTCTCGCAGTGCGGCAAGCAGGCGCCTTACGCCATTAAATTCGGTGTTACACCAACCCGCTTCGGATTGACGCCTGGGCAGGCAAGCAAGGCCTTGGTTTTTGAAAGAAAAGCAAAAAACTTTTGCTCCCTGCGCAGGCTCAGACGCCTCGATCGATCCAAGGCAGGCGGGCGCTGCAAATGCGACGGAAGGCAAAAGTTTTTGGTCCTTTTTTTTCAAAAAAGGATTGCTTGCCTTCACTGCGTCAGCCGCAAGACTGGTTGGTGTTACAGGGAGCAGCCTGGCACCGGGGTCCGTGGCTCCCGCGCAACACGGAGTTCAAACAACGCCTCCCGACCTTCAGTGTCATCGTTCTGTAACGACACTCCCCCGAGTTCGACGTATGGTTCGGCCGCCGCGCCTACAGGCGGCAATCAATCTGGAGAACCCTATGGGCCCGCGCCTGTCCCGCTCGACCCTCATGCTCGCGTCCTCTCTGGCGCTCACGGCCACCTTTCCCGGCCTGGCGTCTGCGCAGGACGGCAGCGGCCAGCTCGGATCCATCGAGAAGCAGATCCAGGCGCTGCAGGCCGAGCTGCATCACATGAAGGCCGAGATGGCCGAGCGCAACCGGGAGCTGCGCAGCGCCCGCGGCAGCCAGGCCTACGTGGCGCCCCCGCCCGCCAACCAGCCCATGCCGATCACCCCGCAGATCCCGGCCGGCTACGCCCTGGTCCCCTCGGTGCCAGGCACCGCCGGCGGCTCGCTGTCGCTGGTCAAGGTGGAACAGCCGGCCGCCCTGCCGAAAGGCTCGTTCCAGGTCGGCGCCGTCAACGTGCAGCTCGGCGGCTTCTTCGAAGGCGCGAGTTACTTCCGGTCGCGCAACGAGGTCACCGACCTCACGTCGAACTTCAACTCGGCTATCCCACTGCGCGAAAGCCCGCTCTATCATGAGAGCGAATCCGGCTTAAGCGCCCGCCAGAGCCGCATCACCGCCAGCATGACGGCCTCGCCTGACGAGGTCACCAAACTTCAGGGCTACCTCGCGGTGGACTTCCTCGGTGCCGCGCCGACCGCCAACTACAACGAGAGCAGCAGCTTCAACCCGCGCATACGCGAAGCCTGGATCACCTACGCCCGCAGCGACTGGGGCTTCTACGCGCTTGCCGGCCAAAGCTGGAGTTTGGCGAACCTGAACAGCAAGGGCATCGATCCCACCGCCGTCCAGGTGCCGTTGCAGATCGATCCGCAATACGTCGTCGGCTTCAATTGGGCCCGCCAGGCGCAGTTCCGCATCGCCAAAAGCTTTGCGCAGGACCAGTTCTGGCTCGCACTGTCCGTCGAAAACCCCGAGACGATCGTCAGCGGCACCGCGCCGACGATCGCAGGGACGACGATCAACCAGACCAACCCGGGCACCGGCGTGGACGGCAACACCATCGTCGGCAGCGTGCCGGCCGTGGCTGCCGGTGCGGCCGCCTCGGCGGTTGCCGGCGCGCCTGCCTACTCCAACAACTTCGCGCCTGACGTGATCCTGAAGGCCGCCGCCGACTTCAACATCGCCCATCTGGAGGCCTACGGCCTGGGCCGCGTGTTCAACGACCGCACCAGCCAGCTCGGCACCGGCCAGAACAACACCCAGATCGGCGGCGGCGTCGGCGGCGGCGCCATCGTGCATGTCATACCCAAGATGCTCGACGTGCAGCTGAGCGGCCTGGTCGGCGAAGGCGTCGGCCGCTACGGCTCGTCCCAGCTCGCCGACTCGACGTACAACTACCAGGGCAAGCCGGTTCCCCTGCCCGGCTACAGCGTGCTCGCCGGCGTCGTGGGCCACCCCGACCCGCAGATCGACCTCTACTCCTATGTCGGCGTGGAGCATGTCAGCGCGCGCTACGACACCGCCACGGTCGACGGCAAGGCAAAAACGCTTGCCGGTTACGGCAGCTCGCTCATCAACAACACGAGCTGCGAGACCGAGCTCTCCGACACGCCGGCCGCCTGCGCCCCCGCCACGTCCGGTGACGGCCAGATCAATTTCGGCGGCTGGTACAAGTTCATCCAGGGCCCCTACGGCAAGATGCAGATCGGCACGCAGTATTCCTACACGCGCCGCTATCTGCTCCAGGGCATCGGCAAGACGCCGAAGACCGACGAGAACATGGTGTTCTTCAGCTTCCGCTGGTATCCGTTCACCTGAAAATCGAACTTAGGACGGAACAACCTGCCGTTAAGCCGGGTTGTTCCTTCCATCCCTGCGTACATGGCTCATACCAACCAGTCTTGCGGCTGACGCAGTGGAAGCAAGCAGTCCTGTCCTGAAAAAAAGGACCAAGAACTTTCGCGTCCCTTCGCATTTGCAGCAGCCAGCTGCCTTCAGATCGATCGAGGCCTTCGAACCTGCGCAGGAAGCAAAAGTTTTTTGCTTCTTTTTGCAAAAAGAAGGCTTTTCTTGCTGGCTCAAGCGTCAAACTTTAAAGCGGGTTGATAGTACGCATCGTCCCGGCCGCCACATCTGAGATGGGTCGGCCGTCGTCATCTTGGTGGCCGGGAGGTGGTGATGTCCGACGCTTCGAAGCTAGTTCTGGCTCTTGTCACTGCTTCCTCGATAGCCGCCTGCACGACGACCACCGTGATCGTAAGCGAGAACCCGTCAAACAACCGGCCGCCGCAATGGCTGGACTACTGGAGCCTGCCGGTCGAGGTGCACGGGTCGGTGCCGCGTATTCGTCAGCCCGTACTGGCTGCCCTGTTCCACGATCCCCCGCCTCACGGAGGGGATACGCGCCGGGTCGAGCTTTTCCTCAACCCCGCCCGCCTACCGCCCAACGACCTGCTGTGCAGCCGACCCGACCTGTTCCTTGCGGGCGGACAAGACGGCTCCTACGCATTCGTCGCCGGTGCGCTGTGCAACGGTGAGTCCGTCGTGACCTACGCAACCGCAAACATCCTGACGGCAAGCCTGACGCCCGAGCAGGTCCGAAGACATCTCGAGATGATGCACCTGCAGCTCTGGCAGGCGCTCACCTACGGCAACAACCACCCTGAGCAGGTGCATCCGAGCTGGATGTACGGCCCATGAGGCTCAGCGCTCTGCCGGAAAAAAAACGACATCGACTGCGAACCCTTCCGGCAGATTTTCCATGCGCAAGCCAAACCCGTGCAGACGCAGTATGGCGGCGACCAGTGTGAGGCCCAGACCTGTCCCTGGAACGTTTGCCGTCGCGGCGGACCGGTAGAAGCGCCGGAGCACCGCCTGGCGTTCGGCCACGGGGATGCCGGGTCCGTTGTCGGTGACGCGCAAGACAGGACCTGCGTTCCCGGGCAGCAGCCGGATCGAGACCGCTCCGCCTACGGGCGCGAACTTGATGGCGTTGTCGAGCAGGTTGGCGCAGACCTCGAAAAGCAGATCGCGATCGCCGAACACGGTCGCTTCGGTCGACGCGTCGATCGAGAAACGAAGTCTACGGAGTTCTGCCATCGGCTGGTAGAGTTCCGCCGCCTCGTCCGCCATGGCGGAGAGCGCAATCTCGGCGAACCCCGACCGGCGGCTGGCACTCTCAAGCTCGCCGATGCGCAGGAGGGCGGTGATAGTGCCGAAGCACTGGTCGAGGTCGGCGATAACCTGGACCATCACGTGGTCGAGCTCGCCCGGCGTTGCCGCCCGGCGCCGTCCGCCTTCCAGGCGGGCGCGCATCCGTGCGAGCGGACTGCGGAGATTGTGCGCAATCCCGTCGCCGACGTCGCGCATCTCCGCCAGGAGGCGCTGCGGACGGTCGAGAGTGCTGTTGACGCTGGCTGCCAGGACGTCGAAATCGTCGCGTGACGCGCTGACGGGAAGGCGCTCGTGCAGGTTGCTGTCGATTATGCGCTCCAGCGTCGCGCGGAAGACGGCGACTCGCGACAGGGTTCTCCTGCTTGCCCAGACACCGGCCGCCAGCGACAGCGCCAGCGCAGGTCCCAGGCCCAAGGCCAGGGCACGCTCGACGAGAAGCCGCAATTGCTGCAGGTCGCGGCGGCTGCGTCCCACCACGAAGGTCCGCCCGTCGGGAAACGTCTTCGCCACGGCGGTGACGCGCTCTTCGGCGGGGCCGCCGGACGTGTCGCGGGTCACGGTGACGACGTGCGCCTCGCCGTCGGGCAGCAGGTCGGCGGGATATCTCGCGACGTCGCCGGCGAGCCTGCGACCATCGCGCGCCCAAAGTGCTGCGAAGCCCAGGCGGTGCAGGTCACCGGCGAACCTTGCCTGCAGGTCGCGGACCAGATCCTGCGATGGCTCGCGTTCGATCACGGCGGCCTCGTTCAGCACGGTCCGCGCAATCCGGCCGGACTCGAGGACGGCCGTCTGCCAGTAGATGAACGCGAACAATGCCAGCGTGCTGGCGCCGAAAGCGGCGGCGGCGGCGGCTGAATTGCGGAACGCGGTCGTGCGGAAGGCATCGGTCCATGTCGAGGCCGCGCCGACCATGTCAGGTCGGAGACGGGCCGCGGAACAGGAAGCCGCTGCCCTTCACGCTCTCTATCATCGAGGCTGCGCCAGAGACGTCTATCTTGCGGCGGAGCCGTCCGACATGCACGTCGACCAGGTTCGTCTGCGGAACGAACCGGTAATGCCACACGTCCTCCAGGAGCATGGTCCTGGTCACCACCTGCCCAGGGCGCCGCATGAGGTATTCGAGCAGGCGGAACTCGCGCGGAAGGATGTCGAGCACTTCGCCGTTGCGGCGGGCCACCCGGTCGATCAGGTCGAGTTCGAAGCCGCCCGAGCGCAGCACCGTCTCCCGGGTCTCGATGGGGCGCCGCAACAGGGCGTCCACGCGGGCAGCAAGTTCCTCGAAGGCGAACGGCTTGGTCAGATAATCGTCGCCGCCCGCTTTCAGGCCGCGCACGCGCTCGTTGACGGCCGCAAGCGCGCTGAGCACGAGGACGGGTACGGTGACACCCCGCTCCCGCAACCGTTCGACGACGGCAAGGCCGTCCATGTCGGGAAGCATGCGGTCCATGATGAGGAGGCCGAACGGCTCCGAGCTGGCCTTGGCCAGCGCGTGCGTGCCGTCCGTGACCCAGTCCACTTCATAGTTCCGCGCCCGCAGGTCGTCGGCGATTTCGTTGGCCATCGGCGCGTCGTCCTCGACGAGAAGCACGTAGGCGGAAGGGCGTCCCTGCCCGGCACGGCCCAAGGCGCTCTCGTTGACCATGCCGTCCGCTCCCACGTTGCGGGCCTGCGAGCACGACCGGCACCGGCAGGACGCCTCTCCTTGCCGCCGGGCGGCACTTTGGAAGCAGGCTGCGGCAAATCTCAGCCCGGTTCCATTAAACAAGGATTTAGTGACCCCCCGCCGGGCGGGCTACTGGAACGGAAAATACCGGACGCTGAAGAAGAACGCGTTGCTGTCGGCTTTCGGCGTCGGCCCCACGCCCTGGAAGATGAACCGCCGCGAGTAGGCGTACTGCGTCCCGACCTGCACTGTTCCGTAATCACCTTGAACCAGGCGATACCAGGCCCCGACCGTGCCCTGCACCACGCCCGAAGTGTTGCCGACGCACTCGCTGCCGGGCGCATCCTCGATGCTGCAGCCCGCATTGTCGTAAAGCGGATTGCCGTAGCCGTAGGCCGTCACCTTGCCCTTCGAGGTCACGTCCGAGTAGCGGGCCGAAACCTGGTCGGTGCCGAGATAGGCGTAGAGATCCATCTGCTGCACCGGATGGCCGATGAGGCCGACCAGCGCCTCGTAGCCCGGCAGCGGGTCCGGCCTGCCGTTTGCGGTGATCGTCGAGTCGGGAAGCTGGACCGGGTCGTAGCGGCTGATGGCGCGCCCGGCCAGCCCGCTGACCTGGAAATCGAGCAGCTTCGGGATGATATGGACAAGGGCGGCCGCGCCGCCGCCGCCGCCGATCTCGGTGTTGTTCTGTCCGGTGCCGAGCTGGCTGACGCGGTCGTTGAACACCCGGCCGATGCCGAACGCCTCGAGATGGGCGATGTCGAAATCGGCGGTTGCCTTGACGATGACGTCCGGCGCGAAATTGTTCGAATAGACCGGCGTGCCTGTCACGGCGGAGGCCGCAGCACCCGCGGCCACGGCGGGCACGCTGGAGACGCCGGTGTTGCCGTCCACCCCGGTGCCGGGATTGGTTATGTTGATGGTGCTGCCGGGAATGACCGGCGTGGTGCCGCCGTACAGGGTCTCCGGGTTCTCGACTGAAAGAGCCACGTGATACCGGTCGTGCAGGAAGCTCTCCGTCAGGCGCAGCTGGGCCTGGCGGGCGTACGTGAAGCCCGGCACGTAATTGGGATCGATGGTCTGTGGCGGGTTGACGTTGAGCGGGTCCATGCCGACCCGGTTCATCGTCAGCAGCGACCAGGCCTGTCCCGCCAGCACCTCGAATCCCCAGTCGCTCCGGTCATAGGACACCCACGCCTCGCGTAGGCGCGGTGTCCAGCTGTTGCTCTCATTGGAGTTCGCCGTGGGCGCCGCGCCCTGGAAGTCGATCGAGAGATACGAGCGCAGCCTGGTGTTCTCGTCAGGTTCGGCGGTGGCGAGGCCCGTCACGCGGGTCAGGCGCGCGCTGAACACCAGTTCGCCCTCGTGATGCAGCGGCGAGTTCGCCAGCGGGATGCCGCTGGTGTAGTTCGACTGGATGTCCTCGACGCTGTTGCGCGAGCGGTAGACGCCGTCGCCGCTGAGGAAGCCGCCGAGCTGCACGTTGATCGCGCCGATCTGGAAGCTGCCCTGCGGCAGCTTGGGCGGCGGCTGGACGTGCACCAGCGTCAAGGCGCCGGGCGGCGAGCCGGGAGCGGCGGGCATAAGGGCATACCCGGCCGGGATCTGCGGCATCAACGGCGCGGGCTGCGATGCGGGGGGCGTCGCCGTCCGGACGGAGCTGGCGGGAACGCGGCGGTTCTGTTCGGCTTCCTGCTGCTTCAGGTGGTGCAGCTCCGCCTTCAATGATTTGAGCTGCTGCTCGACGGATTGCATCTGCGCCTCGGAGACCTGCGCGTGCGCCCGATGCCCCTGCAGGACCATGATCGCCACCGCGCCACCCGCCAGCAGGGCGGTCCGACCGGGACAAGCGGGGCCGCTTCGACCGGTCATCGAGGCAAGGCCGGTCGGCAGCGGGCAGTCGTTCGGGCCATGCTTGAAGGCATCCTTGTCTTCCAGAGTTTCGGCCAAAAGACGGCAGTTACGCCAGGCCGGCCCGTCGCTCACAGGCCAGAACGATACGGCCACAGCAATCCACACCAGTCAAGTATGCATTACACAGGCTGGCGCGGTCCGTCTCCTGACGGTCGAGAGTGAGCCGAAATGCAACATCTCGGCGCGGCTGGTCGCCACCTCACCCCAGCGCCGGCCCTACTCCACCGTAACCGACTTGGCCAGGTTGCGAGGCTGGTCCACATCCGTCCCCCGCAGCACCGCCACATGATACGCCAGCAACTGCACCGGTATGCTGTACAGGATAGGCGCCGCAAACGGATGGATCTCCGGCAAGGTAAGCGTGTCCACCGCGATGTGGCGCAGCTTCGCCACGCCGGCGGCATCGCTCAGCAGGATGATCTGGCCGCCGCGCGCATGCGCCTCCTGCAGATTGCTCGCCGTCTTCTCGAACAATGGCCCGCTCGGCGCGATGCCGATGATGGGCACCGAGCGGTCGATCAGTGCTATGGGGCCGTGCTTCATCTCGCCCGCAGCGTAGCCCTCGGCATGGATGTAGCTGATCTCCTTCAGCTTCAAAGCACCTTCCATCGCCACCGGGTAGCAGCTGCCGCGGCCGAGATAGAGCACGTCACGCGCCTCGGCCACGAGGGCGGCAATGCGCTGCACCGGCGCGTCGCCCTCGGCCAGTATCTCGGCGGCATGGCCGGGCACTTTCAGCAGCGCGTCGGTCAGGGCCGCCTCCGCCTCGGCATCGATCGTGCCGCGCGCGCGCGCCAGCGCGATCGCCAGGCAGGCCAGCACGGCCAGTTGCGCGGTGAACGCCTTTGTGCTGGCCACACCGATCTCCGGGCCGGCGACAGTGTCCAGCACGGCGTCACTCTCGCGCGCCATGGTGCTTTCGGCCACGTTGAGGATCGAGAGGATGGTCTGCCCGCCGGCGCGCATGGTGCGCAAAGCCGCCAGCGTGTCGGCCGTCTCGCCGGACTGGCTGATCAGCAGACCGGCGCCGCCGCGCGTCATCGGCGGGTCGCGGTAGCGGAACTCGCTGGCCACGTCGGCATCCACCGGCACGCGGGCCAGCGTCTCGATCCAGTTGCGGCCGACCAGGCCGGCGTAATAGGCCGAGCCGCAGGCGGTCATGGTCAAACGCGGCACGGTGGCCGGATCGAAGCCCAGCTCGGGCAGCACCACCGCGCGCGTGCCGGGATCGACCATGCGGTGCAGGCTGTCGCCGATCACCGCGGGGTGCTCGTGCAACTCCTTTTCCATGAAGTGGCGGAACTCGCCACGGCCGATAGAGGCGCCGGACATCGCCGTGCGCTTGATCTCGCGCCGCACCTCGCCGCCCGAGGCATCGTGAAAGGTGGCGCCCGTGCGGGTCACCACCGTCCAGTCGCCGTCACGCAGATAGGCGATCTGGCTGGTCATCGGGGCCAGCGCCAGCGCGTCGGACCCCACGAACATCTCGCCGTCGCCGAAGCCCACCGCCAGCGGCGCGCCGTGCTGGGCGGCGATGATGAGGTCCGGCTGGCCGGAAAACAGCAACGCCAGCGCGTAGGCGCCCTCCAGCCGGGCAAAGGCGGCCTGGGCCGCCTCGCCCGGTTCCATGCCGCTGGCGAGCAGGTGGTCCAGAAGCTGGGCCACGGTTTCGGTGTCGGTCTCCGTGCTGAACACCTGGCCGCGGCCTTCCAGCTCGTGGCGCAGTTCGGCGTGGTTCTCGATGATGCCGTTATGCACGACGACGACGCGCTCGGTCCCATGCGGGTGGGCGTTGCTCTCCGTGGGCGCGCCGTGCGTGGCCCAGCGGGTGTGGCCGATGCCGGTGGTGCCGCCGAGCGGGTCGGCGTCCAGCACGGCGGCCAGGTTGGCGAGCTTGCCCTGGGCACGCCGGCGAACGATCCGGTCATCCACGAGCGTGGCAATGCCCGCGCTGTCATAGCCGCGATACTCCAGGCGGCGCAGCCCTTCCAGCAATAACGGGGCGGCGTCCGCGCGCCCGATCACGCCCACGATGCCGCACATCAGTTCTGCTCCTTCGCGTGGTCCGC
>CAXUOA010000011.1:10999-26188 GCA_964252625.1 uncultured Acetobacteraceae bacterium | reverse complement strand
AGCCGGGCGGTCAGGTCGGCGGGAATGAAAGGGGTGGCGCCCGGCACGCTCAGCAGCACGTCCGCGCCGATCGAGGCGGCCCAGGCAAGGCCGCGCAACACGCCGCCGAGCGGCCCGCGGCCGGTCACGTCGTCGGCGAGGACTGGCAGGTTGAGGTGGGCGTAGCGTGCCGGGTCGCCGTTGGCCGAGACGGCGACCGGGCCTGCCTGCGGAGACAGGCGCGCGAGCAGGTGCTCGACGAGCGCGCGGTCGCCTGCGGGCAGCAGTGCCTTGTCCACGCCGCCCAGGCGGGTGGCGCGGCCGCCGGCCAGGATGAGGGCGGGAATGGGGCGAACGACGGGGATCGAACCCGCGACAACCGGTACCACAAACCGGCGCTCTACCAACTGAGCTACGTCCGCCACAAGGGTTCGGGCGATTTATACGCGGGCGATGGCCAAGGCAAGGCAAGCGATCCTGTTTTGAGGGAAAGGATCAAAAAACTTTTACGCCCCGGCGTCGCGCGTATGTCAGGAGCAGACGTCTTGCTCGGAAGCAGGCGTTCTAGGCTGCCTTCGCGCGGGAACCGAAATGCTGCGCCAGCCGCGCGCAGGCCTCGTCCAGCACCGCGTCTTTCTTGCAGAATGCGAAGCGCACCCAGTTGCGCGGCGGCTCCGCCTCGTAGAACGCGGACACCGGGATGGCAGCCACGCCGGCATGCTCGGTGATGTGCCGGCAGAATGCCTGGTCGTCGCCGGTGAAGCCGAGCGGCGTGTAGTCGGCGGTGACGAAGTAGCTGCCCTGGGTGGGCAGCACGCGGAAGCCGATGGTGGTCAGCCCGGCTGACAGGCGCGCGCATTTGGCGGCCAGGCTTGCGGCAAGCGCGTTAAAGTAGGCGTCGTCCTTGCCCAGGCCGATTGCCACCGCGCGCTGCAGGTTCGGCGCCGTGGTAAACGTAAGGTTTTGGTGCGCGCGGGCGACCACGCCCACCAGCGCCGGCGGCCCGCTGACATAGCCGACTTTCCAGCCGGTCAGCGAGAACGTCTTGCCGGCGCTGCCCACGCGCAGGCAGCGTCCGGCCATGCCGGGCAGCGTCATCAGCGGTACGTGGCGGGCCGGCGGGAACACCAGGTGCTCGTATACCTCGTCGCAGATGGCGACAGCATCGTGGGCGTGCACCAGGCCGGCGATGAAGCCGAGTTCGTCCTTGGTGAACACTTTGCCGGTCGGGTTCATCGGCGAGTTCAGCAGGATGGCGCGCGTACGCGGGCCGAAAGCGGCGGCCATCTCCGCGCGTGGCAGCGCCCAGTCGGGCGGTTGCAGGCGTACGAGCTTCGGCACCGCGCCGAGCAGGCGGATGACCGGCAGGTAGGTGTCGTAGAGCGGCTCGATCAGCACGATCTCGTCGCCCGGATTGAGCGTGGCCATCAGGCAGGCGGTCAGTGCCTCGGTGGCGCCGCTGGTGACGACCACGCCGGCTGCCGGGTCGATGTCCAGTCCCCAGAAGCGTGCGTTGGCGTCCGCCACGGCCTGGCGCAGCTCCGGGACGCCGGTCAGCGGCGGATACTGATTGCGGTTGTCCAGCAATGCGTCGGCGGCCGCGCGCACCACGTCCTGCGGGCCTTCGGTATCCGGAAATCCCTGGCCGAGATTGATCGCGCGGTGCTCTGCGGCCAGCGCCGACATCACGGTGAAGATGGTTGTGCCGGCTGCGGACAACAGGGTGTTCATGCAGGGTTCCAGAAATGGAGGAAGAAGAAAGGCCGTCTTCTTTGGACCAGCAGAAAACTCTGCCGTGACGCTGGCCGGCTGCGGCTATGCCCACCGACGGCTTGGCGGTTGCGGCACGCCATGCGACAGGTGGTCCCAACAAAGCCGTAGAATACTGCGCGGAGGCGCCCAATGAAGAAGATCGAGGCCGTGATCAAGCCTTTCAAGCTGGACGAGGTGAAGGAAGCCCTGCACGAGGTAGGGCTGCAAGGCCTTACCGTAATCGAGGCAAAAGGCTTTGGCCGCCAGAAGGGCCATACGGAGCTGTACCGAGGCGCCGAATATGTCGTGGACTTCCTGCCGAAAGTGAAGATCGAGGTGCTGTGCGACGACAGGATGGCGGAGCGGGCAGTCGAGGCGATCATCAGCGCGGCGCGCACCGGCCGTATCGGCGACGGGAAGATCTTTGTCACCGCCATCGAGGAGGTCGTACGTATCCGCACCGGCGAACGCGGGGAGCTGGCGCTCTAGGGCCGGGTGCGCGAGCCGGGTCCGCGGCGGCGGAGCAGGACTCTGGCACTTCTTTTCAAAAGGGGCTGGTTGCCCTCCCTTGCCAAACCGGCCCCAATCTTGCTCAACCAGCAGCGCAACCGGTTTTTCAAGGATGAACCATGGCCAAGAAGGTGCAGCCCGCCGAACCCTCCGCCGTCTCCAAATGCCTGGAGCTGATGCGCGAGAACTCGGTCGAATACGTGGACCTGCGGTTCACCGACCCGCGCGGCAAGTGGCAGCACACCGCCCAGCACGTCTCCACCATCGATGACGACGCCTTCCGCGACGGCATCATGTTCGACGGCAGCTCGATCGCCGGCTGGAAGGCGATCAACGAGAGCGACATGATCCTGATGCCCGATCCGGCCAGCGCGGTGATGGACCCGTTTGCCGCCAAGCCGAGCATGATCCTGTTCTGCGACATCATCGAGCCCAGCACCGGCCAGCCGTACAGCCGCGATCCGCGCAGCACGGCGAAAAAGGCCGAAGCCTACGTGGCCGCCAGCGGCGTGGGCGACACCGCGTTCTTCGGCGCGGAGGCCGAGTTCTTCATCTTCGACAGCGTGAAGTTCGGCACCGCTGGCAATTACGGCCACTACAAGATCGAGAGCGTCGAGGGGCCGGACGCCTCGATGAAGGACTATCCCGAAGGCAACATGGGCCACCGCCCCGTCGTGAAGGGCGGCTACTTCCCCGTGCCGCCGGTGGACAGCGAAAGCGACCTGCGCGCCGAGATGCTGTCGGCGATGGGCGAGATGGGCCTGCCGATCGAGAAGCACCATCACGAGGTGGCGCAGAGCCAGCACGAGCTGGGCACCAAGTTCGGCCCGCTGGTGCGCCATGCCGACGAGATGCAGATATATAAGTATTGCGTGCACAACGTGGCGCACAGCTATGGCAAGACGGCGACGTTCATGCCCAAGCCGATCTACGGCGACAACGGCAGCGGCATGCACGTGCACCAATCCATCTGGAAGGACGGCAAGCCCGTCTTCGCCGGCAACGCCTATGCCGACCTTTCCGAAACGGCACTGCATTACATCGGCGGCATCATCAAGCACGCCAAGGCGCTGAACGCCTTCACCAACCCCAGCACCAACAGCTACAAGCGGCTGATCCCCGGCTTCGAGGCGCCAGTGCTTCTGGCCTATTCCGCGCGCAACCGCTCGGCCAGCTGCCGCATCCCATACGCCACCAACCCCAAGGCGAAGCGGGTGGAAGTGCGCTTCCCGGACCCTACGGCGAACCCCTATCTGGCGTTCGCGGCGATGCTGATGGCCGGGCTGGACGGCATACGCAACAAGATTCACCCCGGCGAGCCGATGGACAAGGACCTCTACGACCTGCCTCCGGAGGAGCTGAAAGACATACCAACCGTCTGCGGGTCCCTGCGCGAATCACTGGGTGCGCTGGCGGCAGACCACGAGTTCCTGCTGGCGGGCGACGTGTTCAGCCGCGACCAGATCGAGAGTTACATCGCCCTCAAGTGGAGTGAAGTCTACCGGTTCGAGCACACGCCGCATCCGGTGGAATTCGAGATGTACTACTCGGTTTAAGGCGCTCCCGAGACTTCTGCTTCGAGTCGGGTGTCTAGGGTGGCGCCCGATACTTGCGGTTTGTGCAAACAGGCCAGGCCTTCTTTTTTGAAAGAAAGAAGCGAAAAACTTTTATTATCAAGGTGGTGCAGCTACTTCGATTGACCCGGATGCAACCGACTGGTGAAAATGCGGGAAAGCAGAAGTTTTCTGGTCCGTTTTTCGAAAGAGGACTGCTTGCTTCTTCGTGTCACCTCGGGATGTCTGCCTGTGCCGCGTCCGGCACGGCGGCATCGATCAGCCGTATTGCCTCACCCGGCTGGCCTGTCCCCAATGCCTGCAACGCCTGTGAAATCCTGGCCACAACCGGATCGCCCGCAGGCACATGTTCCGTCCCTTGCACGACGGAGCGATCCAGCGCCCGGGTCTCGGCACGCTCCAGTGCCTCCTGCGCCTGGCCGGTCCGGCCAGCCTGCAACGACGCTTTCGCATCGAGCAAGAGCGTCTGCAGGTCATCGCCGGCCGGCGGTGCCGGAAGGTTGCGCGCCAGTGGGGAATGCGTCGTCTGCAGGTTGAGGTTGCCAGCATCGTTTGATCTGGGCAGCGACTGCCCGGTGCCGATGACGTTGCCCGGCCTGGCGCCGTCCGATGATGGCTGGCTCCAGGCGACCACGGGGAACAACACACCGGCGGGGAGGACTGCCACCGCAACCCGCCAGAACGCCGCCCAGCCCGGCCGTTTCTCAGTCCGGCTTGGTGTCTTCCGGCCCGGTGCTGCCGCCGATCGCCACGGGATCGCTCGCCGGGAAAGTGTCGTCCAACGCGTCGTCGCGCTCGGCCTGTTCTTTCTTGCTGTCGTCATCCTGTTTGGTCCCGCTCATGATCACGTCTCCCTATCCCAAACGAACGCAGGAGCCGGCGCCACGGTTTGGCGGGTGGCCGAATTCCCACTTGGGGCAAAGCGGGCGTGTCCTCCTTCGCCAGGAGGCCAGCCGTGGCCCGGCGCCAGGCAGGATCGCCTGCCCAGGAAGCGGCAAGTTGCCTGGCCCGGGCGATGTCGCCACAGGCGGCCAGGGCCTGCGCCTCCTGCAGGTCGATTTCCGCCGGTTCGGGATGCGGCAACGCCCGCGCGTGGCGAACGGCGCGCAAGGCTGCTTCCGGTCGCCGATGCGCGAGCAGGGCTGCCGACATAGCGATCCAGAAGGCGGCGCTGCGGCGTCGGCCGGAGCGCAGAGACCTCGCGAAAGCCTGCGCGTCGAAGCGGCCCTCTATCATGTCCAGCAGCATCGGCGTGAACAGGTCCGCCTGCTGCAGCAGGCGCATCTCCTGGTGCCGGGCGAAGCGGACCGGGATCTCGACCAGGCCGTGCCGCCTGCGTATGGCTGCTGCGTGCTGGCTGTCGACACCGGCGGGATCATAAATGATCCAGCCTTGTACAGGCGGCGTGACGCGGTCGATGCGGTCATGCCGGAACCCGCCATCCGCGGCGATCCGAGCGGCTTCCGCAGGCCAGCGTGTCTCGTACGGCGCACGCGCAGGGTCTATCGAATATTGCGGGCAGACGGCGATCACCCGGCTGAGGCGTAGCACGTCGGCGAAATTGATGCTGGCATAGCCGCCCATGCTGCCGCCGTAACCCACGAGCTCATGGTCCGGCAGAGCCGTCCGTATCGCATCGAGCGCCACGGTGATCTCGTCGTGCTGGAACCAGTCGTTTTCCGCCGCCAGCACGCCGACGGCGTTTATGCCCCTGTGTGCGAAAAATCGTTCTGCGGCGAACTCGGCATCCAGACTGGGCCGTGGCAGCCAGTATTCGAAACAGACCACGGCGAACGGCCGGTCGTTGCATTTCAGCAGGCGGACGGCATACCGTTCGCCCCTGTGCAGGACGACAGCGCCTGAACTCGTCTGGTCGGTCATGATGCGGGCGCGGCCTCTTCGCACCGCAAGCCGGCGCTTGCTGGCCTGTCACATTGCAGCAAGCGGCACCGAGGCGAAAGAGCAACCCGGGTCGAGCTCGCTAAAGATTTTCGAGCCGGCCGGAAATCAAACGCAAGCAAGAAAGGCTTTCTTTTTGGATAAAAGAAGCAGGAAGATTTCGTTTCTTGGCCGGTTCGGCTGCCCTGGTTCATCCGGAGGCACCGGGCTGGGCAATGCGGAAGCGTAAAAGTTTTCTGGTTCTATTTTTCAAAAAAGGACTGCTTGCTTTCCTTGTCTCTTTGGCAGAGCGGTTGGTATTGGGCCCTGGTGACACACGAAAGGCGTTGCAGACCTTGAAAACGGTCGAACGCGATGCCGCAGCGCAAGGCAAACCGACGCGATTCGACCGGTTTTGCAAGGCATCGATTTGGCAACTTTGCAGCATTCGCTACCGCCTCTCCCGCTGTTGCCGGGTTGCAACACTCACCTGTAGCGTGCTTGACGCGATTAGTGTGGGCACCCTAACGTTTGGCATCAGTCAAAGCCTGGCTGCGCCGCCGAAACGGATCGGTCAGGGCATTGCCAGACCGGCCGCAGAGCCGGCGGCATCGGAAGGGAACGAGGCGTGGTTAAATCATCTTTGTTGAAGTCCGGCAGCGCGGCGCGCCGCACCCGCCGCGGTTTGCTCCTGGCCGGCGCCGCCGCATGTGCGGTTGCAGCCACCGGCGGCGCGCAGGCGTATGACGGCACGGTAGGTGGTTTTCAGATCAGCATCGACACGACGCTGTCTTCCAGCGTCGATGTGCGCGCCTCGCCGATCGACGAGAACTTCGTGGGTGTCGCTAATGGCGGCAAGTTCGTGCTCGCCAACAACGACAACGGCACGCTGAACTACAAGAATAATACGCCTGTTGCTGCAACGCAGCGAATCACTACGGAAGTGCAGATCAAGCGCGAGGATTACGGTTTCTTCATACGCGCGACCGGCTTCTACGACCCGATCACCGACAGCGAGAGCACGGACTTCCAGAAGCTGCCACGCGCGGCCGTGCGTGACGTGGGTGCGGACCTTCGCCTGCTGGACGCCTACGCGTTCGCGCGCCCCGACGTGTTCGGCCACCCTGTCGACGTGCGCGTTGGCGCGCAGGCGCTGAACTGGGGTGAGAGCACGTTCATCCAGTTCGGCATCAACTCCATCACGCCGCTTGACGTGACGGCGCTGCGCACGCCCGGGTCCGAGCTGCGCAACGCGTTCCTGCCGATACCCGTGGTGGACCTGAAGACGGAGATCGTTCCCGATTTGACGGTAGAGGGCTTCTGGCAGCCGTTCTGGACCCGCAGCAAGCTTGAGCCTGACGGCTCGTTCTTCAGCACCAACGACTCGCTGTTCGACGGCGGCACGTGGGGCAATTTGCGCAATGACTTTCCTGACAACATGAAGAGCATCTACGGCATAAGCCTGCCCGCCGGAGACATCTTTGGTGCGTCGCTGTCGCGAAGCACCGACCGTCACCCGACCGGCCTGGACGAGTTCGGTGTCGCCCTGCGCAAGACCTTTTCCAGTCTCGGTGACACCGAAATCGGTCTCTACTTCGAGAATTATGATAGCCGGACGCCGTTCGGTTCCGACCGCACGGGCGCCTACAACATCTCCGGCCTGGGAGGTGTTCTGGCCGAGCTGCCGCCAGAGCTGGGTAAGCTGCTGTCCGGGCAGAAATTCTACGCGTCCAAGACTTACACCTCGACCGCGAGCTTCTTTGCCGACTATCCGAAGGACATCCACCTTCTGGGTCTGAGCTGGAATTTCACCGGTCCGAACGGCATCGCCGTACAGGGTGAACTTTCCAGCCGTATCAACCAGCCGATCCAGCTCAGCGCGTCCGACCTGGCGCTCGCGGTAAGCCTGCCGGCGATTAAGCAGACAGCTGCTCTGTCGCCCGCCTTGCTGGTGGCATTGAACAACGCGCTCTACCACGATCCGACCATCGCCCTCGTGGGCGATCCGGAAAGCTTCAACTCGATCATCGACGGTTGGAAGCGCTACCCCGTCATCCAGGCGCAGACGACGTTCACCAAGCTGTTCCCGGCAATTCCGACCCTCTACATCAACCAGATCGCGCTGATCGGCGAAATCGGCGGCGACTACGTGGCGAATTTCCCGCGCGAGCGCGGCGTGTTCGACGCCGCCTACACCACGGACGTGAACTCCGCCTTCAACGAGACGGCAACCGTGGATGGCGATACGCTGTTATCCCACAAGGGGCTGCCCAGCCAGTTTTCCGCGGCCTACACGGTCGCCACGGTTATCGACGTACCGAACCTGCTGCCCTACGCAATCGACATGAAGCCGACGATCTCCCTGCAGCATGATTTTGTCGGCACCAGCCCGGTCGGCGTGAACGTCTTCGTGCAGAACACCGCGGCGGCCAGCGTCGGCGTCACCTTCAACTACCTGCAGGCCTGGAGCCTGGGCGTGCAGTACACCAACCATTTTCCGGTGTTCGACGGCGGCAAGTCCTATGGCCTGTTGGACCGGGACTTCTACAGTGCGACGCTGTCCTACGAATTCTGACCGGGCTCCCCGGCCAGGGTCGGGTAACACGGAAATTTGAAGTGGGACAAGCGTGGGCTATGCGCGCATTAACCGAAGTCATGTGAGAAATCCGCCTCGGCGGCCGAAAGGCGGTTGCCGCTGCTTGTTTCCAATGCTTCGGGTGGCGTCCCACACAGCGGCACTACCCCAATACGCTGTGAGAGGTGAGTGTCCTTGTTCCATTCGTCCGTTCGTCGCCTGCTCCCCGGCTTTCGTCGCCGGAGCCTGACCGCCCTGCTTTTCCTGGTGTGCGGGGCGTCCCGGCTGGCGTTCGCACAGGCGCCGCTGAGTGCCAACGCACCGCGCGCCGCAAACGACCAGGCGATCTGGCGGCAGACGCATGGCGTGCTCCTGTCGGTGTCGCGGGCGGGTGATAGGCTGGTCGCCGCCGGTGACCGCGGCACGGTCCTGCTCTCGGACGACCAGGGTGCGAACTGGCGCTCCGTGGCGAGCGGCACCGATTCGTTGCTCACGGCGGCAGCTTTCATCAGCCCCACCGAAGGCTGGCTGGTCGGTCAGGACTCGACGATATTGCACACCACCGATGCGGGGCTGCACTGGACGTCTCAGCTCTCCGCGCCCGGCACGGACCAGGCGCTGTTCTCGGTGGCCAGCCTGGCACCCGGCCACCTGGTTGCCACGGGTTCCTACGCCTTGATGCTGGAGACCACCGACGCCGCCACCTGGGTTGCGGTGAAGTTGCCCAATCTGGATGAGGATTACCACTTGAACTGCGTCATGGCGCATGGCGCGGACCTGGTGATCACCGGCGAGGCCGGACACGCCTTTTTGCGCCATGGCACCACCTGGACGCCTATCCCGGTGCCCTATGACGGCTCCCAGTTCGGCTGCCTGACGACACATGACGGAACCATGTACAGCTTCGGCCTGCGCGGCAGCCTGTTCGCGGCCGCACCCGGTACCGTTGCCTGGAAGCGCATCGAGACAGGCGAGCAGCGGTCGATCTTCGGCGGCACGATCCTGGCCAACGGCTTTGTGGCAATGGTCGGCAGCAACGGGCTGATGATGCTGTTCGACCCGCAGACGGAGAAGCTGCGCACGCTGCCGCCGGCCACGGGCGCCACGCTGTCGGCGGTGGCGGAGACGCAAAGCGGCAAATGGGTCGTGGTGGGTGAGGACGGCGTGCATGTCGTCGATCCCGCCAGTACGCCGGCCGCGCACCCGGAGGTGACGCAATGATCGGCTTCATCGAGCGTACCCTGTTCGGCAACCGCCGCAAGGTGCTGGCTCTGTTCGCCATCGTCACCGTGCTGCTCGGAAGCTTCGCCATACATACGCGGCCGGACGCTTCGTTCGACAAGCTGCTGCCCTCACACAATCCTTATATCGACACCTACAAGAAGGTGGAGGCGCAGTTCGGCGGCGGCAACGTGCTGCTCATCTCGCTGGAAGCCAGGCACGGCGACATCTTCACGCCCGCGTATTTCGATGCGCTGCGCCGTCTGACGGACGACGTGTTTTTTCTGCCGGGCGTGGACCGTACCCATGTCAGCAGCCTCTATACGCCGGACACCCGTTTTGCCGAAGTGGTGGAAGGCGGCTTCAACGGCGGTCCGGTGATCCCGGCCACGTTCAAGCCGGACGCGGCAGGCTTCGCCACCGTCAAGGCAGACATCTATAAAGCCGGCCTGGTCGGCCGGCTCGTGGCCAATAATTTCCGCAGCGCCGTGGTCAGCGCAAAGCTGAATGACATCGACCCGCAGACCGGCGCGCATCTCGATTACGGCAAGTTCGCCGACGAGCTCGACAGCATCATACGCGCCAAATACAACAACGCGGACACCCAGGTGCATGTGCTGGGCTTCGCGCAGGCGGTGGGTGACATCGAGCACGGCGCCCAGATCATCGTCCTGTTCTTCGGCATCGCCCTGCTGGTGGCGGCCGTGCTGCTCTACATCGTCTCGCGCTCCATCTATCTAACGGCGGCAGCACTTGCCTGCTCGCTCATCGCGGTGATGTGGCAGCTCGGCATAATCACCATCCTGCATATCGGCATCGACCCGATTTCGGTGCTTATTCCCTTCCTGATCCTGGCCATCGGCGTCAGCCACGGCGTGCAGATTGCGCTGTCCAACGTACGGCTCGTGGGCGAGGGAATGACGGCGCTGGATGCCGCGCGCGGCAGCTTCCACAACCTGCTCGAACCCGGCGTGGTGGCACTCTGCCTGGCCGTGCTGACCTTCGTGACGGTGACGACCATTCCGGTGCCGGCAATTCGTGAGCTGGCGCTGACGGCCGCTATCGGCATCGCCGTGCTGGCCATCACCAACCTGCTCGTGCTGCCGGTAATCGCCAGCTTCGCCAGCATCTCGATGAAGCGCGTGGAGGCGGCCCAGCGCGGGGCTGCGCGTTTCGAAGGGTTCTGGCGGCTTCTCGCCAGCCTGATCGCGCCACGCTCGGCCATCATCATCTGTGCGCTGACGGCCGGGGTGGCCGGCGGGGCGCTGCTGCTCGGCCAACCGGTGGTGGGCGATCTGCATGTGGGCGTGCCGGAACTACGTCCCGACAGCCGCAACAACCGCGACGCCGCGTTCTTCCAGAATAACTACTCGGTCGGCGTGGACGTGCTCGAGGTGTTCGCCGAAGGACCCGCCAATTCCTGCCTCGACTACGATTCGATGCGGCGAATCGACGATCTGGACCATCGCCTGAGGGGCGTGCCCGGCGTACGCAGCACGTTGTTCATGGGCCACCTGATGCGCCAGGTGAACGTGCTATACAACGAAGGCAATCCGAAATTTGACTATCTGCCGCATGACGGCCGCGTGCTCGGGCGCGACAGTTCGGCCTTCGAGCCGTCCATGGGCCTGTCGAACAACGATTGCTCGGCGATGCCGCTGATCATCTTCCTGACCGACCACAAGGCGGGGACGATCGACCGGGTCATCAGGACGATCGAGGCCTTTACGAAAACTCCGTCAAAATCGAAGCTTCGGCTGGAACTGGCGGCCGGCACGGCCGGTGTGATCGGGGCCACGAACATCGTCGTCGAGCGGGCGCAACTGCCCATGCTCGGCCTGGTCTACGGCATGATCATCGTGATTTGCCTGGGCGTGTTCCGCTCCGTGCGCGCGGCGCTCTGCATCGTGCTGCCGCTGGCTGCCGTGTCCATACTGGCGAACGCCGCGATGAGCGTGCTGGGTATCGGGTTGAAGCTTTCCACCTTGCCCGTCACCGCCCTCGGCGTGGGCATCGGGGTGGATTACGGCATCTACAAGTTCAGCCGGCTGTCGTACTACATGCGCCGTGGCTACACGCTGAATGCGGCCTACATCCAGACCCTGCGGGAGACGGGCAGTGCGGTGATCTTCACCGGCCTGTCACTGTCCATCGGGGTTGCAACCTGGGCTTTCTCGCCGCTGCAGTTCCAGGCCGACATGGGCATGCTGCTGACGTTCATGTTCTTCATGAACATGGCGGGCGCGATCGTCGTGCTGCCGGCGATCATCGGGGTGATGGACCTTATCGTGCCGCAGAAGCGGCCGGAGGACATCGCGGCGGCCTTGGAGCCGGAGCATGGGACGGAGGCCTAGACAGCAGCGGGACGCCGGCTCTGGCTCGAACCTCGCCAGAGCCGCGAGGTTCGAGCCAGAGTCCGGTCTGTTCAGCGCGGCTCATTAAATAGGTTCTACGGGCGATTGTCCTGAGCGGGATCCAGGGACGTCGCGCACAAGCGTAGTGCGCCCGACGCCCCCAGCATGTCTTTACAGGCCTATGACATTACCTGTGCCCCATCTGCCGTAACGCATCCGCCGTAAAATCGCGCGGCGTGAGTGATGCAGCGTTGTACAACGGCGCCGTGCTCTCCTGATTGTGCAGCCCTTGCGCCAGGTAGCGGTGCTGGTAGAGATCCACGTATTCGTAGCCGTCTGCTGTCATCACAGGCACGTCGCTGGCCTCGATCGGGAACGTCATCGCGGTGCGCCAGAGGTTTCCGTGGCCATCGTAACGGTCAGATATGAGCGCCTGCCAGCTATCCTCGTCCAGATACAACGTGCGGCGCGTGTAGATGTGGCGGAACTCGGATTTCAGCTTGGCATCCACCTCCCACACGCGATGCAACTCGAAACGTATGTAGTCGGGGTTCAACGACATCTTGCCGATCAGGTCGCTGTAGCGGACGGAAGGGTCCTGCAGGCGGTTGTCGTTATAGGGCACGTACATCTCGCGTCGGCCGACCAGTGTCCAGGTATAACGGTCAAGCGAGCCGTTGAAGAGGTCGTAATCGTCGACCGTCTCCAGCCCGTCCGTGTCGGTCAGCGGCGTGTCGTAGTCGATCTCCGGCGCGCGCCGCACACGGCGTTCACCCGGATTGTAGGTCCAGGCCTCGCGCGCCTGCGTGTAGGGATCTTCGTGGTTGATGACCAGAGTAAGCGCCCCGGCGTCACGCGGCGGAGAGAGCACCTCCTGGCGGAACAGGCTATCCCATTGGCGGGTGTTGCTGAAACCCGCCGTGTTGTAGGGAAGCATGATGTCTTCATGCCATTTCTGGGTGGAGTAGTCGCCGGAAGGCGTCGAAATCACGTTCAGGACGTTGCGCGTGATCTGGGTGCCGCGCCAGCGCAGCAACTCGTTCCACATGGCTTCCGGTCCGTTATGCGGAATCGGGAAAGGGATGGAGAGTGCCGCACCTTCGACGCCTTCACCGCCATGCACCAGATGGGCACGGCTCTCGTTGGCTATGGCGTTGTCGTAGATGAATTGCGGGGAAGCTGCGGTCCGGTGCGTCGGGTAGACGTCCACGTGGTAGCCGGCGATGGTCCGGATCATCGCCACGGTGCCTGCCGCGAGCTTGTCGGCGTAGCGGTCCACGTTCTGCGCGGTGATCCTGAACAGCGGGCGCTCTCCGGCAAACGGGTCCGGCCGGAAATGGACCGGAACGGCGCTTGGTTTCCCGGCCAGACCGCCCGTCCAGGCGGGGATGCTGCCGTCATCGTTGCCGGCGCGTATGGCGCCCAACGGTGTCAGGCCTTCGCCTGCGCCTGTGGACTGCAGGCTGCTATCGGGCAGCTTAACCAGGGCCATTGCGGCGCTCGGCTTCAGGCTGTGCAGCGGTGCCGGCAAAGCGGCTTCGGCCGCCGCCGGCGCCGCATCGTCGGTGGATGGTGCCGCCGCCGCCGCCAGATGGTGACGGCGCTTGTGGTGGCGGTGGACAGCGGGCGCCGCTGCGTTGCCGGCCGGCCCGGCCGCCTGGTCCATGGTCTGACCCCAGGCAGGACATGACGGTAACAGAACGATACGGGCAGCAGCCAAAATCGTCGCAGCCAGCAACAGGCGTCTCATGGAATACCTCACAAGTTCGTGAGCAAACCTTAACTCGTATCAACTTTCCGTGTCCATGCGTTTTTTTTCCGGCCAGGGCGTGAAGGGTGGACACCCTAGGGTGCTGTTGCTTAGATGCGCCAACGCGCGTGAATCGCCGCTGATCAAGGGATGGAAACAATGAAGCAGACCCTGCTTGCCGCAACGATGCTGGCGGCCACACTGTTCATGGGCGACAGCCTGGCGGCACCGGCCGTGGCACAAACGGCGGCCGATCTCGGCCATTCGCTGACCCCGATGGGTGCGATAAAGGCCGGCAATGCCGACGGCTCCATCCCGGCCTGGACCGGCGGCCTTACCGCGGCCAGTCCTGGCTACGTTCCGGGCAGCTTCCGGAAGGACCCGTTCGCCTCCGAGAAGCCGCTGCTGGTGATCAACGCGCAGAATGTCGACCGCTACAGCAGCAAGCTGGCGGAAGGCACGATCGCGATGATCCGCACGCTCCCCGGCTACCACGTGGACGTGTACCCGACGCATCGCACCGGTGCCGCCCCGCAATACATCTACGACAACGCCATCGCCAATGCCGGCCGGGCGCATCTTTCCGCCAGTGGGCTGGACGTGGAGGACGCCAAGCTCTCCATTCCGTTCCCCATCCCGCATAACGGCAATGAGGCGATCTGGAACCACATCCTGCGCTGGCGCGGCCGACAGTTGCAGCGCACCGTGGCCAATGCGGTTACCACCCCGTCGGGCGACTACGCGCTGACACGCTGGCACGAGCAGATCATCTTCCCGTACAACACGCCCAACATGAACAATCCCGCGAAGTGGGACAGCATGTTCTGGCAGGAAGTGCTCGCCCCGCCGCGTATCGCCGGCCAGCTGACACTCGTGATCAGCCACCAGGACCCGGCCGAACAGCCGCGTGAAGCCTGGACCTACAACCCCGGCGAGCGCCGTGTCCGCCGCGCCCCCGAAATCAATTACGATACGCCGGTGCAAAACACCGACGGCCTAGAGACCGTCGATGATTACGACATGTATAACGGCGCGATCGATCGCTATAACTGGAAGCTGGTGGGCCGGAAGGAAGTCTATATTCCGTACAACACCTACAAGATCCAGCTTCCAGGCGTGAAATATGCCGACATCATCAAGCCTCAGGCGGTCAACCCTGACCTGCTGCGCTTCGAATTGCACCGGGTGTGGGTGGTGGAAGCCACGCTGAAGCCCGGTTTCCGACACATCTACGCCCGCCGCACCTTCTATATCGACGAGGACAGCTGGCAGGCTGCCATCGCCGACCGTTACGATTCACGCGGCCAGCTCTGGCGTACCGCGCTCGCCTTTGTGGAAACGGCGCCGGAAGCGCCGCTCACCGGCGCCGACGGCTACGAGTTCCTCGACCTGCAGGCGCACCGCTATTTGGTGCAGGGACTGCACAGCGAGGAAGGTTCGGCACCCACGTATATGGGGAGTTCGCTGACGCCTGACGATTACACGGCGGACGCCCTTAGGCGTGTCGGCCGCAGGTAAGCCAGCTGATTTCGGCGCCCGTGGGGGGGGGGGGGGGGGGCCCCCCCCCCCCCCCCCCCGCGGGGGGGGGGGCAAACC
>CAXUOA010000011.1:0-10989 GCA_964252625.1 uncultured Acetobacteraceae bacterium | reverse complement strand
AACCCCGCTTTTTTGCGGGGGGGGGGGGGGTTTTGCACCCCCCCCCCCCGACAGGGAGCAGGTTCCGGTGAGCAAGATCCCTTTTTCAAAATAAGATTGCTTGCGTCCTCCCTTCGGCAATCCCCCAACTGATCGCCGCGCAAGTCCGGAACATGTCGCCGTAGAGATGCGCCCGCGCATCGGCGGCGTTGCCGCGGCGCGACCGATCATACACGCCCCAGCCGATCGAGGCTGAGCGAAACAGCGAAAATGCCAGGTAGAACGGCCAGTCCTGCGCCGGGAACGGCCGCCCTACGCGGTCGCAATACCGCGTCACGAGCTCTGCCTCCGACGGGATACCGAGCGCAGGCAGGTCAGCGCCGCCGAGGCCTTTGAACGGGCCGCCGTCCTGCGGCAGGTGATAGAACGACGCGAAATAGGCCAGATCAGCCATAGGATGACCGATCGTGGCCAGCTCCCAGTCCAGGATCGCCAGCAGGCGCGGCCCGTCATGGGCGAACATCAGGTTGCCAAGCCGGTAATCGCCATGCGCGATCACGGCCGGCTCGTCCGGCGGCAGGTGTGCCGGCAGCCAGGCGATCAAGGCTTCCATGTCTGCGTTCGGCTCGGGGTCGGACGCGAGGTACTGCTTGGTCCAGCGGCCGATCTGACGGGCGATGTAGGCGTCCGGCTTGCCGAACGATCCCATGCCTGCCGCCCGCCAATCCACGCCGTGCAGAGCCGCCAGTCCGTCCGCGGCGGCGAGCCAGAAGCCGGCACGTTCGCCCTGGGGGATGGTCTCCAGCCGCAGATCGGTCAGCACACGGCCGTCCATGAAGTCCATCACGTAGAACGCCGTGCCGATCACCGCCGTGTCCTCGCACAGCAGCCGGGCAGCCGGCACCGGGGCGGCTGTGGGGCCCAGCGCGCGCATCGCCGCGTATTCCCGCTCGACCGCGTGGGCCGATGGCAGGATGGCACCGGGCGGCTTCTTGCGCAGCACGTAGCGGCGGCCGGTTGCGTCCGTCATCAGGAAGGTGGGGTTGGATTGGCCACCCTGGAACTGCAGCAGGGAGAGCGGCAGCGTTACTTCCGGCAGCGCGTCTTTCAGATAGGCCGCAAGCCGGGTCTCGTCGAAGCGGTGCTGCTCGCGCACTGCGATCATTTCGGTCATTTGCCGTGTCCGTCTGTTGGAGCGAGAAAGTCCTGGTTTTTCGAAAAAAAGAAGCAAAAAACTTTTGTCTTCCGCAGCTGCGGCTTTCGTATCGGGTCTGGAGGCATCGACTTGTCGGAGATGCGGGAGGCAGGCCGCTTGCTCAACCAGCTTTCGCCTGAAGCGTCACCACGCCAGGCGCTGCGGATGCGTATGGCGTAAACAACGCTTCCACCTGTGCATACCCCCAGCGCAGATGTTCGCGGGTGATCGTCTCCACGCCCTGGCGGGTCAGCAGGTAGTCGATCCAGTAGCTCGCCACGATCCAGGCGTTCACCACCAGCCTGTCGAGCTCTTCCGGTGTTACGCTCAGCACGCCCCTGTCCGCCAGCCGGCCGAGCGTCCGGCGCACTTGTGTCTGCCCGCTGTCGGTCATCTGCTTCAGCCGCGGCCGCAGGTCCGGCGCCAGGCGGTAGATGCTGGCTGCATAGAACAGGCGCCACTCCCACATGGCGTTGAACCAGCCGGCGAGATAGACGCGGTAGGCTTGCGGTCGTGGGCCGACATCCTCGCCGGCCGCGCCGGCCCGGTCGAGCGCCGCCTCGAATTGTGCGAACAGCGCGGTGACGATCTGTTCCTTGCGGCGGAAATGGTAGTGCAGATTGCCTTCGCTGATACCCACCGCCGTGGCGATTTCGGCGGTCGTCACCTCGGCGGCGCCGCGCTCGTTGAAGAGGTCACGGCAGCAATCGAGTATGCGGTCACGCGTGCTGGGCTTGGCATCGGCCATCGTTTTTCCTGTAGGCCACTTTCACCGGGCACCCCTGCGTTGCCAGGCTTCGCGTTGACGGCTTAGGGTGAACACCCAACAACTACGACTATGGCAAACGGGCAAGCCAGGGTCCAGACGGGCCAGGGCTCGCCTTATGCCGTATCAATCACGGCCCGGGTACACGCCGCGGCCATTCTGGGAGAGACCGTCCGATGCGCGAAGCCGTCATCGTATCCACCGCACGCACCCCGATCGGGCGCGCCTATCGCGGCGCCTTCAACGACACCCAGGGCGCTACGCTGGCCGGCCACGCCGTGGCGCAGGCCGTGGCACGGGCGAAGGTGGAGCCAGGCGAAGTGGAGGACGTGATCCTGGGCTGCGCGCTGCAGCAGGGCACCACAGGCGGCAACGTGGCACGCCAGGCGGCGATACGCGCGGGCCTGGCGGTCACCACGTCCGGCACCACGGTGGACAGGCAGTGCAGCAGCGGCCTGCAGGCGATCTCCATCGCCTCCCAGCGGGTGATGTTCGACGGGCTGCCGGTGGCCATAGGCGGCGGGCTGGACAGCATCAGCCTGGTGCAGAACGACCACATGAACCGCTTCCGCGCCGGCGACGACTGGCTGGTGGCGCACAAGCCGGACATCTACATGGCAATGATCGACACCGCCGAGACGGTGGCGCAGCGCTACCAGATCACCCGCGACAAGCAGGACGAATACGCGCTGGAGAGCCAGCGCCGCACGGCCGCGGCCCAGGCAGCCGGCCGGTTCGACGCCGAGATCGTGCCGATGGAGAGCCGCATGGCGGTGGCCGACAAGGCGACCGGCGAGATCAGCCATAAGAGCGTGACCCTGGCCAAGGACGAGGGCAACCGGCCGGAGACGAACCTGGAAGGCCTGGCGTCGCTGAAGCCAGTGCGCGGCGAGGGCCACGTGATCACAGCAGGCAATGCGTCCCAGCTCTCCGACGGTGCGTCCGCCTGCGTGGTGATGGAGGCGGCCGAGGCGTCCCGCCGTGGGCTGACGCCGCTGGGCGCGCTGCGCGGCTTGTCAGTGGCCGGCTGTGAGCCGGACGAGATGGGCATCGGCCCTGTATTCGCCATTCCGCGACTGCTGGAGCGCAACGGGCTGAGCGTGGCCGACATCGATCTGTGGGAGCTGAACGAGGCGTTCGCCGTGCAGGTGATCTATTGCCGTGACCGCCTCGGCATCGACCCGGCGAAGCTGAACGTGGATGGCGGTGCGATCTCGATTGGGCATCCTTACGGGATGTCGGGCGCGCGCATGGCGGGGCATCTGCTGATCGAGGGGCACCGGCGTGGCGCCAAGTGGGGTGTGGTGACGATGTGCGTTGGCGGCGGGATGGGTGCTGCCGGGCTGTTTGAGATTTTCTAAGGCAAGCAAGGCCTTCTTTTCTGAAGAAAAGAAGCAAAAGACTTTTGGTCCCTGTCGGCGAACGTTTCAGCACCCGCCGACAGGGAGCAAAAGTTTTTTGGTTCTTTTTTTCAAAAAAGAACTTCTTGCTTAGACAACAAAGGGGGAAACGCCCGATGGACGTCCGAGACAAGACAATCGTCATCACCGGCGGCGGCAGCGGTATCGGCCGGTCGTTGGCGCAGCTTTTCAAGGCCGAAGGCGCGCGGCATATCAGCGTGGCGGACCTCAACGAGGCGGGCGCAAAAGAGACCGCCGCGATGGTCGGCGGCACGGCGTATGCGTGTGACGTGACGCAGGAGGGCGACATCCAGCGCATTGTGGCCGAGACGGAGCGCGCCGCTGGTCCGATCGACCTGTTCTGCAGCAATGCCGGTGTGATCACGCTCGATCCGGAGTTCGACAACGCGGCGTCCGCGCCGGACGCGGCCTGGGCGCGCGCCTGGGCGGTGCATGTGATGGCGCACGTGTATGCCGCGCGCGCCGTGCTGCCCGGCATGATGGAACGCAAATCCGGCTGGTTCCTCAACACCGTCTCGGCCGCCGGATTGCTGAGCCAGATAGGATCGGCCACGTACAGCACCACCAAGCACGCGGCGATCGGATTTGCGGAAAGCCTGGCCATCGCAGCCAAGGATCGCGGCGTGGGTGTCTCCGTGCTGTGTCCGCAGGGCGTGCGCACGCCGTTCGTGCAGTCGGGCGATTTCTTCGGCGGTGCGGATGTGGATGGCGTGCTGACGCCTGAGGAAGTGGCGGCCTCGGCGTTGGAGGGTTTGCGGGCGGGCAAGTTTCTTATCCTGCCGCACCCGAACGTGGCCGGCTACATGAAGGTGAAGGCCGAGACGTATGATCGCTGGGTCGGCGGCATGGCGAAGATGCGTCGCGCGGTGCGCGAGAAGCGGCAAGCGCGCAACGTCTGAAATCTTCGGCTACGCAGTGGAAATCCTGTTCGACGGCTGACGGGCCATGGGCGTGCTGGCGCGGGAATACAGCCGCGCGGGCGGCACGCCGGGCAGCCGCCAGGAGCACTGGGGCTGCGATACAAGCGAAGGAGACGGAAGTTCTTTTCAGGAATGAAGGGCCTTCCCTGCGTTGTTTTCGCCAATACGATAATCCTGCGGCGGAAGCGGAACAGGCTTTACCTTCGCGCAGACACTTTGTTACGCTCTCACGGATATTCCGCGGAGCTGCACAATATGGATGTCAGGTTATCGGCGATGGCCTGCCTCGTTCTACTCTCAGGGCAGGCAGTTGCCGCTTGCCAACTGGGCGCGGTGGCTGTCCTGCCACTGCGCATGGAGGGCGGGCACGCAATGTTGTATGCGGATGTGAACGGCAAGCCGGCCAATCTGGTTTTGGACACCGGTGCGTTCGCCACGGTGCTCAAGCGGAGTTCGGCCGAGCGGCTTGGCGTTGCCATGTCCGAGACGGGCGCCGACAGCAATGGCGTGGGTGGCAGCAGAGCCATCTGGCGGGGGAGAGCGCGCCACATGCGCATCGGCAACATGAATGCCGACGGCATGGTGCTGGGCGGTAGTGATTTCCTGGACAGGGAAGAAGAGTCAGGGCCGGACGGGTTGTTCGGCATGAACATGATGGCGGCTTACGACGTGGATCTCGACCTGGTGGGCCAGCACGCCATCATCTTCGAGGCGGATGGAGATTGCCATAAACCCGCGGTGGCGCTCGCACCGCCGCTCTACGATGTACGCCTGGTTCACGTGGACAACAACCGGGAGACGGAGGTGGACATCAACGTGGATGGCCGTACGATCCGGGCCGAGATCGATACCGGTTCGCCGCACACCGTGATGTTTCGTGCTGCGGCCTACCGGCTCGGTCTGGATGTAAGCGGTCTGCACGCTGCCGGCCACCGGATGGTCGGCGGTGCCGGCCCAAGAAGGGTCGCCGTAATCACGCATGTCTTCGGCAAGGTTGTCATCGGCGACCTGACCATAAACAATATGCCGGTGGACATCGTCGATCAGGCGGTCGTCAACAGCAAACGCGTGCATCTCGGCTCCCTGCTGACCGATGACAGCGATGGGGAAGGTGGCGGTGAGGACATGCTGATCGGCGCGGACTTCATGCAGAAGGTGCATCTGTGGATTTCGCATTCCTCACAGCGCCTGATCATGCAGTATCCGTCGCAGCCTTCGGTGCTGCCGAAATGATGTCTTGCGGTGGGGGCTGCCACGAGACGCAGTGTGTGGAAGTGCTCAGGCGTTTGCGGGAAGCGGGCACCTCTCTTTTGAGAGGATAATTACCGGGAACGGGTTGCGGCTTCTGGCGGCAAGGACCTTCCTCTTTGGAAAGAGAAGCTAGACTTGTTCTACCATGCATTCGCCGTGGCTTGGATGTTCCCAGAAAATACCCGGCTACTGTAGACGCGGGGCAGTCAAAGTTTTTTGCTTCCTGCTTCGCTGACCGGAGACCTCGCTTGTGACGGAAAACGACAGGCGCCTGGGGATGCACCGCCCCATCCTGCGGCGGGACTTCCTCAACGGCGTTGCCGCGACCGGCCTGGCGGCCGCCCTGCCAGGTGCTGCGGCGCCGCAGGACACGCCTGGCTACTATCCGCCGGCGCTCACCGGCATGCGCGGCAGCCATCCCGGCTCGTTCGAGGTGGCGCACAGCCTGCGGGACGGCAGCTTCTGGAAAACCGCGCCCGCGTCGATGCCAGGCGAGGACGCGTACGACCTGGTGGTGGTAGGCGCCGGGATCAGCGGGCTGTCTGCGGCGTATTTCTACCGCGAGGCGCATCCCGGCGCGCGCATCCTCATCCTGGACAACCACGACGATGTGGGCGGCCATGCCAAACGCAACGAGTTCGTGCTGCGCGGCCGCACCGCGCTGATCAACGGCGGCACGCTGGAGATCGACTCGCCCTATCCCTACAGCAAGGTCTCGGACGGCCTGCTGCGCGCGCTGGGGATTGCGCCTGTCAGGCTGGAGGAGACCTGCGCGCACAAGGATTTCTATGCATCGCTGGGCATGTCGCGCGGCGTGTTCTTCAACCGCGAGACGTTTGGCGCCGACCACCTGACGCCGGGCAGCACCGGCCGCAAATGGGCCGAGATCCTGGCCGGCGCACCACTATCGGCGCGCGTGCGAACGGACATCATACGCATCCAGGAGGCGCACACCGACTACATGCCGGGCCTGTCCTCGGACGAGAAAAAAGCGCGGCTCTCACGCATCAGCTACGCGGATTACCTGGTGCACGTGGCAAGGGCCGATGCCGGCGTGCTGCCGTATTTCCAGGCGCTGAGCCACGACGAATGGGGCGTGGGCATCGACGCTGTCTCCGCCCTGGACGTCTGGACGTTCGACTTCCCCGGCTTCACCGGCCTGGGCCTGGCAGACGGTGCGGCGCCGCGTATGGGCTACACGGCATCCGGCTATGCCGGTACCAGCTCCTACACGTTCCACTTTCCCGACGGCAACGCCAGCATCGTCCGGCTGCTGACGCGCCGGCTGATTCCCGCCGCCTTGCCGGGCAGCAGCGTGGAAGATGCCGTCACGAGCCGGCTGGACTACGCGCAGCTTGACCGGCCGGGGCAAGGCGTGCGCATCCGGCTGAGCAGCGTGGTCGTCGGCGCGCGCAACATCGGCGGCGCCGACGCATCGACAGGCGTGGAACTCGCCTACGCGCGCGCCGGCGCGGTAGTGCGCGTGCGCGGCCGCGCCTGCATCATGGCCGGCTACAACATGATGATCCCGTATGTATGCCCGGAGATGAGCCGCGCGCAGAAGGATGCGCTGCACTATCTGGTGAAGATACCGCTCGTGTACACCACGGTGGCGCTTGCCAACTGGCGGGCTTTCCACAGGCTGGGCGTGGACCAGATCTACGCGCCGGGCATGTATCACGCGACGATGTGGCTGAATCCGGTGGTCGACATCGGCAATTACCGCTCCGTGCGCTCGCCGGACGAGCCGATGCTGCTGCGCATGACCCGCGTGCCGTGCCACCCAGGGCTGGACGAGCGCACGCAGCACCGGCTCGGTCACGCGGAGCTGCTCGCCACGCCGTTCGAGACGTTCGAGCGCAACATACGCGACCAGCTTGCGCGCACGCTCGGGCCTGCCGGTTTCGATGCCGCGCGTGACATCACGGGCATCACCGTGAACCGCTGGCCGCACGGCTACGCCTACGAATACAACTACCTGTTCGATCCGGTTTGGGCGCCGGGCTACGCGCCGCACGAAATCGGCCGTGCGCTGTTCGGGCGTATCGCGATCGCCAATTCCGACTCAGGGGCTGCGGCCTACACCGACTCAGCCATCGACCAGGCGCATCGGGCGGTGGGCGAGGTGATCGGGTTCACGTAAGCCGCTTCTACGCCGCTGCCGCAGGCCTGTCCGGTGGCACGCGGCGGAAACGAAGGGTTGGCTTTCTGCAAAAAAGACCGGCTTGCCTGCTTGCCAGGCAACCCGCCAACCCGGAAACGCTTGCACCGCTGCACGACCGGAGACCCACCCCCTTGCCCGACGCACCAGGCGCCCCAGGGATCGCCCCGCGCTGGACCTCCAGCGACAAGAGCGGGGTAGGGACAGCGCTGCTGGCCACCAGCCGGGTATGGTTCACCATCAGCCACGGCATCCTCAACGAATGCTACTACCCCCGTGTCGACCAGGCCTGCACGCGTGATTTCGGCTTCATCGTCACCGACGGGGAAAGCCTGTTCGCCGAGGAGAAGCGCGACACCGAGGCCATACTGACTGCGCTCACCGACGGCGTGCCGGCCTATGAGGTGACCAACACCCACCGCCCTGCCGATGGCAGCGCGCCGCGCTTCCGCATCGTCAAGCGCATCATCACCGACCCGCGGCGCGATGTGGTTCTGCAATCGGTCACGCTGGAGACCCTGACACCCGGGCCGAAGCTGCGCCTGTTCGCCCTGCTGGCGCCCCATCTGGTCAACGCCGGCACCGGCAACACTGCGTGGCTGGACGACTACAAGGGCCAGCCCATGCTTTTTGCCGAAGGTGGCGGCGCCGCGCTGGCCCTGGCTGCCGGCGCATCCTGGTTGACACGTTCGGTGGGCTTCGCCGGCGTCAGCGACGGCTGGCAGGACCTCTCGCGCAACTTCAGGCTGACGTGGCAGTACGATCGCGCGGTGTCCGGCAACGTGGCCCTGGCAGGGGAGGTGGACCTGACGCACGGCAACACCGCCGTCTTCGCGCTGGGCTTCGGCCGCAGCCCGATCGAGGCCGCGTTCCGCGCCCGCGCCAGCCTGCTGGACGACTTTGCGCTGCTGACCGCCGAATACGCTTCCGCCTGGCGCAGCTGGCAGGATGGTCTGCGCAAGCTGGACCGCACGCCTCCGCAGGATGCGACGGGCGGACGGGCGCACAACACCTACCGCGTCAGCACCGCCGTGCTGCGCACGCACGAGGCGCCGAGCTTTCGCGGCGGCTACATCGCCAGCCTGTCCATTCCGTGGGGCGCGGCCAAGGGCGACGACGATCTGGGGGGCTACCACCTGGTATGGCCGCGTGACCTGGTGGAGACCGCCGGCGGCCTGCTCGCGGCCGGCGCGCTTGCCGAGGCTGTCCAGGTGCTCGACTATCTGCAGGCCACGCAGGAGGCCGATGGCCACTGGCCGCAGAACAACTGGCTCGACGGCTCGTCCTACTGGCAGGGCGTGCAGATGGACGAATGCGCCTTCCCCATCCTGCTCGTTGATCTCGCCCGCCGGGAAGGCGCGTTGGCCTCTGCCGACCTGCCACGCTACTGGCCGATGGTGCGCGCGGCCGCCGGCTTCCTCGTCCGCAAGGGTCCGGTCACCGGACAGGACCGCTGGGAAGAGAATGCCGGCTACGCCGCCTTCACGCTCGCGGTCGAGATAGCCGCCCTTGTCGTTGCCGCCGAACTGGCCGAAGCCGCCGGCGCGCCCGGCACGGCGCAATTCCTGATCGAGACGGCCGATTACTGGCATTCCTGCCTCGATGACTGGACGTTCGCCCGCGGCACGAAGCTCGCGGCCGAACTGGGCGTGGACGGTTACTACGTGCGCATGGCACCCGCTTGCCAGCCCGGCACCGGCTCGGACCTGAACGGTGCGGTGCAGGTCAAGAACCGTCCGGAAGGGCAGGGCGTGTATCCCGCGCACGAATTGATCAGTGCGGATGCGCTGGCGCTGGTCCGGTTCGGCCTGCGCCGCGCAAACGACCCGCGTATCCTCGCCACCATGCGGGCGATCGACCATTGCACCTGCAGGCAACTGCCGGCCGGACCGGCCTGGTACCGCTACACCGGAGACGGCTACGGCGAGCACGAGGATGGCGCCCCGTTCGACGGCACCGGAACAGGACGCCTCTGGCCGCTGCTGACGGGCGAGCGCGCCCACGTGGCCGCGGCGGCCGGAGACTTCGCCCAGGCCGCCCGTCTGCTGGACGTCATGGAGGCCTGCACCAGCAAAGGCGGGCTCATCCCCGAGCAGGTCTGGGATGCCGACGCCATCGCCTCCCGGGAGCTTTCCCCCGGCCACCCGACCGGCTCGGCCATGCCGCTCGTGTGGGCACATGCCGAACACATCAAGCTGCTCCGCTCGCTGGCCGACCGCGCGGTGTTCGACATGCCGCCGCAGACCGTCCGGCGCTACCTCGAAGAGGTCCACCCGCCCCGTGTGACGCCGTGGCGCACGGGCTTCCAGCCGGACCGTCTGGCGCAGGGCCGCACGCTGCGCATCGAACTCACGCAGCCGAGTATCGTTCACTGGAGCAACGATGGCTGGGCCACGTCCAACGAGATGGAGACGGCCGACACCGGGCTTGGCGTGCATGAAGCGGAACTCGGCTGGGAAAACGGCCGTGGCGCCGGCTTCGTCTTTACCTGGCGCGACGCAAGAACCCAGGCGTGGACAGGCAGGAACTACCACGTGAACACCTGAGCCGGATGTGTCCGGCGGTTACTAGGAGTGCCCACTGTGCCAGACACCATGCCGTCGAAATCGGCGACTTCCAAGCCGACCAGCCCCGACAGGGACACGGCCAAGGCCGGCGTAAAGGCCGCACCGCCTGCCACGCTGGTGATTTTCGGCGCCCATGGTGACCTGACCAAGCGCCTGCTGATGCCCGCGCTCTACAACCTGGCAGGCGACAAGCTGCTCGATGACGGGTTCCGGATCATCGGCGTGGACCGTGTGGCCGCCGACATGGAGGGCTGGAAAGGCGAACTTACCGCCGCCATGCAGGATTTCACCCATGACAGGACGGCCGAGTTCTACGTCGAGCATGTGGACGAGACTTCCTGGGGGTGGGTGACGCAGCGCCTGGATTACGTGCAGGCCGATTTCACCAAACCCGAAGACATGGCAAAGCTGAAAGATCACGTCTCGGGCAACGCTGTCTTCTACCTCGCCGTGGCCGCCCGTTTCTTCGGCGAGCTCGTCGAGCAGCTTGGCAAAGCGGGCCTGCTGAAGCAGGAGCAGGGCGCCTTCCGGCGCGTGGTCATCGAGAAGCCTTACGGTGCCGATCTCGACTCGGCGAAGAAGCTGAACGCGCAGGTGCTCTCGCAGGCCGACGAAAGCCAGATTTTCCGCATCGACCATTTCCTCGGCAAGGAGACGGTGCAAAACATCATGGCGCTGCGCTTCGCCAACTTCATGTTCGAGCCGATCTGGAACCGCGACCATATCGAC
>CAXUOA010000010.1:0-26436 GCA_964252625.1 uncultured Acetobacteraceae bacterium | reverse complement strand
GCGGGGGCCGAGGGTGGGCCCGCGGGGTGGGGGGGGTTGGGGGGGGGGGGCGAGGCCGCCAGCGGGGGGGCCGGACTGGGCGGGGCGCACGGGCAGGCTGCGCGCGGCCGCGGTGGACATGACGCCGCCGTTGGACTGCACGATGTGGAACCTGCCGGTGAAGCCGCCTTGCGCGAGGGAGCCGTCCAGCTTCGCCAGGTAGGCGCCGACCACCGGCTGGAGGTAGGCGTTGAGCGCGCTCGTGGAGCAGCGCTCGAACTCGCGGATTTCCGGCAGCACGGCGGACGAGCAGGAGACATGGGCGTTCGGCCAGATCTCGGCGGCCGCCTCGAGTGCTGCGCGTTCGTTCGCCGGGTTCGCATAGGCGTTGATGAAGACGATGGCGAGGGCTTCCGCGCCGGCTTCGAGCAGGCGGCGCGCGGCGTGGCGGATTTCCGCCGGATCGACCGGGTGGCGTATGCTGCCGTCGGCCAGGGTGCGCTCGGTGACTTCCAGGCGCATGTCGCGGTCGATGACGGGGGTGAAATCCCCCCACAGGCCCCAGGTCTGCCTGCGGTCCCGGCGGCGCATCTCCAGCACGTCGCGGAAGCCGGCGGTGGTGATCAGGCCGGCGCGGGCGCCCTTGCGTTCCAGTAGCGCATTGGTGCCGACGGTGGTGCCGTGCACGATGGCGCCGAGCCGGGCCAGGTCACCGAAAGTTTGCAGGCCGGCAAGGAAGCCCACCGCCTCGTCGCCGCGGTTGGAGGGCAGCTTGGCGACGGCGAAGCGGCGCGTGGCGGCGTCATAGTGGAACAGGTCCGTGAAGGTGCCCCCGACATCGACGCCGACGACGCCCTGGCTGAGGGGCTCGCCGGCCATCACCCGGGGTCCCGGCCGGCATAGCCAAACGCGACGTCACGCGCGGCGGCGGCCGGATCGCGGTCCGCCGGATTGCCCCTGCCGCCACCGCCCGGCGTCCTGAGGCGCACGCGGCGGCCTGCCGCCAGGTGCACGCCGGTGACCTTCGAGACCAGCGGGGGCGATTGCCAGGTTTCGCCCTCCTGCCAGGCGAATTCGTTGAGCGCCGCGGGACCGCCGCCGGCGACGCCGAACGGCCCGGCGCGGCCGCGCTCGCCGAGCAGGGAGAGGGTGGCATCGGTGAGCGTCTCTATCTCGTAGATGGCGCCGAGGCCGCCGCGATGCGCGCCGGCGCCGCCGGAATCCGGCCGCAGCGCCCATTGCGTGAACACCACCGGGTAGGCGGCTTCGAGTATCTCCAAGGGCGGCATGGTGGCGGTGGAGATCGGGTTGCCGGCATGGCTGAGCCCGTCGGTTTCCGGGTTGCCGCCAAGGCCGCCGCCGAAGAAGTTGAACATCACCCAGGGCGTGCCGTCCGGCCGGGCGCCGGAGATGGAGAGCGCGTTGATGGTGCCGCACGGGGCGGCGGTGGCGCGCGCGGGGTTTGCCTGGGCAAGGGCGCCGAGGATGATGCCGATCATGCGCAGGATGGTTTCGGTGTAGCCGGCCATCGGCCGCGGCGCCTGGGCGGCCAGCAGGGTGGTGGGCGGGATGTCGAAGGTGATCGGGCGCAGGCAGCCGGCGTTGGCGGGCACGTCCGCGAAGACGTGTTTGAGGGCGACGTAGCACGCGGCGACCGCGGTGGCGTACGCGATGTTCACCGGCCCTTGGGCGGGCGGCGCGGAGCGGGAGAAGTCCAGCAGCATCGTCTCGCCGGCGATGGTGAGGTCGAGCGCTATGGCGAGTGGGACGTCGGTGATGCCGTCATTGTCAAGCGTGTCGTCGAAACGGTAGGTGCCGTCGGGCAGCGCGCCGATCGCGCTGCGCATCAGGACCTCCGCGCGGTCCGACAGGGCGCTGAAGGCCTGGGCGACGGTGGCGTCGCCATATTCGTCGAGCAGGCCGTGCAGCCGGCGTTCGCCCAGCGCCAGTGCGCCGAGCTGGCCCTGCAGGTCTCCCCAGTTGGACAGCGGCAGGCGCGCGTTGGCGGCCAGGATGTCGGTGATGTCGGTGTTCATCCGGCCGGCGGCGCACAGCCTGACAGGCGGGATGCGCACGCCTTCCTGGAAGCTTTCGGTGGCCTGCGGGTTGTAGCCGCCCGGCACGTTGCCGCCGATGTCCAGCCAGTGGCCGGCCGACGCGATCCAGCAGAACAGCGCCCCGTTGCGGAAGACCGGCTGCACGAGACGGAAATCGTTGAGGTGGGTGCCGCCGGCATAGGGGTCGTTGAACAGGAAGATGTCCCCGGGCAGGGCGCCGCCGTCCTGGCCCACCTTGGCGATGACGGCACGCACGGCGAAGGCCATGGCGCCGACGAAGATCGGCAGGCCGGAGGCGCCCTGCACGAGCGTGTCGCCGGTGAGGGCGTCGTAGAGGCCGTGGCAGGCGTCGCGCGCTTCGGCGATGATCGGGTTGAAGGCCGCGCGGTAGAGCGTGGCGTCCATCTCGTCGGCGATCTGGGTGAGCCGGCCGTCCAGGATGGCGAGGGTGACGGGGTCGATCATGGTGCGGGAGCTGCGTAGGCCTCGCCAGCGGCCAGCATCTGCGGCGTGCCGATGAGATCATTCAGCGCGGCGAAATCGAACATGCGTTCGCCGAACGGCAGGTTGCTGCCGTGACGGTGCAGGGAGGCGTAGTAGTCCCGCGCGGCGAGGGCCACGGCACGCACGACACCGCCGGGGAAGATCACCAGGCTGAAGCCCATGTTCTCGAGTGTCTGCAAGGGCAGTTGCGGGGTGTCGCCGCCGTCGACCATGTTGACCATCAGCTTGCATCGACCGCGCAGGGCCTCGGCCACCCTGGCGAGCTGTTCGCGGTTCTGCGGCGCCTCGACGAACAGCATGTCGGCGCCGGCGTCTGCATAGCGATGCGCCCTGTCGATCGCCGCCTCGAGACCCTCTACGGCCACGGCATCGGTGCGCGCGATGATCCAGGTGGATGCGTGCGCGCGGGCGTCCACCGCGGCGCGTATCTTGCCCAGCATCTCGCCTGTGCTGACCAGGGTCTTTCCGCGCAGGTGGCCGCAGCGCTTGGGCAGGGTCTGGTCTTCGAACTGGATGGCGTCGGCACCCGCGCGCTCGAAGGCGCGCGTGGTACGCTGCACGTTCAGCGCGTTGCCGTAGCCGTTATCGGCGTCCACGATGAGCGGCGCGGCCACGCGGTCACGTATGAGCGCGATGGTGTCCGCGACCTCGCTCATCGACACCAGGCCGATATCCGGCCGGCCGAGCCGCGTGTAGGCCAGGGCGGCGCCCGACACGTAGAGCGCGCCGAACCCCGCATCGGCCGCCAGGGCGGCGGTGAGCGGATCGTAGACTCCCGGCGCCACGACTATGGATTTGCCAAACAGGGTGGCCAGCTTGGGGGTCATGCCGCGGCCAGGGCGGCGGGGCGCCAGTCTGCCTGGCCGGCGGCGCCGGTGCGTTGCAGGTCCAGGTGGAAGGCGAAGCGGTCCGGGCGGTAGAGCGCGTGCAGGTGCTCGATGCCCGATCCGTCGGCCGCGACGATGACGCGCGTCAGGCTCATCAGGGGGGCCCCTGCAGGCAGCTCCAAAGCCTCGGCCACATCGGGGCCGGCCAGGGTGGCGCTGAGGCTCTGGCTGGCGCGATCGGCGATGATGTGCTCGCGCTCGAGCAGATGGAGGAGGGCGGTGGAGGCGAGATCGGCTTCCGAATAGGTGCTGCCGATGCGTTCCGGTACATGGGTGGTGAGATAGGAGAACGGCGCGCCGTCCAGCGACCGGACGCGCACCGAGCGCTGGGTGCGCTCTCCCGCCTGCAGGCCGAGGGCGCCGGCGATGATCGGGGCCGGGTGGATGTAGGCGAAGGACAGCAGGCGGATAGCGGTCCTGGCGCCCATTTCCCGGAGATGGGCGAACATGTCGGTCAGGTCCGCATGCAGCACCGGATCGACCCGCTTGCCGGAGACGAACGTGCCGGCGCCGGCCTTGCGGCTGACCCAGCCTTCCTGCGCCAGCCTGTCCAGTGCCCGCCTGACGGTGACGCGGGAGATCTGGTGGGCGGCCGCAAGCGCGGGTTCGCCGGGCAGGCGCTCGCCTGGCACGAGCTCGCCACGGGCGATGCGCTCGCTGAGTGCGAGGTAGAGGCGGCGGGCCTTGGAGGGTTCGGCCGTTGCGTTCAACGCGGTTGTCCTGTTTTTCGACGCTGACCGGTATTACTCATAGGACAACTCCTTGCGTCAAGGGTGATGACGCCGTAGGGTCGCTGGATGCAGGGGACCAGGTTTTCCGCCCCCGGATGCGGGCAGGAATAGGCGATGCCAGGAGGGATGCCAGGAGCAATAACGGCGCCGCGCACGCTGTTCGAAAAGATCTGGGACGCGCACAGCATCGTCTCGCGCGAGGACGGGCAGAGCCTGCTGTGGGTCGATCGGCATTTCCTGCACGAAGGCTCGTTCAATGCGTTCGATCAGGTAAGGGCGCGCAACGGCCAGGTGGCGTATCCGGCGCTGAGCCTGGCGGTCACCGATCATTACGCACCGACGAGGGGGCGCGAGAGCGGCGCCGGCGATCCGGCGATCGCCGGCATCCTGCAGCGCCTTTCGGTGAACGCACGCGATTTCGCCATTCCGCTGATCGGGCTGCGCGACAGCCGGCAGGGTATCGTGCATGTGGTGGGCCCGGAGCGCGGCCTGACGCTGCCCGGGCTGGTGATCGTGTGCGGCGACAGCCACACCTCGACGCATGGCGCGCTTGGCGCGATCGGGCTCGGCATCGGGGCGTCCGAGGCGGCGCATGTGCTGATGACGCAGACCTTGTGGCAGCGTCGTCCGAAGCTGATGCGCGTGTGCGTGACAGGCGCGTTGCCGCCCGGCGCTTCGGCCAAGGATGTGGCGCTTGCCGTGGTGGCGCGGCTGGGGGCCGATGGCGGCCGGCACCACGCGATCGAATATGCCGGCGACACGATACGCGCGCTCTCCGTGGAGGGCCGCCTGACGCTGTGCAACATGTCGATCGAGTGCGGGGCGCGCTGCGGCATGGTGGCGCCGGACGACAAGACCATCGACTATCTGCGCGGGCGGCCCGACGCGCCGGGGGATTTCGCGCAGGCGGCGGAAGCCTGGGGTCTGCTGCCATCGGATGCGGATGCTGGCTTCGACAGCGAGATCACGCTGTCCGGTGCCGAGATAGCGCCGATCGTCACCTGGGGCACCAGCCCGGAGGACGCGCTGCCGATCGCCGGCTGCGTGCCCGATCCCGCCCGCATGCAGGACGCCGCGCGGGCGGACCACGCGCGCGAGGCGATCGCCTATATGGGCCTGCAGGCCGGGCAGCGCCTGCAGGATATCGTGGTGGACCGGGTTTTCATCGGGTCTTGCACGAACAGCAGGATCGAGGACCTGCGCGAAGCGGCAAGGGTATTGGCAGGGCGGCGGGCGGTTGTTCCGGGCATGGTATCACCGGGTTCCGGGCCGGTGAAGCGCCAGGCGGAAGAAGAGGGGCTGCACCTGATCTTCATCGCGGCCGGGCTGGACTGGGTCGATGCCGGCTGTTCCCTGTGCGTGGGCATGAACGGCGACCTGGTGCGCCCGGGAGAGCGCTGCGCATCGACCACGAACCGCAATTTCATGGGCCGGCAGGGGCCTGGATCGCGCACGCACCTGATGTCACCGGCGATGGCGGCCGCGGCTGCGGTGGCGGGGCGGCTGCAGGACGTGCGGCCGATGCTTGCAGGCAGAGATCGCTGATGCAGCCTTTCACGATAATGACAGGCTCGGCGTGCGGGCTGGCGCAATCCGGCCTTGATACCGACCAGATCATTCCCGCGCGCTTCATGAAGCGGCCGCGCAGCGACGGCTACGCCGAGGTGCTGTTCCATGATCTAAGGCAGGACCCGGCGTTTGCGTTGAACGATCCGCGCCACGCAGGCGCGGTCATCCTGGCGGCGCGGCGGAATTTCGGAGGCGGATCGTCACGCGAGGCAGCCGTCTATGCGCTGGCCGATTTCGGCATACGCTGCGTGATTGCGCCGAGCTTCGGTGACATCTTCGCCGCCAATGCCGCCGGGCAGGGATTGCTGCCGGCGCAGGTGACGGAGGCGGACGGGGAGGCGATCCTGGCGGCACTTGCCGGTGCGCCTTTGGCGACTGTCGATCTGCAGGCATGCAGCATACGCATCGGCGTGGCGGCGTGGGGGTTCACCATCGATCCGGTGTTTCGCACCAAGCTGCTGAACGGGTGGGACCACATCGACATCACGCGGAATTTCCAGGCGTCGATCGATGCGTTCGTTGGGCGGGACAGGGTGATGCGAGGGTGGGCCTGGGAAAGAAGAAATGAGGCTCTGCCCCAAACCCCATTTGTCAGGACTGCTGACAGATCAGGTTCTAAGGACGACTGTCCTTAGCGGGGTCCAGGGGCAGAGCCCTTGGCCTTCCTTTCACAAGCCAACGTCAAAGCCGTCGGGTGCAACGTCAACCGGTGCAAACCCGCAGCGTAGCCGGGCGCGGCGCGATCCGTGGATTCAGCAGATAACCAGCCGTAACCGCGGCGATTTCCGTCAGCAATGCGGGTTGCGGCGTTCCGCGGTCCACGGCGATGCCGCCCAGATAATGGTCAGCGTCCGCTGCCACCGCCAGCACCTTGTTGCCCGCCGGCGCGTGTTGGAAAGCACTGGTGTGCCACTGCCAGTCTCTGGTCGACAACGCTGAGTTGTCCAGCGTGCCTGCGACGGTCATGGTGGGGCGATCCAGGCCCGACCAGTCCATGTCGAGATAGGGCGCGCGCGCGAGCCACTCGGGGGTGAGGTTTTCCGGGCCGCCATTGCCTGGCGGCGCCAGCAGGATGCCTGACGCAGCCTGGTCCAGCCGGAGGTTACCGTGCGACGGCGTGGCGATGCGCGGACGGGCACCGAGCAGGATGGCGGCGGTGTGGCCGCCGAAGGAATGCCCGGCGACGCGCGGGAGACCGTGGCCGAGGCGGCAGGCCGGCGGGGAGAGCTGGCGCTCGATACCTGCGATGTCGCGCCAGAGCGCCTGCATGTCCAGGATACGGGTGTGCCAGAGCGGAGCGGCGCTTTGCGGATGGTCCGGCGCGACGACGGCCAAACCGTGCCGGGCCCAGAGCTGGAAGAGCGGTGCGTAGGACGCGCCGGCGAGTCCGGCGCCGTGTGAGAACAGGACGGTTGCGATGTGAGGGCGGCGTGTGCGGACGATATGGACGCGTAACGGTTCCGCGTGGTGCTCCACGTCCAGGCTCGCAATGGAGACAAGCACGTCGCCCTGTGGCGGCGGGATCATGCGGCGTCGAGAAAGTCGTTGATGTTTGCTGCGGTCGATTGCGGCTGTTCCTGGTGTACGAACGGGCCGCCTGCCGCAAGCTGGATGGTCCGCACCGACGCGATCAGCCGCTCGGCCACCGGGATGTACTGCACGTAATGGCCAGCCGCACCGTTGATGACCAGGACCGGGGCGGCAATCCGGGGAAGGTAGTCCTCGATGCCCATGCGGCCGACGCCGCGCTCACTGGGCCTCAGCCAAAGTCCGCAGGCCGCACGGCTGAGGTTCTGTTCCGCCACGACCGTTGCGCTGATCGGGCCGAAGCGTCGCAGGTCGTCACCGCTGCGTGGGGCAGGGAGGCCGTCCGGCGTGTATGTGCCTGGCGGCTGGGCAGCGTCACTGGCGGCGAGGGCTGCCAGTGTCATGCGCGGGGCCAGGCTTACGCTGACCAGCACGAGGCGGTGCAGAAGCGCGGGCCACATGGCGGCGATGGCGATCCCGATGCAGCCGCCTAGCGAGTTGCCGACGATGCTGAAACGGCCGATGCCGAGCGCATCGATGACGGCCATTATTGCGGCGGCGGATTCCGGGACGGTCTGCAGGTAAGGCGGTGCGGCTGCCATGACGGAGCCGCCATGGCCTGGCGGGTCTATGGCGATCACCGTGTGGCGGGCGGCGAGCAGCGGCGCCACATGACGCCAGTCCGCGATCCAGCCGCCGAGCTTGGGAAGCAGGATGAGGGCGGGCCCTTCGCCTTGCGTGGCGTAACGCAGGAGGCCGCCGCCGAACCGGAGCATTCCTGAAGAGGTCCAGTGCCCTTCGAGGCCGTTCATGATTGCTGCCGCAAGCGGCACGGCGTTTCGCAAGACGCGTCCGGTTGTTCGGCGATGCGCCGCTGCACGTCCTCGCCGAGCGAAGACGCGAACAGTGCCACATCGTGCATGTGCATGTTGCCGCCTGGCAGCGCCGTCAGACCCGCAGGCGCACCGTCGATCCACAGGACGCCGCCCTGGACGCGTGCGCCCGGCATGTGCGTGCGGCGGGCGTCGAAGCTGAGCGGATTGATGCAGACCGGCGTGCCCGGCGGTTGGCCGTTCAGGTGAGCCGCATCGCGTTCGGCGGTGCGCAGGAGGAAGCCGGAAGGATCGCCGCCTGCCAGGAACGTGTTCCAGCTGATGAGGCACCGTGTCTGGTCCGGCCGCTCGCAGGGGGCGATGATACGCAGGCGGGTGCCGAACAGCTTTTCGCTGAAACCGATGCCGATTGCGTAGGCGGCGACGAGGTCCGCGGCGAGGCCCTCCGGCTCGATCAGTTCGGCGAGGAGGCGGCCGACATGCAGCGCGCCCTGGCTGTGGCCAAGCAGTATCAGGCGGCCCCGATGCCAATGGCGCAGGTAGTGGCGGAAGGCCGCGCGCACGTCTTCAAAGGCGAGGGCATAGGCGGCATCGGCGCCACGCCCGCGTTCGTGAAAGGCGCGGCTGGACGCCTGCCGGTAACGCGGGACAAAAATGCGGCATGATGCGGCGAAGGGTGCGGTCTGGCGTGCAGCGACGAGAGAGGTGTCCGCGTGCACACCCTGCGCGGTGGCGAGATCCTGGTTCCACAGATCACCAGGATAGGTGGTGGGGTGGACGTAGAAGACGGCCGCAGCCTGCGGTGAAACCAGGTTCGGTACGGCAAGCCAGTATTTCGGGTCCGCGTAATCGGGAGCCGGCGATGTCATGCGCCGAGCTGGTTGGGGAAATGCGCGCCGTGGTTTTGCAGATACCAGGTGGCAATCTCCTCGCGTGTGGGCCACCAGACATCCGTCTTCGATTGCACGTGTTCGATGAACTGGCGCAGGGCGCGGATGCGGTGCGCGCGTCCGGACACGTGGGGATGCAAGCCCACATTCATGATGCGACCGGTCATGGCACCTTCCTCGTAAAGCACATCGAACTCCTCGATCAGGGCATCGCGGAACTGGTCGGTGGTGAAGTTCTTGCGGGTGATGAAGGTGAAGTCGTTTATCTCGTTGGAATAAGGGACGGCGACGATCGGACCGTGCGGCGTGCGCAGCAGGAACGGCTGGTCATCGTTCATGATGTCACAGTAGAACAGGCAACCCTGTTCAGCGAGGATGCCGGCTGTCTGCAACGTGCCGCGCAGGCTGGACGACAGCCAGCCACGCGCCTTGCGGCCGGTCTCCGCCTCGAACTTCTCAAGCGAGCGCAGGATGATCTCGCGCTCGCGGTCCGGCTCCCTGGCGAAGCTGGTGAGAAGTTCGCCTTGCTCCCAGTTATGCGCCAGCAGCTCCCAGCCGCGCTGCAGGCAGGCATCCACCATGGGACGCCGGCGATCGAAGGTGACCGCGTTGGTGGTGCAGGACGCCCGGACACCTAGTTTGTCGAACAGCTCATAAAGGCGCCAGATGCCCACGCGCTGGCCATATTCCCGCCATGTGTAGTTCGGGAAATCCGGTGTGTCGCCGGGCAGGATGTCGGGCAGGATCGCAGGCCCGCCGGCGTAGTAGGGCTTGTCGGTCGGCTTGGTCAGGTCCCACGTTTCCAGGTTGAACGTCAGGATCATGGCGACGCGTGCGCCATTCGGCCAGCGTAAAGGCTGGCGTTGCGGAATTGGGACGTAGTCGTAATCCATCGTCGGGTTTCCTGGCACTGGGGCGTGAGGCTGCATTGCAGGTTCGGGCACCACAAGCGTTAGCACGGTTTTTGCTCGTCTGGCGGAGAGCGCGACCGTAGTGTTTCGCTTGGGGCAGGCGATCGCCCGGAGGCTGACGGGACAGGAGGGTACGATGGTGGTTCGGGCGATGACTGCCTGCGGCGCGTTGGCGGCGAACGACGCGCCGGACGACAGCAGCATACGGGCCGTCGGGCGGGCGCTGAAAGTGTTGCAAACGATCAACCAGCACCGCTCGCTCAGCATGACGTCGATCGCCACGCTTTGTGGCCTGCCCTATCCGACTGCCTACAGGATCGTCGAAACGCTGGTTGCCGAGCAGATGGTGGAGCGCGAGACCACGCGCAAGCATTACCGGCCGACCGCCCTGGTGCGGACGCTGAGTGCCGGTTACCAGCAGGACGATGACCTGGCCGCAGCGTCCCGGCCGCACATCACCCGGCTGACGCGGGAGCTCCGCTGGCCGATCAGTGTATGCACACGAGTCGGCATGTCGATGATGATACGGGAGTCGACCCACGCGATCGCGCCTTTCACGCTGAACCTTTACCATCCGGGATACACGATGCCGATCCTCGGCTCTTCCAGCGGCAAGGTTCATCTGGCTTTCAGCAGCGACGAGGACCGGGATACGATTTTGGACAAGGTGCGTCGCGCGGACGATCCCAATTCACAGATCATCGTCAGCCGGCTGCTGGTTGAGCTGAAGGAGATATTGGCGAAGGGTTACGCAAGTTATGACAGGATACGCCACACGGCCAATCCCGGTAAGACCTCGGCTATTTCGGTGCCTGTACTGTTGGACGGAATTTGCCAGGGCACTCTGACGCTTGCGGTGTTCTCCTCGGCGATGACCCTGCCGGCAGCGGTAAAGGCGTATGTGCCGGGCCTGAAGGCAGCCGCGGAGGCGATTGCGGAGGATTTGCTGGAGGAGCGCCCTGCCTGATCAGGAGATGGTAGGGGCCAGGCGGGTGGGCAACTCTGGCGCGGGTCGCAGGCAAACGGTGGATCGCCCGGCTGGCGCGGAAAGTCTGCTGTGCTGGCGCTTTCCACAAATACCAGCGTGCAACCGAAAAACGAGCACCCGCGGCCGCCCGGCGTCCGGCGGAAGATCGGCCTCTCCCCCAACCCCCGCGGGGGCCTCGAGGCCCCCGACTCCTCTGTTTAGCACCACTCATGAATAGGTTCTAAGGACGACGGTCCGTGAGCGGGGTCAAAGGCCGCTGGTATGAGGTGCCGGTGGTCGCGATCCAACGGCCCCATAATGACCCACGCTGCGCAGCCAGGGTATCGGCGACAGGCTTGCCGGGTTCTGACGGTTGCTGGAGGAGTTTGCGAACAGCGCGCTGGCGTAGCAGCAGGTTACCCGGCTCAGGCGATCTGGCGTTCCATGATGAGGCTGTTGTACATCGATTGCTGCAACAGATAATGCCGCCGGGCGGCATCCTCGGCGAGGATTGCCGCCATCTGTACTTGCCCCTGGATCTGCGCCGCTTCGGTGCCTGCTTCGATGAACTGCTTGTTCCTGATCGTCTGGCGTTGCACGAAGTCGGTCATCACCGCCCGGCGTTGGCGGTTGTAGCGATCCAGCAGCCCGTCCGCGTCCGCACCGTCCTGCAATATGGCGGTGATTTTGTCCACGAGGTTGATGGCGTCGTGGATACCGCAGTTCATGCCCAGGCCGCCCAGGGGATTGTTGAGGTGAGCGGAATCGCCCACTAGGATGATGCGGCCTTCGCGGAAGCGTTGCGCCACGCGCTGGTGCACGCGATAGACGGTCCTGTGCATGGTCTCGGCTGCCACGCCGTCTTCGCCGAACAGGCCATGGAAGACAGCGTTCTTCTTGGTGTCCGACCGCAGGCTTGCGTCCGGGTCTTCTTCGGGGGCGGGAACCAGAATGCGCCAGAGCGAAGGCACACGCAGCAGCACACACCATTCCGCGGTGTCGGCCACGTAGTTCACATACGACAGGTTTGGAAAATAGTCCTCCGCTGGCAGATGCGTTGTGAGCGTAAGGAACTTCTCCGGATAGGTGAACCCGTCGAAACCGATGTCCAGCCATTTGCGTATGACGGAGTTGGCGCCGTCCGCGGCGATCAGAAACTTGCCCTGGACATGTCTGATGGCGTTTGGACCTTCCAGGGCGACGCTTACGCCAGCCGCATCCTGTGAGAGGGAGACGACGCGGTGGCTGTAGAGCAGTTCGGCATTCGGGTGTGCGGCCAGCCTTGCGCAGATGAGGCGTGAGAGCTTCCATTGCTCGCATTGCAGGCGGTAAGGGTATTTGAGCACGTCGCCGACTTCGGTGAGGTCGAACGCCAGTATCTCGCCGCTACGGCGGTTGCGGTACTGGTAGACCGGCGCGCGCAATCCCATCGCGTCCAGCTCGTCAAGCAGGCCGAGATCATCGAGCATCTCAAGGGTGGGCGGATGGAAGGTGGAGGCGCGCATATCCTCCGGGCATTCGGGTTGCGATTCGACGAGCAACACGTCGATGCCGCGAAGTGCGAGGGCATACGCGGCGATGGTGCCGCTTGGACCGGCCCCCGCGATGACGACCTGATATTTTTTCATTGTGTTGAACCTGACGGTAGGCGCGCGTTGTGGTGCGCGGCCTAGGGTTGGCCGGATCTGGTCTCGAATGCTGCCAGGATCGTGGTGATCAGCTTGTCCCGCCTAGCGCTGAGAGTCGTCTCCATCTCAGGCAGCGGAACGAAGCGATCGATCTCGGCACCCGCATCGATGCCGTGGTTGGCGAGCACGGCCTCGAGTACAGCCAGCCGGTCGGTGAGTATCCAGATCTCGCCTGTCAAAGCGACAAGCGCTTCGCCGAACTGATCGAGTTGGTCGGCCGAGAGGATGCGCCGGCTGGCCGGATCGCCGGCCACTGCGAAGCTGGTGTGATCCGTCATGGCAGCGGCTTGCGGCCCTGGACGAGGTAGGGGTGCCGTATCGGCGCCGGGCCTATTCCGCCTGCCGTGACATCGACGAAGCCGGCGCGTGCAGCGGCGGCGGCCAGATCCATGGAGGCCGACGCGCGCCAGAAGGGTTCGCCGCCCCATTTGGCGATGTGGTCGTAGCGCCAGGCGGTCAGGCGGTCGAGTTCCGCAAAGCGCGGAACATCCGACATCAGCATGTCACCGCCAGGTGCCAGAAGCCTGAAGGCCTCGGCGAACACTGCCTCGATCACCGGTGGCGGCAGCTCGTGGAAAAGGTTGAAAGACGTTACGAAATCGAAGCTTCCGGCAGGAAACCCGGTATCTTCCGCGGCCCGGACGAAGAGTTTCCATGCCGCGTTGCGCGCGTTTCCGCTGCGGCGCGCATGCTCGAGCATGCGTGCCGACAGATCGATCCCGCTGATCTCCGCCTGCGGAAAGACTTCCGACAGGGCGACCGTGTAGTGTCCCGAGGAGGCGCCCATGTCGAGTATGCGGGCATAGTCCTGGCGTGGCGCGTGACGGGCGGCATCACGCCGCTGGGCAAAGATGTCACCGGGAAACATCTTTGCCAGCATGAGCTTGTGCAGCACTTCACCATGCACGTAGCCGTTGAAATCCGAGGCGTCCCAGCCGCCGGCGGTGCGGTGGAACACCGTGTCCGACCAGTATGACGGGATTGCCGCAGGCGTGGCGGCATCCAGGGTCGTCTGGCCTTCATCCAGGCTGCGCAACGCAGGTTCGATGTCGGCGCGTATCTCGGCAAAGGCTTCGTAGGCCACCGCGGCGTGCGATTTGGCGCGCCATTCCGAGAGCAGCTGGTTGAGCCTGAAGGCCGGCGTTCCGCCTACTGTTTCGGTCACCGCAGCGTGACGCGCGTCCATGTCCTCCGGCAAGGCCGAGCCGGTGAGACCTGCCTGCGCAAGGGCCTGTTCGGTTTTCGCCAGCATTCGGTTCGAGGCCAGGGCAATGCCGGCCTGGAAACTGATAGCGGCGCGGCCGCGCTGTGCCAGAAGCGGCGGCGACATTGTTGGCGTGTCCATGACCGGTTCCTGTGAAGATGCTGTGCGGGTGACGGGCTGTTTAGGTAGCAGGAGAGACCGGCGCCGGACGGGCCGCCTGCTCACCGAGGCCCGCGCGGGCGAGAATGTTGGCCACGCTGCGGTCAGTGGCGGCAAGCGGTGCGCCGATGACAGCCGCCACCGTGCGGTCGCGAAGTGCAGCAATGGCCGCGCCAAGTTCGACCGATGGTACGTGGTTGTCGAGTTCGCCTTGTGCCAGCGCGCCGCGTTCGATCATCAGGGATTCCAGGACCGCGAACCGGTCCCGCAATACCCAGTGTTCGTTCAGCAGCGCCATCAGCATGCGGCCGAGGTCATCCACGTTGCCCGGGGCCAGGTAGGTGTCGGTCATGGCTCAATCCGGTTTGCTGGCGCGGGTGATCCAGGGATACGCGTCCTGGCCGAGCGGATAGGACTGCACGTTGGTGAAGCCGATGTCGCGCAGTGTCTGGTCCCAGTCGGACAGGCAGGCGGCGGAGAAGAACGGCTCGTTACGGTGTTTGGTGTCCCAGTCCAGGATCGCCGCATGGAACGGCGAGACCGCCCGGAACGGCGGCGGATCGCTGATCAGTATGTCGCCGCCTGGCTTGAGGATGCGGAACATCTCCTGCAGCAGGGCCACGTTTTCGCGCGGCGGCAGTTCGTGCTGCAAGGCGTAGGTGACGACGGCGTCGAAGCTTGCATCCGGCTCGCCGGTGTGTGTCGCGTCGCGCTGCTTGAGTGCGATCGCAATGCCCAGGCGTTCGGCGACACGGTGGCCCATGCGCAGGAGCAATGGAGAGAGATCGCAACCGTGCAGCTCGGCGTCCGGGAAGACACCGTGGATGGTGGTGAGCGTCGTCGCCGAGCCGCAACCTGGTTCGTAGATGCGCGCATAGCTCGGTTTCGGCAGCTGCTCGATCGTCTTGCGGCGCTGCGCTATGATGTCGTCGCCGACACCGACTGCCGCGTAGCCGCCGTGCTTGAAGACCAACGGACCGATGCCGAAGGCGAAGACTGCCCCGTAGAGGTCGTAGCCGTCCCAGCTACCCGGCTCGAGGTGCCATTCCGTCGCGGTATAGTATTTCGGCAGTTCGAGTTCGGAGTCCAGCTCGAGCGTGCCTTTGGTGGCGGATGCCGGCGGTTGCAGGAAATCCACGAACAGCTCCCGGCGCTCCTCGACAGCCTGGATGCCGTGGCTGAAGGTCTCCTCGGCAACGTAGCGCTGCAGAAATCTCTCCAACCGCCAGACCGGATCACGTTCCACGACGGATGTTGTCTCCGCCACCACAGTGCGCATTTCCGCGGGCGTCGCGGCGCTGGAATGCGCCTCGGTGAGCGGTTTCGATTCAGGGCTGTTTTCGAAGTTCCGGCGGGCGGCGGGCCGCAGCTTGCCAGCCGCGAATTTCTGCGTGGCGCCGAGCAGCTCAAGTCCGGCCCTGCCGCGCTGACCCAGGCCGGCGGACGGGCGCAGGTTTGCAGGCGCGGCGGATGTGAAGAATGTCAAGGCAACCTCCTGGTAAGCAGGGCTGGGATTTTCGACGCGAGCTGCCGGCCTGTCGGAACGCAAGCGTTGTCCTGGTCCTAGAACTTGTAGCTGAACCGCGCTCCAAAAGTGCGTGGGTCAGGCAGGAAAGCAAGGGCTGTCGGGCTCAAATTGTTATGCAGATCGAAGTATCCGATGGCACTTTCGATTGTGCGGTTGTCGAACGGGTTGTTGACAAAGGCGAGCAGCGAGTAATGGGAGTTCTCGACGCCGATCTGAAACCGCGGCTCCCAGAACGCGCCGAGCTTGAACGTGTTGTAGTCATTGCCGTAGCGGGAGGACTCGAAATGCGCCGTGGCGTCGAGGAATCCGTTCAGGCGGTCCGTCAAAGGTGTTTCGTAGCGCGCATGCGCGGTGACGTTGTGCGGCGGCACGCTGGGGATGTAACGGCCCCTGAAGTTGCCATCGACGAATTCGAGGTCGCTTCCCTGTGAGCTCTTGTAGTTGCTGTAATATTCGATGATGTGGGAATAGGCGGCTTCGAGCACGAGGGGCTTGACCGGCCGGTAGGTGACCTGCAGTTCTTCGCCCCAGGCGGTGGCCGCGCCGGCATTCACCACACCGACGAGCGGCGGGTTGACCGTGAGATTGCTGTATGAGACCTGCTGGTCACGATAGTCATTGTAGTAGAAATCCGCGTTGACCTGCAGACGGTTGTTCAGCCAGGTGGTTTTGTCGCCGACCTCGTACTCCAGGACCCGCTCCTGCTTGTAGGTCTGGCCGGCAAAACCGCCGCTTTCGATGTTGAGCAGGCTGAGACCCGCGGGTTTGGTGCCGCGCGAGATGTCGATGTAGAGGTTCTGGTTCTGGTTCAGCTCGTAATCCAGCGAGAATTTCGGGTTGACGTAGCGCGTCGCCACCGAGCCGTTGCCGTAGGTGATGCCGAGCGGCACGCCGCCCGGCCCGTAGGTCACGCCGTTGTTGTATTCGCTGATCGCGGTGCGGCTGACATTCGGCTTCGTGGCGTCCACACCCTCGTAGGCGACCCGCAATTCAGCCGTGGCGTTGAGGCGGGGCAGGATCTCGTACCCGACCGAGCCGAAGAGGGATGCATGGTAGGTGTCGCGCGTGGTGTCCGTGAAAGGGTTTATCACATTGCTGCCGGTCGGGGTGAAGCGTGCATGCGGGTAGAGGAAATCGAAAATGCTGTGATCGATGGTGTATTGCGTGTCGTCATAGAGGTTGGCGCCTTCGTAGAACAGGTAGGCGCCTGCAAGCCATTTGAATTTCTGGTTGCTTGGTGAGACGAGGCGGAATTCCTGTGAGACCTGGGTGGTGTCGTAGGTGAAATCCTGCAGCTCGTTCTCGAACGAGAACTGGAAAAACGGCTCCGGTTCTGCCGCGGCACCGTAGTCGGTATCCTGCGTGAGCCGGGTGTGGTTGGTCTGGAAGCCGGTGCGCGAGTCCAGGCTCGCCCAGTCCATGTTGTAGTCGACGGTGATGAACTGGCGCAGCGTCTCCTCGCGGGTGCCGGGATAGTTAGCGGTGTAGGCGACCTGCGACGAGTTCGCGTGCAGTGTGCCGAGCACGGCCCCGATGGTCGGGACGTTCGCGGTGGACAGGCTGTCGTTCCTGACGACGCCGTTTGCCCCGATGTTGACGGCGGCATCCTGCTGCTGGTTGATGTGATCGTATTCGGTGTAGACGCGTATCGTGAGGTCGTCCGTCGGCTTGATGAGGAAATCCGCCGAGCCGCCTTGCGTGTTGTGGCCGCCCAGCGCCTTGCCGGTGGTGGTGTTGTCGTAGAAGCCGTTCTGCCCGTCGTTCTCAGCCGAGAAGCGTGCGAAGATCTTCTCGTTCAAGGCCTGGCTGTACGTGCCGAAAACCTTGTAGTCGCCGTAATCGCCCACTTCGGTGTTGATTTCGCCGCTGGGTTCGGACGTGGGTTTCATCGTGACGTAGTTGATGGCGCCGCCGAAAGCGTTACGGCCGTAAAGGGCGGCTTGCGGGCCTTCGACGATTTCCACACGCTCGAGATCCAGCAGGTTGAGGTTAACCGGGAAACCGCCGCCTGCGGAGACGATCGACTCGGTGGTGGTGTCGTATCCGTCGATCAGGGTCGCGACGCTCGGGCGTCCACGTTCGTCGTAGAAGCCGCGTATGGTGGGCCGGCTGTCTACGGAGGATATGCCTTCGTCGAACGTGACGGCGGGTGTCAGCCTGGCGATGTCCTCGAGCGTCTTCACGCCTTGCTGGACCAGTTCCTTGTGACCGACGACGGCAACCGCCACCGGAATCTTCTGCAGGACCTCGCTGCGCTTGCGGCTTGTGACGACGATGTTTTCCGGCCCGGTGCCGGTAAGGTTCGCCGCCTGTGCCGGCGTGGTGGCCTGCTGCGCCGGCGCAGGCGAGGCGTATCCGCCGACGGTGAGGATCGCCGCGGTGGTGAGGAGTGCAACCTTCGGCAAACCAATCCGGCGCGGCTGTATCCGACAAGAGAAATTGAAACTGCTTTTCATGCGAGCCCCCGTGCCGATGACACGAACGTGCGGGAGGATTAACATGACTGCAACAGTTGCGCTGTTTTTGATCACGGTATGGATAAGCGTTGGTGCTGACGTCCCGGCTGATATTTCATCGAATAACACCAACCAGTCTTGCGGTTGACGGAGTGCAGGCAAGCAGTCCTTTTTCGAAGAAAAGGACCAAAAAACTTTTGCTTCCTGTCGCATTTGCAGCAGCAAGCTGCCTTTGGATCAATCGAGGCATCTGAGCCTGCGCAGGAAGTAAAAGTTTTTTGCTTCTTTTTTTCAAAAAAGAAGGCCTTGCTTGCTTGCCCAAGTGTCAACCGCAAACCGGGTTGGTATAGAGCAGGTTTCGTTTTTGCGGAAATGCAGCAAAGGACGTCCGTTTGAGCGTCCGCTCTAGATCAGCAGGCTGGCTTCTTCCTGCACACTGATTGCAGCCTGCGGGCCCGCTGCCAACGCGCTTTCACTGAGGTCATAGAACAGCAGGATTATCACAGCCGCCACGAGCAGGATGACCGGGATTACGCCGGCTCCCGCGTAGAGCGCGGTGATGGCGCTCGCCGGTTGCGTGGCGAGGTGGCCGTGAACAGACGGCACGTAGCCCGATCCTGTTAGATAGACGCCGAACACGGCTGGTCCCGCGGCGAACCCGGCTTTTTCCAAGACCGCGTAGGCGCTTGCATACATGCCTTCGCGGCGCAGGCCGGTCCTGCGCCTGTCCCATTCGATGACGTCCGGATACATGGCGAAACTCATCAGGATTGCGCCCGCCGCGGCGGCGCCGGTGAACGCGCCGCGCACCCACAGCGTCCAGACCGGGTCGCCGGGTGCTGCGAACAGCCAGGACGCATTGGCCAGGGCGAAGCCCAGCAGCGAGATGATATAGGTCCAGCGTTTGCCGATGCGGCGCGACAGCCGTACCCACAGCACCATGACCAGGGCGCTCGTGAGGTTCTGCGCCAGGGTGAACACGATCTGGCCGTTGTAGCCGACCTTGAGCACTTCAAGCCTGAACAGCAATGACGTGCTGCTGAGGCCGGAGATCGCCACGAACTGCAATGTCTTCGACGACATTAGCAGGACGAACGGACGGTTGGCGAGCATGGTGGCCAACGATTCGCGCGGTGGAACGCGTGCCAGGGTGGCGCCTGGAGTATCCGGCAGTATTGAAGGCAGGCTGAAGCTGCCGAGAAAAGTCAGCCCCATTGTGGCGCCTATCATCAGCCCGCCGATCAGCCCCATGATGGCGTAGCTGGGGCCCGCCCCGCTGGCGTTGCGGTTTATCAGCAGGGCCGCGCCGGTCAGCGCCAGCAATTGTCCGATCGAGGCGAAGAAGGCGCGCCACGAGAGCACGCGCGTGCGCTCGTGATAGCCGGCTATCGCTTCGGCGGGCATGGCTGTGTAGGGGACGTTGAACAGCGAATAGCCGGTGGAATACACGATCAGGACGGCAGCCATGTAGACGAACAGCCAGGCGCCGTGCAGCGCGGGCGGCGCGAAGATGGCGATGAAGGCCACGGTGGAGGTCAGTGTTCCGGCAAGCAGATAGGGGCGGCGCCGGCCCCAGGCGGAGCGCGTGCGGTCACTGGCGATGCCGATCACCACGTCCGCCACCACGTCGTAAAGCTTGGAAATCATCAGCAGCAACCCGGCGGAGGCGGCGGATTGCCCCAGCACCGTGGTCATCAGGGCGGGGAAGTAGACGACCACCGTGTTGAGCAGGATGGCGGTGCCTGTGGTGCCCAGGCCAAACGTCAGACATGTCCGCAACGACGCCCGCGTTTCAGGCGAGGCATTATCGGAATCGGTCATCGGCGCTCCCGGGAAAGGACAATGCTGCGGCGCGGCTTCGCGGAATGCCAGAGGGGTGGATAGTTTATCCGTCTGGCGAGCAATACCAACCGGCTTTTCGACGGACGCGTAGAAAGCAAGCAGTCCTTCTTTGAAAAAGATGAAAGACTTTTGCCTCCCCCGCATCGGCACCAACCCGATGCATTTGGATGAGTAAAAGCCGCTCACACTGCCCAGGAAATAAAAGTTTTTTGCTTCTTTTCTTCAAAAAAGAAGGCCTTTCCTGGCCTGCACAGGCGTCAGTTGTAAGGAGGGCTGGCGTGCTTGCTTCAGGCCCGCGCCGTGCGCCCGGCCACGGCGCCCAGCACGACAGCGCTCAGCAGTCCGTTGCCGGACAGGTAGCCGCTCGCCTGGCTGCCCGACACGCGGCCGGCGGCGCCGCCTGCGGCGAGCAGGTTGGGCAGTGGCGTGCCGTCCGGGCGCAGCACCCGCGCCTGCGTATCCACAACCAGGCCGCCTTGGGTGTGGAACAGCGCGCCGGTGACGCGAACGGCGCGATAGGGCGGCGCCAGCGGCGGCGTGGCGGAGAAGTCCCGGCCAAACGGGTCAGGCGCCACGCCGCCGGTCTGCGCCACCGCGCGTTGCAGGGCTTCCGCCGGCACCTGCATGCGTAAGGCAAGATCCGGCAGATCCTGGCCGCGCAGGATGGCGCCCTGCGCCTCGGCCTGGCGGAAATCCTCGAATTGCGCGGCGATGGCGGCTATCCTCTGGTCGAACACCGTCCAGGCGATCCCGCCCGGTTGTCGAAGAACGACTGCCGCCTGTTCGGAGTAACCCTGCATTTCGTTGCTGAACCGCTCGCCATGCCGGTTGACCTGCACGCCGCCCGCCGTAATGGTGGCCCAGCTGATCAGTATGCCGATCGGGTGGGCGACCGAGCCATGGCCCTGGTGGCCGCTGAGGTGGCGTGCCGCCCCGCCGAGCGCCGCGCCCCATAGCAGCGCGTCCCCCTGGTTGCCGGGATGGCCGAAATAAAGGGCGCCGGCGAGGTCTGGCAGGTGGCTTTCCACCATGGCGGGGTTGCCGCCATAGCCGTTGCAAGCGAGCACCAGCCAGTCGCAGCGAACGCTCTCGGATGTCCCGTCAGGCCGCTGGTAGCCCACGCCGGCCACGTGCCCGTCCGACGCCGCGAACAGCTCGGTGACCCGGGCGTCGCAGAGGATGTCGACGCCGGCGGCTTCCGCGGCGGTCCTGAGCTGGTCCATCAGTTCGGCGCCATGGCGCCGCTTCAGGCCGTGCATGCGCAGGGCGGAGTGGCCCGGGTAGCTGAAATCGGTGATGACGGAAAATGCCAGACCGTGCCTGTCGGCGAGCCATTCCAGCACCGGACCGCTTTGCGTGCTGAACAACGCGACGATCGAAGGATCCGGCTCGCCATGCGCCTTTCCCATGATGTCGGCCGCGAAGCGCGCCGGGCTGTCCTCCACCCCGAGGTCGCGTTGCCAGCGCGTGCCGGCGGCCGGCACCAGGCCTGCCGACAGGGCGGTGGACCCGTTGGGCGTGGGGTCACGCTCCAGCACCAGAACGTCCGCGCCGCCTTCGTGCGCGGCCAGGGCGGCGATGAGGCCGGCCGCACCTCCGCCCACGATGACGACAGGCACGTGCGGTTCGGCCGTCAGGGCGCAAGCCGGCTTGATGCTCATGGGTGCGGGGTGCCGCGGCCGAAGCTGACAGGTGCTTGCTTCACAACAGAAGCAGCCGGCCGAAACCGGGTATTTTGTCGGCGATGCCACACGCCCGCAGGGCGTGCCAGTAGGTGGCCGTGTTGATCGCCACGACAGGCTTGCCGAGCCAGAGCTCGGCCGCGGCGGCGAGACGCACCATGCTGAGGTTGGTGCCGACCTGGACGATGGCGTCCACGTCCGCGCCGTCCAGCGCCGCCACGGTCTCACGTATCCGGCTGTCCTCGATTTCGGCGATCGCGGTCCAGCTCGGGCATTGCAGGCAGATGTCGCGCACGACGCGGAACCCGCTTTCCTCGAAATAGCGGCGGACTTCGGCATTTGCCGCGGGGTAGTAGGGCGAGAAGAAGGCGATGCGGCTGACCGCGCCCAGGGTGCGCAGGGCGGAGGTGACCGCATGGCTGCCTATGCTGACGCCAAGGCCACTCTCGCCTTCAACCTCCGCCTGGAACGCATTGGCGCCTGCCACACCGCCGAAGAAGGTGACCGCCGACATGCCCATCACCAGGTGGCCGGGGGCGCAGGTGAGGACACTGCGCACGGCTTCCAGCGTGTTGGCGCCGATCAGCCTGGCGCCGGCCATGAAACTCTCGTTGCTGAGCGCCCGGGCGTCCGGCGTGAAGATACGGCTGTAGTGGTTGGTGACGCCAGCCGGCCGCATGCCGTCGAAGTCGGGCTGGACGACGGTGTTCGTCGAAGGCCCGAGGACACCGAATTTCATCCGCCACCCGAGCCTGTCCCTGCCGGGGCCGTCCGGCGAGCGGCAGGTCTGCTGTACGCCGGTCGCGGGCGCCGGGGCTTGTCGATGATCGCTCAAGGCGGTTGTCATGGTTCCTGCTGCCGGCCGTGCGGTGGCATTGCCGACCCTGGCATGGGTGCCTCTGCCGGGGGAATGGCCTGTGTGCCGGCTTCTCGCTGCGTGGATAGTTGCGAGAATGTCAGCCCGGCCCTGGCGGCTTGCGGTAACCAGGCCCGCCGGCACATCCCGTGATCCGAAGGAGCGCCATGTCCGCCAGCCCCATCACGGCCGAGGCTGCGTATGCCGCCGCCCCGAAGGACGTCCCCGCATGGCTCGCGAGCCTGGGGCTGGAGATGACGATCGGCGGCGCCGACGCGCCATCCGGGGCGTATCGCCAGGTCATCGATCCCTGCAGCGAGCAGCCGCTTGCGGCCTATCCCGAAGCCGACATCGGCCATCTGGAACGCGCGGCGACTGCGGCAGCGGCAGCTTTCCGGTTTTGGTCGGCCGAAGACTGGGCCACGCGCCGCGCCGCGCTGGAGCGGTTCGCCGATCTGCTGCTGGCGCATCGTTTCGAACTGGCCCTGATCGTTGCAAGCGAGTCCGGCCGTCCACTGCGCCGCGCCTGGTCGGAGATCACGTTCTCCATCGACTATGTGCGGATCCTTGCGGCCCAGGTGCTGCCGCCGCGCCGGCTGGACAGGCCGGGCCTTCGGGTGAGCCTCACGCACAAGGCGCTTGGGGTGGTGGGCGCCATCGCGCCGTGGAACGCGCCGGTCATCCTCGCGGTCGCCAAGATCGCCAACGCCCTGATCGTCGGCGACACCATCATCCTCAGGCCTTCGCCGTTCACGCCGCTTTCGGCGCTCTACCTTGGCCGGATCGGGCGTGCGGCCTTTCCGCCGGGGGTCTTGAACGTCATCACCGGCGATGCAGGCGTCGGCGCCGCGATGACCACACACCCGACGATCGCGAAGATCTCGTTCACCGGGTCCACGGCGACCGGCAAGCTGATCGCCGCCGCCGCCGCGCCCACGCTGAAGCGGCTGACCCTGGAGCTTGGCGGCAACGACGCGGCGATCGTGCTCGCGGATGCCGACGTGGCGGCGGTGGCGCAGACCGTATTCAATGTCTCGCTTGGGAATGCGGGACATTTCTGCGCGGCGATCAAGCGGCTGTATGTGCATGACAGCCTCTATGATGCGGTGTGCGAGGCGCTAACGGCGCTGATCGGGACCACGGTCCTGGGTGGCGGTTTCGTGCCCGAGGTGACGATGGGGCCGGTTCAGAACCGTCCCCAGTTCGAGCGTGTCTGGGCGTATTTCGACGATGCGGTGGATCGCGGGGCCAAGGTGATCGCAGGCGGCAACCGCTTCGACGGGCCTGGCCTGTTCATCCCGCCGACCCTGGTGGACGGCATCTCCCATGGTGTCAGGCTGGTGGACGAGGAACAGTTTGGACCGGTGTTGCCGGTCATGCGGTTCACCGACGAGGAAGCGGTGCTTTCACTGGCGAACGATACGGCCTACGGCCTTGGCGGCTCGGTCTGGAGCCGCGACATCGATCACGCGACGGCGCTGGCGGAACGGATGCAGGTGGGAACCGCCTGGATCAACCAGCATGGCGCCTTCACCGCGAGCTTGCCCATGGCGTTTGCCAAGGAGTCCGGTGTTGGCAGCGACTACGCGGAGTTCGGGCTGGCGGAGCATTCGCGGGTGATGCTGATCAATGCCCGTCTGTGAAGCTGCGCGAGGCGCGCAGGCGCCGCGATGTCCGGGTGGCGGACAAGTCTGCGAACGGCGATTGAACAAAGATATTGCTGTCGCGCAGTGTGCCCGCGGGCCAGCAGACGGATGACCGGAGTGTCACGACCATGGATACGCGGCGTTGCGCCGGCAAGGTGGCAATCGTCACCGGTGCGTCCGGCGGCATTGGCGGCACGATCGCACGCAGGCTGTCGGCCGAAGGTGCCGCGGTCGCGGTTCATTATTTCCGTAACGCGGCCGCGGCGCGGTCATTGACAGATGAACTGATCGCATCGGGCGGCCAGGCACTCTGCGTGGGTGGAGACACGGCCGACGCAGCGCAATGCGCCGGCATCGTCGATGCCGTGGCAGGGCGGTTCGGCGTGATCGACATCCTGGTGAACAATGCGGGCACGTTGCAGAACCTGCCGTTCGGCAGCGTCACGCCGGAGTCCTTCGACGCGCAGTTCCACCATAACGTCCTGTCCGTCGTGCTGATGATGCAGGCGGCGATCCCGCACTTTCCCGCAGGCGGCGGCGCGGTGGTCAATCTGTCCACCAACATCGCCGCGTCGCCGCTGGCCGGAATGGCGCTCTACGCGGCATCCAAGGCTGCGGTGAACGCGATCACCGCAGGCTTTGCAAAAGAGCTTGGCGGGCGAGGCATCAGGGTCAATGCCGTGGCACCAGGCGCCACGGACACCGCCATGTTGTCCTGGCTGGACGAGCATGCGCGCCGGGGCATCGCGGAGGCGACACCTCTGGGCCGGATCGGCCAGCCGGCCGACGTCGCCGCCGCCGTCGCGTTCTTCGCTTCCGACGATGCACGGTTCATCACCGGACGGAGCTTGATGATCGATGGCGGTCTCGTCTGACGGAGGGCACGATCCTGGTGTTTGCGGCCACGCCGTGCGCTGCCGGACTGCGCGACCCCCGAAAGACCACAGGGAAGGATTGAGTAATTCATGGATGACTTGCCGCGCGTGGACGAGATCGAGGCTATCTGGCCGGATATCCCGAGGCCTCTGATGCCGTACAGCCCGGCGGTGAAGGCAGGCGGCTGGGTGTTTGTCTCCGGCCAGCTTGCCAGCGATTTCGCGACGGGCATCGCGGCCGAGGCACGGGCGGACAATCCCAACCTGCAGAGCGAGCAGGCGCTGCAATCCCGCTTCGTGATGAAGACGTTGCAGCGCACGCTGCAAGCCGCCGGTTGCGACATCGCCAAGGATGTCGTCCGCATCTGGCAATGGTTCACCTGCGACAGGCCCAGCAGCGAGCAATTCGCGCAAGGCGATTGCTGGCCCGGTCTCAGCATCTCGCCGTATCTGGACGTGCGTGACGAATTCATCTCCGAGCCGCGGCCCGCTTCCACCGCCGTCAGCATACGCGCTCTGCCGGTGCGTGGCGCCCGGATCGAGGTGGACATGATCGCGATGACGGACGCGCATGTCATGGATGGTTTCGCGGCTCCTGCCAGCGTCCCGTCGCCGTTGGCGGGCTATTCGCCAGCCGTACGGCGTGGCGACTGGGTTTTCCTGGCCGGTGAGGTGCCCACCGACTGGGTCGGCGATTTCGGCGAGGCGCGCAGCATGGGCGAGCCGAGCGCGCTGGCCAAACAGGCGCGCATAAACCCGTATGTCTGGTACGGCTCGCCGATCGAGGCGCAAACCGAATACACGCTTTCCAAGCTGGCGGCGATCGCCCTGGCCGCCGGCTCCTCGCTGGAGCGCGCGGTGAAGGCCGACGTCTATATCGGCGATCCTTCCGACTACGCCGGCATGGACCGGGTCTGGAAGCGCTGGTTCCCGAACCCGCCGGCGCGTTGCGTGATCCCCTACATGGGCCTGGGTACCAAGGGCAGCCGGATAGAGATCGCGTTCATCCTGCTCGCCACGGATTCCACGCTGTCTATCACGCGTGTCGAGACGTCAGGGGCGCCGGAACCGTTCAGTCACGAGGCGCAGGCTGTGCGTGCCGGCAAGTTCCTGTTCCTCAGCCAGCAGATGGCCTGTGATTCGAGCGGGCGGCTGGCGCCGGGGATGCTGCGCCATCCGGAGTTTCCCTGGTATGGCCTGCCGGGCCAGAACCAGATGCGCTACATGCTGAACAATGTGTCGGCGATCTGCGAGGCCGGCGGCACGAAACTGGAAAATGTCGTCAGGCGGGCGTGCTTTCACGATGCAGGGGACCATTTCGCCGATTCCATCGAGGAGTGGGCGCGCCATTTCCCCGGTGTCCGGCCCGCTTCGACGACGATGAAGATCGGCGGACCGCTCGTCGTGCCGGGTGCGAATGCGTTGCTGGACCTGATCGCCTACATACCCGATTGAGGAACCGCGGGGGGCTTGCACGCCGCTGGTGCACCGCCCGACCGGTTTTCGTCAATTTACGTGACGGCACGCCGGTTAGTGCAGTGTCCGCAGCGTCTATCCGTCCGAATGGATCCGGCTGGTGCAGATGCGGAAGGAAGCAAAAGTTTTTTGGTCCTTTTTTTCAAAAAAGGACTGCTTGCTTTCTATG
>CAXUOA010000009.1:0-28265 GCA_964252625.1 uncultured Acetobacteraceae bacterium | reverse complement strand
CTCGTCGTCCGCGGATGATGCTGGCCGAACTGCACCGAGAGTTGAGTCAGAGCCAGTTTTGGACGCCGATTACCCCGCGTAGGGGGTCAATCTTCCACGCTGTTCCACAGGCAGATTGCCGCGCCGCGACAATCACGGCTTGCAAGGCAACGCCAACAGCGACAATCATCAACTTGCCCGGCCAATCCTTCTCACCTTGATTGACGCGCAAACCTCATCATGATCGTCGCGCCATAGGTGCCGCGCACAGGAACGCTGCAAGCGCATGCAGGTTGAAAAACCCGTCATTCGTGGTGCAGATCAGGATTCAATCGACGCAGAGTCCTCCGCCACGACATTCGCCAGCCATGGCTCGGCCGTGCCACCCGTTCCGCCCGTCTGGCTCGATCAGCAGCGGGTAGGAGACCAGCGCGGCCGGCGCCGCACCGAACGCGACGGCCCAAGATTGCCATACGGGTCGCGCACACTCGCGCCGGTATCCGACGCCACGAACGCCTCTGTCCACGCGTCATACTCCGGCGGCCTGAGCGGCCTGCGGAGGCTGCGCACCGGCGTGGCGGGCCGGCCGTCATGGATAATAGCTGGCGTTGACCACCAGTGCCGCCTCGGTCTGCGACATCCACGTGGCGGGCGTCTCGTCACCACCCGGCGCGCTACGCATCTCAAACCGGAATGCGCCGGATCAATGCGCGCCGGCATAATGCGGTCCACCTCGGCAGCACCCACCAGCGCCGGCAGCTGGCCACCTAGAAGCCCGGCGCCAGCACGCGCAAGGCAATTGCGTCGAATACCGCCGGCACCGTGTCGCGCATCGCCAGCCGCATCGATGGCGACAGGAGCTCGGTGTCGGTGGCCACCGACCGCCACCAAACCCAGCCGTGGTCGCCCGCCGTGTGACGGACGAGGCGCTGGGTCTTCGTGCGCAGCTTTGCCTGTCTTGGGCGGAATCGCGCCTAGCACAAGATTTCAATAATTCGAGCAAGGGCCAAAGCCTGGGCACTCATCGCCGGCATACGGCTCATGACGCAGAGGCTGGCAAGTGCCTAAGTTCGCTCATCCTTTCACGCCTAAGGCTGTTAGCCACAGGATCCACCTATGGCCAGTTGTCAGCCGGAACGCGCGTTTCAAACTCTGATCGCTAGCAAGCCAGCGCTAACCCAGAGGCAGGGAGGCTCGAGTCGGGAGCGTGGTTCGTCGCGCTTGCCACGATGACGTTATCCTAGGCATTCCGGGTCGCTGTCGCGCTGGGACATTCTTCCGGGCAGCAGGAAGCGCGCCCAGTCCGCCATCATCGCCTTCCTAAGTTCGAATAGTTCGCCGCGCTGGTATGCTGCGATAACCTTGTCCTTCGTCGCGTGTGCCAGGCACGCCTCCGCGACGTCTTCGCGGAAGCTGCCGTCAGACTCCGCCGCCCAGGTCCTGAAGGAGGATCGAAACCCGTGCACGGTGGCATCGTCCACAGCCATCCGCTTCAGCACGGCCGCCATAGTCATATTGGAAAGCGGCATCGCAGGGTCGCCGTCGTGGAAGACGTATGCTGCGGGGTCACGCGCAGCATCAGGTGTCGCCAGCAGCAGCGCCATCGCGGGGTCCGCCAGCGGCACCCGGTGCATCTTCCCCGTCTTCATACGCGCGGCAGGAATTGTCCAAGTCCTCGTGGCGAGGTCGAACTCCCTCCATGTCGCATCGAGCGTCTCGCTGGTCCGCAGGGCACAGAGGATCGTAAGCAACAGCGCCCGCGCGCCGTCGCCGCCCCTGTCGATGAGCAAGGCGGTGAAAGTAGGGCAGCGCTCCCATGGCAACGACTTGTGATGCTCCACCTTCTTCAGCTTGCCGGCGGGAGGCAGCAGGTCCGCGAGGTTCTCCTTCCATGCGGCCGGGTTCTCGCCCGACCGCAGGCCTAACGCCTTGGCGCTCGCGAGGACGCGTTCGATACGGCCGCGCAGACGGTCGGCCGTCTCGGTTTTCGTAGTCCAGATCGGCGCCAGGACCGCATGGACATCGACGGTGGTGATCGCGGACACGGGCATGTCGCCCAGGCGCGGGTAGGCGTAGGCGTTCAGCGTGGAACGCCATTGGGCTCGATGCACCGGGTTCTTCCATCCTGCTTCCTGCGCCGTGACGTAGTCCTCGGCGACGTCGCGGAATGTTCGCGGCGGCTCGACGATAGAGGGAGGCACAGCCGGCGCTGCCGTCGGGTCCACCCCCGCGCGGATGCTTCCTCGCGCGGCGGCGGCGGCGGCCCGAGCCTCAGCGAGCGTGACGTTAACGACGCTACCGAGGCCTAGATCGTAGGTCTTGCCGCCTGGCGCCTTGCAGCGCAGCAGCCAGGCGCGCGAGCCGTTCTCGCGCACGCGGAGGTAGAGGCCGTCGCCGTCGCCGTAGCGCCCCGGTTCGGTCGCGTGCCTCACCTTGAGCGCCGTCAGCTTCTGCGTCGCCAATGATCCGGTCCCCATTTCGGTCCCATTCCCGATCACAGTTTGTACGACGCAAAACGGGGGAGTGCCAGGGCTTCAGCCTGCTATGGTGTTGTGGAATAACAACGTCCTGACGCCGAATGGGGTATAATAGAGGAGACGTTTGACGGACACCCTCTCCGCCAGAGCGCATTCCCGGCACTACCCGCTAAGTCCTGATTAGCCCGGTTTTCAAGCCTTTATCGGCTGAACTGACCACTGTTCGTCCCCGGTTTACCTGCCCGATCACGCTGGTCGGCGGGTATATTGCCGGGTATCGGACGAGCGAAACCGGGTAGTTTTGCAGGCGGTAGGATGCTCACCGATGCAGGCGTCGGGGCGGCGAAGCCCAGGGATCGCGACTACAAGCTGAGTGACTCGGGTGGCTTGGTGCTTTTCGTCACCAAGGCTGGCGGCAAGCTTTGGCGCCTTCGCTACACGTATCAGGGCAAGGAAAAGCTGCTTTCCTTCGGCCCTACCCGGAGGTGAGCCTGGCAGATGCACGCGATCAGCGGCATGCCGCGAAGGCCCTGCTGCGCGATGGGAAGGACCCGGCGCTTCAAAAAAGTATTCGCACGGCCATCGGCGGGAACGTCGCGCATACATTCCAAGCCATTGCGAGAGGGTGGCACGCTCGCAGTCTGACCACCTGGACGGAACGGCACACAAAGAACGTGCTGGATAGCACGGAAGCCTAAGAGTGTCTTTCAAAACCTACGGTCCAACGCGCGCAAGCATATGATGGAGCATGCGAGTGCGGTGAATGCGTGATGGATGTCGATGTGGCGTTCGTAGCGGATGGTGAGGCGGCGGAAGCGGTTCAGCCAGGCGAAGCTACGTTCAATGACCCAGCGATGTTGGCCCAGCTTCTGGCTTGTCTCGACGCCGCGACGTGCGATGCGCGGCTTGATGCCTCGTCTGACGCAGGCGCGTCGGCATCGTCGATGATCGTAGGCTTTGTCGGCATGGAGCTTGTCCGGTCGACGGCGTGGGCGGCCGCGCTTGCCACGGATCGGCGGGATGGTGTCGAGCAGGTTTTCCAGCGGCACGCTGTCGTGGACGCGGGCTCCGGTCAGCCGGAAGGCCAGCGGGACGCCTCGCCGATCGGTGATCAGGTGGCGTTTGGTGCCGAGCCTGCCGCGATCTGTGGGATTGGGACCGGTCTCGGCACCCCTTTTTTGGCGGCGACGGAGCAACTATCCCTGCAAGCCCGGCTCCAGTCGATACGGTCGGCCTGTCGCAAGCGACGCACGATGTCATCCATCCCACACGCCCGCCTGCTGCCAGTCGCGCAACCTCCGCCAGCACGACACCTGAGCCGCACCCCATCTCCTGCGGCAGCATCTCCCACTGAATGCCGGTGCGTAACACGAACAGGATACCTGTCAGCGACTTGCGGCTTTCGATGCGCGGGGGACCGCCCTTCGGCTTGGCCGCTTCGGCAGACTGCAAAGGTTTGATGATCAGCCAGAGTGCGTCAGATACAAGAGGAGCAGGCATCGCTCCTCATGAACCAGATCGCACGCGAGTACAACGGCTTTAAAAGGCACTTTAAATCAGACGGCTTCCGCTTCCGGTACAGACTCCCGGCGAGGTCAAGCCGAAGCCGCCAACAGCTTGGGCAGCCGGACGAGATAATAGGCAGCCGCAGTGCGCGTGAACATCCATCCCACGCCAGCCGTGCCGCGATGCCGCGTCTTGGCAAAACCCGCGCCGATTTCATCCAGCCGAAAGTTTCCTCGATCCGCTTGCGCTGGCTGATCGCATAGCCCTCCTGCCGCATTGTGCGACCATCGATAGCCGAACGGCGGTTCTTGTTGTTCTGTGCCACATGCGGTGTCACGCCCGGACGGCGCATCTCGGCCACAAAATCGGCCGTGTCATAGCCCTTGTCAGCGCCCAGCGTCATGGCCGGCGCGGCAGCCAATTCACCCACCATGGCGCAGGCGACTCGCGCTCCGCCGTGCCGGTGGCCTGCGCCAGTGCCTCGTCCACCACCAGGCCATTGCGGTTTTCGCTGAGCGCATGGCCCACGGGGCAAAGCCTGGCGGCCTGGCCTGCCGCTTTCTCATAGAGGCGCGCGTCAGGGTCGGTCTTGGAGGCATGCGTCTCATTGCTGCGGGCCTGGCCGCGAAAATCGACCTCGCTATTGCGCCCGTCGGCCGGCGGCGCGCCAGAACCATCCTGGGCTGGAAGCTTTTCATGCTGGCCCAGGCTTCGATCAACGTGCCATCGACGGAGAAATGCTCAGTGCAGAGCAACGGTGCGACCGCTTCGTCGACCAGGATGGCCGCCAGAAATCGCCGCGCGATATCGCCTTCCAGCAGGCGTTTGCGGTTCTTGGTGAACACGCTCACGTCCCAGACCGGCGCGTCCAGCGACAGGCCGACGAACCAGCGGAACATCATGGTGTAGCGCAGCTGCTCCAGCAACTGCCGCTCTGAGCGCACGCCGAAGAAGGCTTGTATCAGCAGCGCACGCAGCAGTTCCTCAGGCGCGCTGGACTCGCGGCCAACAGCGGAATATATTGCGTTGGACTTGCCCGAGAGCCAATCGAGTGCCGCGTTCACCAGCGGGCGGATGACCCGCAACGGGTGATCCTTGGGCACCAGGGATTCGGGCTGGTGTAGCTGAACGTCTTGTCAGTCTGACGGTCTGCTCCACGCATCGATACGACGTTCCCAGGTTGATCGGACGCGTTACTGAATTGTGTCCCAGCCGATTTGGGGAGGCGAATTTTCCCAGCCAGCTAAGACGCCACCGGGCAGTTCGCAAAGCAGATCGTGATAAACGGCATCTGATAGTTGCTAGGCGCCTCCAGTCGAGCAGGCGTCCTCGCTCAGAGTTCTACCGATTGTCTCCCGAAGCCATCTAAGATTTCCGCCAGTCACTACGCCGATGTGTGACGGGCAAAGTGTGACTGTCGTTCGCCCGCGGCTCTTCGGCAAAACCTCAACCGATACGACACCATTTATAGAATAGAATCGCTCGGGATATAACGCCGCAAGCAATGTGACCGAGTCGTGCGGGTAGCAGCCGTCGACACCATCCACGCGTTCGTAGAAGTCCATGTATTTGATATGTGAGGTGGCGATCAATCGGCTTCGCGTAGTAATCGCAGCGTCGCGGAACGCCGTCATCGTTGCGCGCGGCAGCAGGACTTTCCGGCAGACGTCAAGCGGTACCAATAACGTGGGTATCCCAAGATCGAGCGTCTCGCGCAGGGCGTGCGGATCGCAATGCGCGTTGAATTCCGCAGATTGCGTAATATTGCCCACATCGAAATAGACGCCGGACATGAGCACTATCCGCGCCACGGCGTTGCGCCCGTACCAGGAGACCAGCCCGGGAATGTTCGTTGCAGGACCAAGGCCAATCAGAATGACGGAGTTCTTGCCAGGCGATGCCGCGTCAGACAGAGACGGCGTGGGGCAATGGGCAAGCTCTTCGAGCAGAGCGTGGTCCAGCCCTTCCGTGGCACCACCCAGCCCGTCCTCACCGTGGACGTGAGTCGCATCGAGCCGAAAGCCGTCTCGGGCGCAGGACGCGCCGGTGAAGAGCGGCCAGTCTGCTCGCCGTCCCAGCAAGGCGCGAAAGATCTTGGCGTTGCGCGTAGCGACATCGGCAGACACGTTGCCAAACACAGTAGAAAGTGTGACACCTTCTCCGATCAGGCGGTTGGCCAACAGTAGGGCGAGACCATCATCGACACCCATGTCTGTATCGATGTGATAATGCATCCTGGGGGACATTCCTGGATCTGAGCCGCTCAGGCGAGAAGCTCCCGGCGGAATGGGAGTGCGGGTTGCGCGCCGGCGCGCATGACGCAAAGGCTGGCGGCCGCTATGCCTAACTCTGCCGCCTCATCTATCGCCATGCCTTCGCACAGGCCGGCGGTAACGCCGCCGATGAAGCAGTCTCCGGCGGCGGTGGTGTCTTGCACCTTCACAGGTCGAGCTGGCAGCAAGCGTTCACCCGCCGCGTCACAGATGAGAACGCCCTGTGCTCCGAGTGTGATCAACACGACTTGCGCGCCGCGCCGACGCAGAGCCTGGCCTGCAGCTATCGCCGCCTCCCGGCTGTTCACTTTGATACCTGTGAGCCAACCCGCCTCGGTCTCGTTAGGAATGAGATAGTTGACTGCCGGCCACGCCGAAGCCGGGAGATCCGATGCGGGAGCGGGATTGAGTATTACGCGCTTGCCCGCCGCGGCTGCAAGCGAGATCGCATAGGTGACGGCGGCCATCGGCACCTCTAACTGCAGCACCACGAATTCTGCCTGGCCGATGCGATCAGCTGCGGCGTCGATATCGCTACGGCTGAGTGCGAGGTTGGCACCAGGCTCCAGGATGATGCGGTTTTCACCCGAAATATCCACCAGGATCGTCGCTACACCTGTTGGAAGCTCAGGATGGTTACGAACATGGTCAGTGTTCACGCCGTCCTTGGCCAGCGCACGGCGAAGCTGCTCACCGAAGCCATCCTGGCCCACTCTACCGATCATAGCAACCTCAGCACCGAGGCGGGCGCTGGCGGCCGCCTGGTTTGCACCCTTGCCGCCTTCCGCGAGCGTGAAACCGGCGCCGAACATGGTCTCGCCGGCAAGCGGCATGCGCTCGACGCGAGTCACAAGATCCATGTTCAAGCTCCCTATGATCACCGCAGAGGTCGGCATTGCAATCCTTCCTGCCTGGCGCACCATACTGTTCTCAATGCCGGCGTGTCGCGCCTGGGATGATGCCAGCTAAAATTTATAGGACACTTCCACACCGCCGGTGAGCGGCAGGTTCGTGGCTGCCCTGGTCAGCGAGGGGATGATCCAGCTGAAGGACGTGGTGTTGATGCTGATCTCCGCATGCTTGTCCGTGACGTTGTCGACAAACAGGAAGACCGACCAGCGTGGGCCGACGAGGCCGCCGCGTACGCCGATGATGTCGTAGGGCTGCAGCTTTTCATACCGGTAGGAGATGTCAGTCGAGACGCCGACATAGGAGTTCTGGATGCGGCCGACGAGTTGCCAGTCGTCCGACAGAGCGTGCCGGTAGGACAGGACGGTGCTCTCCGTGTAGTTTGGGATGTTCAGGATCGGCGTGCCGGGAACCAAGCCAGGATCGGCGGCTGTCAGGCTGTTGTTGACACTCGTCAGCGCCGCATGTGTGTAGGTGCCGCTCATCGACAGCGTAAGCTCGTCCGTCAGTCGTGCGGACACTTCCAGCTCAGGCCCGTATGACTGGGCATTGCCGGCGTTCTGCGTGAGTGGATATCCGCAAGTCTGGTTCACCAGTTGCTGTACGTTGGACCATTGGATGTAGTAGACGTCCGCGTTCACCGTCAGGCGCCCGTCGAACATGCGTGCCTTCTCGCCCAACTCGTAGTTCCAGATCGTGTCCGGCTGATACACCTCATTCGTCAGCGTGCAGCCGATGGAAGTTGGTATCGGCAGGTTGACGCCGCCTGGACGGAAACCCTTGGCGATCTCGATGTAGAGCGTGAGATCCTTGTCAGGCTGGTAGGAGAGGTTGAACTTCGGTGTGACGCCGCTGGCGGATGTATTATAGGAGGCCGAGGTGGGCGTGGCATTTCCCGAGCTCGTGCCGATGCCATTCTCTATCTCATCGACATGCGTGCTGTATGAGAAATAGCGCAGCCCGGCGGTGAACGTCAGGCTCGGGAGTATCTTGTAGGAACCCTCACCGAACACCGCGTACTGGTCCACGTGGTAGGGATTGTTCGCGTCGTAGATGATACCGCGCGGATTGGCCTGTGCGCCACCGACCGACAGATAGGCGTCGCCGGGCGCCTGGTTGGTATCACGGTAGATCGATTCCAGCCTGCTGTAGAACACGCCAGCCAGCCATTTCAGCCTGCCAGTGCCGTTCGATGCCAGACGCAATTCCTCGCTGAACTGGTCGGACAGGTCCTCTTCCGTGAAGGTTGTCGGCACGTAGCCGGCGGGCGACAGGCCGAAGGAATTGAGCAGGCTGTAGATCGCCTCAGACGCATCCTGGGTCTGGCGTTCGTCGCGCTCCCAGTAGGACGTGGCAGACGTCAGCGTGGCGAAGTCCAGGTTGTAGTTCACCGTCGTGCTGAACAGCTTGAAATCGTCAGAGAACGGCTCGGCCAGGTCGTAAGGCTGGTAGTGCGCCAGCGCGGTGCTGCTGCCAGGCGGGATGTCGAATTCGTTGTAGCCGCCCAGGTCGATGCGCTGGTACAGGAATGTCGTGTCGATCGTCAGGTCCGGCGTGGGTTTCAGCAGCAGGCTGGCGCGCGCCGATTGCAGATGCTCGTCATTGACGTTGGGGATCGTGCGCGATGGCACAGCGGTCACATTGCCGCGCGTGCACTCGAGATACGGTGCGCAGGCAGGGCTCGGATTAACCGGCAGCGGAAACGGGTCATCGACGATCCTGTCGATCCAGCCGCTGACATATTTCTCCTCGGCGACGAGGCGCAATGCCACCTTGTCGTCCACGATGGGGATGTTGACCATGATCTTGCCGGTTGGGTTGGCACCACCGCCGGCAGTGCCCGAAAGAGTTGTGTCCACCTGGCCGTAGAAGCCGGAGAAATCCGGCGGGTTGGTCAGCAGCTTTATCGTGCCGCCCATGGAGCCGGCGCCGTAGAGCGTTCCCTGCGGCCCGCGCAGCACTTCCACCCGGGCAAGGTCGAACAGGTCGGGGTCGATCACGACCTTGCCGTTCAGCGAAGCTGCTGGCGGGGTCAGCGGCGTTTCATCGAGATAGAAACCGACGGTCGGCGACGAACCGCCCGATGAGGAAAGGCCACGCGCCTCCAGCTCCGTCTGACCAGGGCCGGAACTCCTTATGGACAGGCCGGGCACGGTGTCGACGACTTGCCCGACGGTGGTGATGCCTGCCTGCTGCAGCTGCCGGCCCGACAGGGCGGTGATGCTGAGTGGCGTGCTCTGCACTGTGGAAGCGCGTTTCTCCGCGGTCACCACAACTTCCTCGATCGCGGTTTGCGCGGGCTTCCGCGCACTTGCAGCCTGGCTGTCCGGCACCGTGGTACCCGCCGTGGCCGGCAAGGTAGCCGGTTGTGCAACGGATCCGTCGGCAAATGCTCCTGCGGCAAAAAGAGCTGCTGCGGTCAGGTATTTCTTTGCGGCCCTGTTTGCTTTCATGATGTCGGCATCCCCGTCTGGACTAAAACGCACTCTACACGTCACGCAGGAAGCCGAAGCAACAACCCGCCCGGCATGCCGCGGCGAGGCGTTGCACACGCCCGACCCGCCTGTCAGCGCCCGTGCTGGCAGCAGACAAACACTCCGGAAAGCATTGTCATCGTGGTGGATCGGCTTTTCCAAAGTCAAGAATGAATTGGTTCATTCTGGCTCTCTCCGCTGTTTTTCTGGGCGGCTGGTCGCCTAGCCCCGCTCCCGCCATTGATTGCGCATAAAATAGGCTGTTTTCCCCTGAGTTTGCTGGATTCCTGCACAACAAAGGTATGCGAGACCAGGCAAGGTTCTCCCGCTGCCACCCTCAAACGAACCGTTTCAGATAAACCTTGCGGTCGTCCTGTCTGGTGTGCTGTTCTACGGTCAGCCGGCCGGCTGACCCGCGCCCATGTCGAAGGAACGTGTTTTGGCAAGCTCCGAAAACCTCATCCTGAACACAGACAACTACAAGCACTGCCATTACGCGCTGTATCCAGAGGGCACGGAGTTCGTCTCCAGCTACGTGGAATCGCGCGGAGGCGCTTACCCGGTGACCATGTTCGTCGGACTGCAGGCGTTTATCCGTGAGTATCTCATGACACCAATCACGCTCGAGCAGATCGACGAGGCGGAGTTCCACTGCCGCGAGATCGGCATGCCGTTCCGTAAGGAGAACTGGCTAGGCGTGCTGAATGATCACGGCGGCTTCCTGCCGGTGGAAATCGAGGCGGCGCCGGAAGGCATCGTCATGCCGGCACGTAACGTGCTCGTCCAGGTGATCAACACTGATTCCAAATACTACTGGGTCACCAGCTTCTTCGAGACCGCACTCCTGCGCGCAGTCTGGTATCCCACCACCATCGGCACCATAAGCTGGATGGCCAAGGCCGTCATCAATCGTGCACTGGCGATGACATCGGACAATCCCGGGATCATCCGCCACATGCTGCATGATTACGGCGCACGCGGCGTAAGCTCGCGTGAGTCAGCGGCGCTTGGTGGCCTCGCCCACCTCGTCAACTTCAACCAGAGCGACACAGTACCGGGTGTCACGGCATCCAAGCGCTACTACAATCATGTCACGCCCGCTTTGTCCGGCCCGAACTCGGAACATGCGTCCTTCACTGCCTGGGGTGTCGCGGGCGAGGCGGATGCCATGCGCAACATGATCGAGCGCTACAGGCACTACGGCGTGGTGATTCTGCTCACCGACTCGTACGACCACGAGAACGCGGTCAAGAACATCATCGGCGGCGAACTGAAAGAGCTGATCAAGGCCGGTCCGGGGCTGATCGGTGTGCGCCCCGATTCCGGTGACCCCGTGCAAGTGACCGCGGACACCACCGGGTGGCTGATGGACAGCTTCGGCTACACCGTGAACTCCAAGGGCTACAAGATCCTGCCGGATTATGTGCGCGTGGTGCAGGGTGACGGCGTGACGTTGGAAAGCCTGCGTGACATCTACATCGAACTGTCGCGGCGCGGATACGCGGCGGACAACGCGGTGTTCGGCATGGGCGGCGGCCTGCTGCAACACTGCAATCGCGACACGATGAACTTTGCCCAGAAGACGAGTGCCGTAAGGATCAAGGGAGACTGGGTGGATGTCTACAAGCAGCCATCGGGGGCCGCCTTCAAGGCGTCCAAGCGCGGGCGCCTTGGCCTGCAATTCACGGACGGGGAATACCGCACCGTCCCGCGAGCGTCGATCGCGCCCGAGGACAACCTCCTCCAACCGGTTTTCCGCAACGGCAAGCTCCTAAAACTTTGGAACTTTTCAGAATTGATCGAGAGAAGCGAACGTCCGGTGCCGGAGAGCTACACGGCAGCCTTCCTGGCACCGATGATGGCGAGCAAGGAGGCGGTAGCGGCGGAGTAGGACAGCAGCACAGCACGCGTTGCATTTTCCACAAGAGGCACGCAAGCCGCGGCGTGGGAAAGCCAGGTGTCATTTCCTGGAAACCACCTTCGTCTCCGGCAATAAATAACAAGGACGCCAATGCCCGACTATGATCCGAACGCCACCAACGCGCGGCGCTTTCCGCGTGTCATCACCATGGACGAGATCACGGCCATGCCGAGACTTCCGTTCAACACGGGCATCGGCACGTCCATCTTCCTGTCGCAGGAGCGTGACGACGCCAGGCACTTCCGGCAGGGTGTCTGCTGGCAGGAGCCGGACCACCTTCCCTACAACTGGAAACAGACGGATTTCGACGAGACGCATTACTGCCTCAAGGGTAAAATACGTCTACGCGTGAAGGACGCTGCCGGCCGGGAAATCATCCTCGAGGCGGGCGTCGGCGAACACATCTATCTGCCCGGCGGCTACGAATACACCTTGGAAACCACGGGCGTGGCCACCGAATTCTTCTGGACCAGCGGCCCGTCGCCGCGGTTCGGCCTGTCCGAACTGCCCGAATTCAGCGCGGCACTCAGCAAGTCACGCGGGGACGACAACCATGGTTGATCAGATCGGCAGCCGGATGGATCCCATTCACGGCATGAAGGGCGACAAGCGCTGGGCCTATATCACGCGTCAGAAAACCATACGCGTCGCCACCGTCAACGAGGATGGTAGCCTGTATCTGTCGCCGCTCTGGTACGTCGTCGACAACAGGCGGATCTTCCTGCCGCTGGATGCCGGCAGCCGGCATGCCGGCAACAGCCAGGCAGGCAGGCCGCTGGCCGCCGTCATAGACAGCGGCGACGAATACGCCACGGTGCACGGCATACGCTTCACCGGCGCGCTGAAGCCTGTCGACGACCCGGAATTCTACGACCGCGCGATGGCGATGATCTTCGAGAAGTATTTCTACGCCGGCCATCCTTACGCGGAATCCTACTTCCAGTTCGGCGATGCCGCGCATCGCCAGATGGTCGAGCTGGTCACCCAGAAGGCCGTGGGATGGGACATGCGCGAAACCTCGCTGCCCACCGTGCCGGAAGCCCGCGTGCTGCCGGACTTCGTCACCGACCGGCTGATAGGCGGCTGACCAATGTGCGATAGGGGCTAAGATGAGCGGTGCAAAAATCCTGTTCGTGGGCGAATCGTGGGTCAAGCACACGACCCACATAAAGGGCTTCGACCAGTTCACCTCCGTCGAATACGAGGAGGGCGCGTCCGTCTTCCTGGCCTGCCTGGACCGTGGTGGTTTCCAGACCGACTACGTGCGGGCGCATGAGATATCGAAGAAATTTCCCGCCGCCGCGGGTGCACTTGCCGGCTACGACACCATCGTCCTCAGTGACATCGGCTCGAACTCGTTCCTCCTCACCGACGACACCTTCCTGCGTTCGCAGGTCACGGCCAATCGCCTGCAGCTCGTGGCCGACTTCGTGGCCGCGGGCGGTGGGCTGGTCAAGGTCGGTGGCTACATGTCGTTCACCGGCATCGACGCGCGCGCCCGCTACGGAATGAGTCCCCTTGCCGCCGTGCTGCCCGTCGAACTCCTGCCCTACGATGACCGCATAGAGGCACCGCAAGGCATCACCCCGGAACTGCTCGCGGCGGATCACCCGGCCATCGGCGCCACGCCGGCCGCGTGGCCGATCCTGCTCGGCTACAACAGGACAATCGCCAAGCCGGCTGCCACCACCATCGCCGCAGTCGGTGGCGACCCGCTGCTTGTCGTCGGCACGCACGGAAAGGGCCGTGTGGCCGCGTTCACCTCCGATCTGGCGCCGCATTGGGCCCCGCCGGCCTTCCTGAACTGGGAAGGCTATCCCACCTTGTGGACGTCCCTGCTGAGCTGGACCTCCGCGCGTGACGCAGCCTGAGTCCACGACGCAGCTATGAGAAGCATCGCATGAAGATCGTGGCCTGCAACAGCAACGCCAAACTCGCGCGCGCCGTGGCCGCCGAGCTCGCTTTGCCGCTCTGCGAGGTGATCGTGCGCCGCTTCGGCGACATGGAGATATTCGTCGAGATATTGGAGAACGTACGCGGCGAGGACGTCTTCGTCATCCAGAGCACCTGCGCGCCCAGCAACGATAACCTGATGGAGTTGCTGATCATGCTGGATGCGCTGCGCCGCGGCTCCGCGCGCCGGATCACCGCCGTCATCCCGTATTTCGGCTACGCGCGCCAGGATCGCAAATCCGGCCCGCGCACGCCGATCAGCGCCAAACTCGTGGCCAACCTGCTGGTCGTGGCCGGCGCCAACCGCGTGCTGACGCTGGATCTCCATGCCGTGCAGATACAGGGCTTCTTCGACATCCCGGTCGACAACCTCTACGCGGCCCCCCTGTTCATGCGAGACATACGCGTGCGTCATCCCGGCCGGCAGGTGATGATCGTCTCGCCCGATGTCGGCGGTGTCGTGCGCGCCCGCCAGCTCGCCGAGCGCCTCAACACCGACATCGCGGTGATCGACAAGCGGCGCCCGCGCGCCGGGATCTCCGAAGTGATGAACGTGGTGGGCGATGTGGAAGGCCGCTACTGCATCCTGGTGGACGACATCGCCGATAGCGGCGGCTCGCTCTGCAATGCCGCGAAAGCCGTGATGGACCGCGGCGCGGACGCGGTCGAAGCCTACGTCACCCACGGCGTGCTCACCGGCACAGCTGTGGAGCGTGTCGAACAATCGCCGCTCACCACGCTCACGCTCACGGACAGCATCGCCGCCACCGAACGCATCGATGCCGCGCCGAACATCCGCCAGATCACCACGGCCAATCTGCTCTCACGCGCCATGCGCGCGGTGTCCGACGAGAGCTCCGTCTCGTCGCTGTTCCACTGAACGGCCAGGAAAGCCCCGCATGATCAAGATCGGCTACAAGGCCTCGGCAGAACAGTTCGCACCCCGCACGCTGCTGGACTATGCCGTGCTGGCCGAGCAGCACGGCTTCCAGTCCTGCTTCGTCAGCGACCATTTCCAGCCCTGGCGCCACACGGACGGCCACGCCCCTTTCGCGTTTTCCTGGATGGCCGCCCTGGGCGAACGCACAAAATCACTGCAGCTGGGCACCAGCGTCGTCACGCCCACGTTCCGCTACCACCCCTCCGTGGTAGCCCACGCCGTGGCCACCCTCGCCGTGCTCTACCCCAACCGCCTCGTGCTGGGCGTAGGCACCGGCGAGTCGCTCAACGAGGTCCCGTCCACAGGCATTACCTGGCCAGGCTTCAAGGAGCGCGAAGGCCGCCTGCGCGAAGCCGTGCAGCTCATGCGGCGGCTGTGGACGGAGGAACGCGTCTCCCATCACGGCACCTACTACCGCACGGAGAACGCCACGCTCTACGACCGCCCGTCCACGCCCGTTCCCATCTATCTCGGCGCAGCCGGCCCCAAGGCCGCCTTCACCGCCGGCGAGCTGGGTGACGGCTTCATCTGCACCAGCGGCAAGGCGCCTGCCCTTTACGCCGAGACGCTGGTCCCCAACGTGCAGGCAGGCCGCAAGCAATCCGCGCAAGGCGGGGAGTACGACATGATGATGGAGATCAAGCTCTCCTTCGACACGGACAGGCAGCAGGCGCTGGAAAACACCCGCCCCTGGGCCGCGCTCGCGCTCTCGCCGGAAGAGAAGACCGGGGTGGAGGATCCGTTGGAGATGGAGCGCCTGGCCGACGCCCTCTCGCTGGAGCGCTGTGCGAGCCGCTGGATCGTCAGCACGGACGCAGACGAGGTCGTCGAGCGCGTGCGTCCCTACGTGGAGCTCGGCTTCCGCCACCTGGTGTTCCACGCGCCGGGGCCGGACCAGGCGCGATTCCTGGACCTGTTCGCCGACGCTGTGGCCCCGCGGCTACGGGCCGCGTTCGTATGAGCAAGAGAGCAAGCAGGCCTTTTTTGAAAAAAAGGACCAAAGAACTTTTACGCCTTTTCGGGTGCTTGTTCAGCCAGCCGCCGACAGGGAGAATAACTTTTTTGCTTCTTTTCTTCAAAAAAGAAGGCCTTCCTTGCCTTTGACCGCCACTCCCCTCCTGCTTCCTCTCGTGCGCCCAGGCGACCACCTGGGCGCACTGCTGGCCACCGCCCTGGCCGGCATGAAGCTCGCGGCGCAGGACGTGCTGGTCGTGGCCCAAAAGATCGTCTCCAAGGCGGAAGGCCGCTATGTCAGCCTCGCCACCGTGCAATGCACGCAAGAGGCGCGCGAACTGGCCAGCCGGCTGGACAAGGATCCGGCCATCGTCACGCTCGTGCTGCAGGAATCCACCCACGTGGTTCGCGCCGAGCGCCAGGCGCTCATCGTGCAGCACCGGCTGGGCCACATCATGGCCAATGCCGGCATCGACCAATCCAACCTCGATCCCGCCGCCACGGACGGCCCGGCCGTGCTGCTGCTGCCTGAGGACCCCGACGCGTCGGCCGCCCGCCTGCAGGACAGTCTGGGCGCCCGCCTCGGCACCAGGCTGCCCGTCATCGTCAGCGACAGTTTCGGGCGTCCCTGGCGCCGCGGCAGCGTCGGCGTGGCGATCGGCGTGGCCGGCCTGCCAGCCATCCTGGACATGCGTGGTGCCGCGGACCTGTTCGGGCGCGCGCTGCAGATCACCCTCTCCGGCTTCGCCGACCAGATCGCCAGCCTGGCCTGCCTGCTGATGGGCGAGGGCGGCGAGGGAGTCCCCGCCGTGCTGGTGCAGGGCCTGTCCTGGTCCGCGCCCGCCGGCACCGCCGCGGACCTGCTCCGCCCGCCAGGCGAGGACCTGTTCCGGTGACCGCGCCCACCATACTCGCCCTTTCGGGCGGCGTCGGCGGCGCCAAGCTCGCCCTGGGGCTGGCGCACGCTTTGGCCGAAGACGGCGCGTCCGCCGGCAGCCTCGCCATCGCGGCCAACACGGGTGACGATTTCGTCCATCTCGGCCTGCACGTCTCGCCCGACATCGACACGCTGCTCTACGTCCTGTCAGGCCGCGACGACGCGCAGCGCGGCTGGGGCCGCGGCGGAGAGACCTGGGCGTTCATGGCCGCCCTGCGCGAGATCGGCGGCGAGGACTGGTTCCAGCTAGGCGACCGCGACCTCGCGCTGCACGTCGAACGCTCGGCTCGCCTGCACGCCGGGCAGAGCCTCTCGCAGGTCACCGAAGCGGTGGCCGGCCGTTTCGGCATCGGCGCCCGCATCCTGCCGATGAGCGACGATCCCGTCCGCACCAGGGTGGAATGCGCGACTGGCTGGATGGGATTCCAGCAATGGTTCGTCGGCGCCCATTGCGAGCCGGCAATCCGTGCGCTGGACTACGAGGGCGCCGATACCGCCCGCCCGAACCCGGCCATCCTCGCCGCCCTGGCAGATCCCGCCCTGCGCGCCGTCATCATCTGCCCGTCCAATCCGCTGCTCAGCGTCGCACCCCTGCTCGCAATGCCGGCGCTCCGCACGGCACTAGCCGCCTGCCAGGCGCCCGTAGTGGCGGTCTCTCCCATCATCGCCGGACAGGCCGTCCGAGGCCCGGCCGCGAAGATCATGCGGGAGCTGGGCCTGCAGGCTACCGCGTCCGGCGTCGCCCGATTCTACGACGGCCTGATCACCGGCTACGTGCTGGACGACGCCGACGCTCACTACGCCGCCACGCTGCCGCACCTCGCCACGGTGGCGCTCCCTACGCTGATGACCACGCTTGCCGACCGGATACGTGTCGCGCGTGCCGCCCTTGCCCTCGTTGACGACCTGCGCATCGCAAAACAGGCGGCCGCTTGAACGCGCCTGGTATCTGGGCGGCGGTCCCGGTGAAGTCGCTTCGCCGCGCAAAGCAGCGCCTCGCCCCCGCGCTTGCCCCGGCCCAGCGCCGGCGCCTCGTGCTCCGCATGCTGGATGACGTGTTGGACGCGCTGATCCGCACCCCTTCCCTGCAAGGCATCCTGGTGATCAGCCCGGACCGCGACGTCCTGGCGGCAGCCGCTCATGCCGGCACCGTATGCGTGCCGCAAGCCGGCGATGTCGGCCTGTCGCCTACCGCCAACGAAGCCGCCCGCCTGGCCGCCGCCCTCTATGGCGCCACAGGGATCATGATCGTGCCGGCCGACATCCCCACCGCCGCGCCGGACGATTTCGAAGCCATCATCGCCGCCCACCAGACGCCAGGCTGCACCCTGGCACCCGCGCATGACGGCGGCACCAACACCATCCTGCTCTCGCCGCCTTGCGCCATGGGCTTCCTGTTCGGCCCCGGCAGCGCGCGCCGGCACGTGGAAGCCGCCGCCGCGCTGGGGTTGAGCGCGCGTATCGTCCTGCGCGCGGCGCTCTCGCGGGACATCGACGAGCCGGCGGATCTCGAGATGGTTTGCGCGCCATGAGGGCAAGGCAAGGCAAGCAGTCCTTTTTTGAAAAAAAGGACCAAAAACCTTTTATGCGGCTGTCGCGGTTTTATCCGGCGTCGCGCGACAACGGAGGCGAAGTTTTTTGCTTCTTTCTTTCAAAAAAGACGGCCTTTCTGCCGCTTGTAGCGAAGTCGGTATCGGTGTCGGATTTTCGGGTTCCCAGGCAGACAGAGTGCACAACGCTCGCGTCACCAGACGCGCAACTTTCAAAACATCGCGCACGCCTCGGCAGCGCCCGGAACAAAACTTTTGTGGTTCTTTTTTTCAAAAATGAACCGCTTGCTTTCTTTCTGCCCCAGGTTCTCCGATGAACGACCTGATGCAGCAAGCCGCCGCCCTGCGCGACGAGGGCTTCGGCCAGCACATCACCTACTCCCGCAAGGTGTTCATTCCGCTGACCAGGCTGTGCCGGGACGTTTGCCACTATTGCACCTTCGCCGCCCCGCCGCGCCCGGGCCAGGCCGCCTACCTCACGCCGGAAGAGGTGCTGGCGATCGCGCGTGCCGGCCGGGCGGCGGGGTGCCGGGAGGCGCTTTTCACCCTGGGCGACAAGCCGGAGCTGCGCTGGGACCAGGCACGCGCCGAACTCGCCAGGCTGGGCCACGAGACCACGCTCGGCTACCTCGCCGCCATGGCCAGGCTGGTGGCCGAGGAGACCGGCCTGTTGCCTCACCTCAACCCTGGCCTGATGACGCCGGCGGACCTCGCGTTCCTGCGCCCGCACGCCGCTTCGATGGGCATCATGCTGGAATCGTCCGCCGAGCGCCTGGCCGCGCGCGGCGGTCCGCATTTCGGCAGCCCGGACAAGTCGCCGGCCGCACGCCTCGCCTGCATCGCGGCGGCGGGCGAGGCACGCGTGCCGTTTACCACCGGCATACTCATCGGCCTGGGCGAGACACGCGACGAACGCCTCGACGCCCTGCTGGCGCTGCGCGCGCTGCACGAACGCCACGGCCACATCCAGGAGATCATCGTCCAGAACTTCCAGCCCAAGCCGGGCACGCGCATGGCGGGGCACGAAGCGCCGTCCCTGGAGGACCATCTCTGGACCATCGCCCAGGCCCGGCTGCTGTTCGGCCCGTCGATGTCCATCCAGGCGCCGCCGAACCTCGCCGCCGGCCAGCTGGCGCGCTACGTCGAAGCCGGGCTTAACGACTGGGGTGGCGTGTCGCCGGTGACACCAGACCACGTGAACCCTGAGGCCCCCTGGCCGCACATCGCCACGCTGGAGGCCGCCACCGCGCAAGCCGGCAAGACGCTGGTCCAGCGCCTGGCGATCGGCCCCGCTTACGCCCGCGATGCGGCGCAGTGGGCCGCCCCCGCGATGCGCAAGCTGATCCTGCGTGCCAGCGACGCCGACGGCCTTGCCCGCGAGGATGGCTGGCGGCCGGGCGCCGCTTCGCCGCCGCCGGCACAGCTTGCCCGCTCACGCCCTGCGGCCGCGTCCCTTGACGCGATCTTCGCGCGGGCGCGAAACGGCGCCACGCTCGAGGAAACGGACGTCGTTCGCCTGTTCAGCGTCCGCGGCCCGGCCGTGGCGGACATCTGCCATGCCGCCGACGAGCTTCGTGCACAGACCAACGGCGGCGCCGTCAGCTACGTCGTCACCCGCAACATCAACTACACCAACGTCTGCACCTATGCCTGCCGGTTCTGCGCTTTTTCGAAAGGCGACACCCACGCGGACCTGCGTGGCGCGCCCTACGATCTCGACCGCGCGGAATTCAGCCGGCGCGTGCGCGAGGCCTGGGACAGGGGTGCCACCGAGATCTGCCTGCAGGGCGGCATCCACCCGGCCTATGACGGCAACACGTACCTGCAGATCGTGCGCGCCGCCCGCACGGCCGCGCCTGCCATGCACATCCACGCCTTCTCGCCGCTGGAGGTCAGCCACGGAGCCCGCACGCTCGGGCTGACGCTGGACGCCTATCTGGCGCTGCTGAAGGAAGCCGGCCTTTCGACGCTGCCCGGCACCGCGGCGGAAATACTCGACGACGACGTGCGTGCCACGCTGTGCAAGGACAAGCTGTCCACCGCGGAGTGGTTCGCGGTGATGCAGGCGGCCCACAAAGCGGGCCTGCGCAGCACGGCCACCATCATGTTCGGGCACATAGAGCAGCCGGTTCACTGGGCCAGGCACCTGCTGCGCCTGCGCGCCCACCAGCAGCTTTTCGGCGGCTTCACCGAGTTCGTGCCGCTGCCTTTCGTGGCCGAGGAAGCGCCGATCTACCGCGCGGGCCAGGCGCGCCCCGGCCCCACCTGGCGCGAGGCCGTGCTGATGCATGCGGTGGCAAGGCTGGCCCTGCACGGCGCGATCGGCAACATCCAGACCTCCTGGGTGAAGATGGGTCCGCTGGGCGCCATCGCCGCGCTGCAGTCCGGTGCGAATGACCTCGGCGGCACGCTGATGGACGAGAGCATCACCCGCGCTGCCGGCGCCGTGCATGGCCAGGAGATGCCGCCGGCAAGGATGGAGGCGCTGATATGCGCGGCCGGCCGCATACCGCGCCAGCGCACTACCCTATACGGATTACCCGATGCCGAACGGATTGCCGCCTCCTTCGAGGCGCGCCCGCTCGCCGAAAAGACCAACACCAGGCTGCCCCGCAAAAGCGAGCCCGCCCGCCTGGATTGGGCGTCCTAGAAGCTGCGAAAAAGGAAGCGCAAATGAGTAACCACACGAAATTCTACATCGACGGCGCGTGGGTCAATCCTGCCGAACCCCGCCTGCTCGACGTCATCGACCCCTCGACGGAGGCGGTATTCACCCAGATCTCCGCAGGCAGCGCCGCAGACGTGGACCGTGCCGTGGCCGCGGCCAAGCGCGCGTTCCCGGCCTTCTCCGTCACCAGCGTGGCAGACCGCCGCGAGCTGCTGGCAAACATCAGCCGCGAATACCAGAAGCGCTACAGCGAGATCGCCGACGCCGTCTCGCAGGAGATGGGCGCGCCGCTCGCCTTCGCCCACGCGGCGCAGGCCTGGATAGGCGGCGCGCATATCGACGAGATGGTCAGGCTGCTCGGCGAGTACAAGTTCGACTGGATGCGTGGCACCACGCGCATCGTCAAGGAAGCCGTGGGCGTCGTCGGCATGATCACGCCGTGGAACTGGCCGCTGAACCAGATCGCCTGCAAAGTGGCCCCTGCCTTGGCCGCCGGCTGCACCATGGTGCTCAAGCCGAGCGAGATGTCGCCGGTCAACGCGATCATCTTCGCCGAAGTGATGCATGCGGCGGGCGTCCCGGCCGGTGTCTTCAACCTCATCAACGGCGAAGGCCATGTCGTGGGTGCCGCCATGTCCTCGCATCCGGATATCGACATGATGTCCTTCACCGGCTCCACGCGCGCCGGCATATTGGTGGCGCAGGCGGCGGCGGCCACCGTCAAGCGCGTGCACCAGGAGCTCGGCGGCAAGTCGGCAAACATCCTGCTGGAGGATGCGGACTTCCCCACCGCGGTGACCAAGGGCGTGGCGCAGTGTTTCGGCAACAGCGGGCAGACCTGCAATGCCCCTACACGCATGCTGGTCCCCGCCGCCAGGCACGCCGAAGTGCTCGAACTCGCGCGCACGGCAGCCGCAGGCTTCGTCGTGGGAGACCCGCGCAGCGCCAACAGCAATCTCGGGCCGGTGGTCAACAAGACGCAGTACGAGCGCATCCAGAGCCTGATCAACGCGGCAATCGCGGAAGGTGCGGAGCTGGTAAGCGGCGGCCCGGGCCTGCCGGACGGCCTGTCGCGCGGCTACTACGTCAAGCCCACCGTGTTCGGCGGTGTGACACCGGACATGCGCATCGCGCGCGAGGAGGTGTTCGGCCCGGTGCTCGCCGTGATGCCCTATGGCACCGAGGAAGAGGCAGTGGCCACCGCGAACGACACCGATTTCGGCCTGGCCGCCTACGTGCAATCCGAGAACCTAGACCGCGCGCGGCAGGTGGCGATGCGCATGCGCGCCGGCACGGTATACCTGAACTATCCCGACTTCGACATCGGCGCCCCGTTCGGCGGCTACAAGAAGTCCGGCAACGGGCGCGAATGGGCAGAATTCGGCCTGGATGACTTCCTTGAGGTGAAGGGGATCGCCGGCTACGCATAAGATCCGGTAGTCTCGTCGGCCTGCCGGTATGCAAGCACGCATCCGGCAGGCAGCAGACGGTAATGAGCCGAAAGGAAGCGAACAGTTCTTTCTTAAGAAAGGACCGAAAACCTTTGCTTCCTTCGCCTGCACGGCGGCCGGGCGCACCAGGATAGATCCAGGCGTTGTAGAGAACGAAACGAACAAAGGTCTTTTGCTTCTTTTTTCAAAAAAGAAGGCGTTGCTTTCTCACGCCGCCAAGCATCCAAGCGGCTGGCACGAGCCGTCCAAGAACCAGCGTCGCAAGAAAAAGATGTCCACCAGAGGCACACCACAATGCTAGAGAAAGTTACTGCAAGACGGCGTTCCACGATACGTGACGTCGCCAGCGGCGCCGGCGTGTCGGTGGGAACCGTCAGCGCCGTCATCAACAACTCTGCCAACGTCACCGAGAAGAACCGCCAGGCGGTCCTGCAATGCATCGCCAGGCTGGACTACGAGCCGAACACGGCGGCGCGCAGCCTCAAGCGCCAGCTCAGCTCTTCGATCGGCCTGATCGTGCCGGATCTGCAAAACCCGTTCTTCACGTCGGTCGCCAGCGGTGTTCAGGCGTTCGCGCAACTGCATGACGTGCTGATGGTTCTGGGCACCACGGGCTCCGAGATGCGCTGGGAGGAATATTACGCACAAAGTTTGCGCACACGGCGGCTGGACGGAATGATCCTGCTTTCCGGATCAGGCAAACCGACCGCCGGATTGATCAAGTTGGTCGAGTCCGGCTCGGTTGTTTTCGTCGATGAATGCGTACCGGGCCTGAATGCGCCGTTCATCAGCGCCACCAACCGGACGGGTGCCAGGCAGGTGGCACAGGAGGTCCTGCTGGCCGGCCATCGCCGAATCGTCATCGTCGCGGGGCCTTTGTGGCTTTGGACCAGTCAGCAACGCCTGGCCGGATACCGCGAGGCGATTGCCGGCGCCGGGCACGATCCCGATACAATTCCGGTCTTCGTCGGTGACTATACCGAGGAGTCCGGCTACCGAGAGACCAGGGCCATTATGGAGAGCCCGCGCACCGCCGGTACCACCGCGATCATCTATGCAAACGATCTCATGGCCGTGGGAGGCAGCCGTCTGCTCAAGGAAGCCAAACGGCACGTTCCCGACGAGATCTCCATCGTCGGCTTCGACGACATCCTGTCCTCCACCTATGTCACGCCGTCGCTCACAACCGTCGCCCAGCCTGGCTACGACATGGGCAAGGCTGCGTCCCAGCTTCTGCTCCACCGGCTCGGGCTTGCCGAGGAGCCGAAGACAACGCGTTTCCCTACCGAGATCAAGCGGCGCAATTCGGTGGCACCGCCGCGAAAGCCAGCCAAGGCTGCCGGCCGCAAAACTTCTGCAGAGAAGGTGTCAGTGTGAAGAACTGGGGTGAATACCAGAAACCTTGCTGGTCGCGTTGGAAACACGTCGCACATAGTCCTTACGAGGTCCTCTTGCGGAGCCCTGCATGCCCAAACTTCATGTGTTCGATATGGATGGTACGCTGTTGGACGGATCCGCCTGCGTCCACATCTCGCAGCACATGGGCGTCATCGAACGTGTGAACGTCATCGAGGAGGCTTGGGGCCGCGGCGAGGTCGGACACGTGGAATTCTACGAACTCTGCCTCCCGCTTTGGACCGGGCTCGACGAGGCCGGTATCGAGGAGGTGTTCCAGAACGCACCATGGCTCGACCACATCCCCGACGTTTTTGCCGACATCGCGGCACGTGGCGAGTACAGCGCAGTCATCACGCTCTCGCCGATGTTCTTCGCCGAGCGCCTTCGCCGCTGGGGCATCACCACGGCGCATGGCGCCGTCGTCCTGAGCGGCAGCCAGCCGGACCCAACCCAGGTCCTCACCCCGTCGTCCAAGGTGGAGATCACCAGGACGCTTGCTGCAGGCTACGGCCTGGGTCTGCCAGACTGTATCTGCTACGGCGACTCCGCGTCGGACATTCCCCTGTTCCGGACGCTGAAGAATTCGGTGTCCATCAACGCCTCCCCGCAGGTCGAGGAACTGGCCGCTGCGAACTACCGCGGACGCAACCTGTGGGACGCCTACATGCTGGGCCGCGACTTGGCCTCCGGGCAGACGCAACAACCATCTCAGAAAGGCCACCATGACGACCGCCGCCAGTGAACAGACTGAAGACCGCACCGTTGCCGCCGGCTTCATCCAGCGGACACGACAGACGATGAAAGCGTTCACCCAGGCCTGGGATTCCGGCGACATAGACGGGCTGATGGCGCTGTTCGGCGACGAGCCCACCTACAGGACGTCATCGGGCACAACGTTCGCCGGGCGACCGGCCCTGCGCGACGGCCTTGTCAGGATGTGTCAGCCACAACCTCCAGGCGGCGCCCCGAAGACAGCCGCGCCTGACATGCAGTTCTTCGGCAGGACGTGTCTTGCTTACTGGCGCCTGGTCCTGCCGAACGGCGATAGCAAAAGCCTGGTCGACGGCGTGGACGTCATAACGTTCGACGACGACGCGCGTGTCGTGAGCAAGGACGCTTATCGTAAGCTTGCGTAGTCGGCTGCTGCTGCGGCTGAGTTTGATCAAGGCAAGCAAGGTGTTTTTTTTTAAAAAGGCAGCAAAAAACTTTTGCTCCTGGTGCTGTTACTGCCGGCGCGATCTTTTCGGAGGCACCTCCCTGCTGGTGCAGGCGAAGGGGCAAAAGTTTTTTGGTACTTTTTTTAAAAAAGGATCGCTTGCTTCCTGTAACTCCATCACTCCAACCGCCAGGCATCCCCCGCCGGCGCGTCACCGCCTACGTGCGGGCGAGCGGCAACCATGTAGATCCCGCCGCACACCAGCACCACCCCCGCGGTAAGCAGCATGGCATATGTGCTGTACCACGGCGCGCCTGTCCCGGCCGGCCACGCGATCACCAAGATTGCGGCAACACCCCAGACGAGGCCAGCCACGTTGACGACAGCGCCCAGCCGTCCCAGCCGGAACGCCCCGCCAGGCGTCCAGCCACGCAACCGCGCCAGCAGCGCCCCCGCTACGATCATCTGGAACGCCGCGTAGATCCCGATCACCGCAAAGCTCACTATCGTGGCGACCAAGTCCTGTAGCAACGTGCCGAGCGCCAGGATGAAACAGGCGATCAGCCCTGACAGCAGCAACGCGCGATTCGGCATCCGCGTGATGGGCGAAATCACGCAAAGCCAGTTGCTGCCAGCGATCATCCCGTCACGCGCGTAAGCGTGCAGCAGCCGGCTTGCCGCCGCCTGCAGGCTGAGTATGCAGGAGATGAAGGACACCATCACGACCAGCACCACGCCGCGTGCGCCCCACACACCAAATGCGGACAGCAGTATGTCGCCAATCGGGTTATCCACCCGGCCGGAGACCACGGCGCCGATGTCCGGCAAGGCCAGTATCATCGCCACGCAGACGAAAAGCGAGGCCGACATGCCCACATAGATCGTGTTGCGCATCGCACGCGGCACCGCCAGCCCCGGGTTCGGTGTTTCCTCCGCCACATCCCCGCAGGCCTCGAACCCATAGCACGTAAACAGGCCCACGATTGCCGCCCCCAGGAACGCCGGCGCATACGAGCCGCCATGCGCCGCGCCAAAACCGTGTACCAGCACACCGAGACTCTGGTGGCGGTGGAACACGAGCAGGTAGCAGCCCACCGCGACCGCGCCAGCGATCTCGCACACGAACCCGAACATCGCCACGCGGGCAAGCACGCGCGTGCCGGCCAAATTGATCAGCGTCGCCGCCACGACCAGCGTGATCGCCAAAGCCGCCGTGATGCCCGGCGTGGCCGTGAACCCCAGCAATGGTGCGATGAACGGCGTCGCCCCGGCCGCCACGGCGGCGATGCTGGTAAATAGCGCCCAGCCATACAGCCAGCCCGCCATCCACGCCCAGCCCCGGCCCACCAGGCGCCGTGCCCACGGATATAATCCGCCGGAAATGGGAAATTGCGAGACCACCTCGCAGAACGTGAGGCAGACAAGGAATTGGCCCAGCGCTGCGATCACGTACCACTAGATCATCGGCGGGCCACCTGCCTGCATGCCGACAGCAAACACCGAATACACGCCCACCACCGGCGAGAGATAGGTGAAGCCGAGAGCGAAGTTTTGCCACAGCGACATCGTGCGCTCGAATTGCGCGGTGTAGCCGAGCGCCAGCAGGCGCTGGTCGTCAGCGTCAGGCGCCGGCATCGCGCGTCTCTTCAGGGAATGCAAGGCGAGCAGCCATTTCGATATTAAAGCCGGACCATGACGTGCCGCGCCACCGTATAGTCTTCCAACGACAGCATGCTCAGGTCCTTGCCATAACCCGAATGCCGCAAGCCGCCATGCGGCATTTCGCTCGCCAGCATGAAATGCGTGTTCACCCACGTGCAGCCATAGCGCAGCCGCGACGCGACCTGCATCGCGCGCGACACGTCAGCGGACCAGACTGAAGACGCCAGGCCATAATCGGAGTCGTTGGCCCAGCCGATCACCTCTTCGATGTCGTCGAACCGTGTGACAGACACGACAGGCCCGAACACCTCGCGGCAGACGATCTCGTCTTCCTGCCGCGCGCCGGCGATCACCGTCGGCTCGAAGAAGAAGCCCGGACCGTCCAGGGCGCTACCACCGGTCACGACGCTGACATGCGGCAACGCCGCCGCACGCGCCACGAACCCTGTCACGCGTACACGCTGGCGTTCGGAGATCAGCGGGCCGAGATCATTCAGCGAGTCGTCGGCTTCGTTGTAACGCAAACTTGCAACCGACTGAGCAAGATCGGCAACAAAGCGCTCGTAGATGCTGGTGTGGCAGTAGATTCTGCACGCTGCCGTGCAGTCCTGGCCCGCGTTGTAGAAGCCAAAGCTGCGTATGCCATCCACCGCCGAGGTCACATCCGCATCCGCCAGCAGTATCACCGGGGCCTTGCCGCCAAGTTCCAAATGCGTGCGCTTTATCGTACTGCGCGCTGCGTCCAATACATGCCGGCCGGTGCCAATGTCACCTGTGACGGAAACCATTGCCACGTCGCGATGATTGATGAGATGGCTGCCCGTCGTCTCGCCTCGCCCTAGAACCACACCTAGCACGCCGGGCGGCAAAATGCCGGCTGCCTGCTCGGCTAGTTTCATGGTCGTCATCGGAGTTAACTCGGACGGTTTTAGAAGGACGGTGTTGCCGGCCGCCAAAGCCGGCGCGCACTTCCAGACCGCCATCATCAGCGGATAGTTCCACGGCGCGATGGAGGCCACCACGCCCACCGGATCCCGCCGCAGCATAGAGGTGTGGCCGGGCAGGTATTCACCGGCAATAGGCCCCTGCATGCAACGCACCGCGCCGGCAAAGAAGCGTAAACAATCGACGATGGCCGGTAGCTCGTCGCGCAGGAACAGGTGCCGTGGCTTACCGCAATTCGCCGACTCCAGATCGGCATAAGCCTCTGCTTCCGCGTCTATCACGTCCGCCAGCCGCAACAACAGCAAAGCGCGCTCTGCGGCCGTGGTGCGCGACCAGCGGGTCGAGGCCGCAACTGCATCCTGCACGGCGGCATTGATCTCCGCGAGCGATGTCTCCCGCACATCGGCAATCCGGCCGCCAGTACGTGGGTTGGTTATGGAGTCGAGCATGAAAGCAAGGAAACACAAACCAAGAGGAATAAGCAACGATGCTGGCGCCGATCGAACCAGACCCGGCCAGCGCACCGCTCGCGGCGGATGAAGACGAGGCGGCACCTGCCGACGGGCCAGACAGAATCACCGACCCTGCGCACCTGGCCGCCTCGGTTGTGTTTGCAGCAGCCCTGGTTACCGCCACCGCGGAGTCGCAGACCTCATCAAGCCCGGCACCATCACCCTTGTCGTCACGCTCGATGCGTTCTGGGTCGAACACGTCCGAGAGTCCTGGACGGCCGACGTCTCCGGCGAGCGTAGCACCGGTGACGATGCACGCGATTACGGCTTCTATGGATCGCCCAACACGGTGATCTTCATCGCCAGCAAGAGCCTAGCGCAGGCCCGCCAAGACATTGGTGACAACTGCTTTGCAAACGCCGTCCGGGCACCAGGTCCGCATTTGCCGCCGAGTTGAACCGGATCCAGGCGGAGTCTCGGGCGACCAGGATTTTAAGCAAGTGGAGCTTAGCCGCATTCGCACTTAGCTGGAGCGACTAGTGAATGCAATTGCCAACGGCAGGCCTATCGACGCCCTGCACGCGCGCATGATCGTCGTGGAAGCGCGCAGCCGTGATGTACAGCCTGATCGTCAGCGCCAAGATAAACGATATCGACCTG